>JBIKMB010000046.1:0-32966 GCA_044359485.1 Pirellulaceae bacterium | reverse complement strand
TCGACAACGACCGATGAGAAAGGGGATTTCTCTTTCAGCGGCGTTTTACCTGGAAGTTACACGATTGAAGGTTTGGGCAAGAGCGGAACATTCTCCTATGCTCTTCACGTCCTATCTGGCCAAGCCGATCAGGGATCTTACACAAAGATTTATGCAATCGTTCCAGGCGGAAGCGCGGTTACTAAGTATTTTGCACAATACTCTGTGCCCAGTTCTCCTGCGGACAGCGTTATGGCTGGAAGCAGCGAGCAGCGTTACTCGCAATATAATGGGCAGGTTAGAGCCGATGAAACGGGAGCTTTGCGGGGTTCATTGTTGTTGCCCGGACTTCCTTTTGCTTCGAAAGACATGTCGGCCACAGAGGTCATTATCTTACAAAACGGTAGGGAAATGGCCAAGTCGATGGCAAATGCGGATGGAACATTTTCGGTCGGCGGTCTGGAGCCTGGTGTTTATGGGTTGGTGGTCGCGGGGCCGATTGGTCGTGGCGCGGTGGCTTTTGAATTGGTGGAAAGCAAACCGGTTGTCCGAGTCGCACCTGGTCGCGCGGGGAGACTGGTGAGCTTTCAGGAAGGTGCGGCTGATTTTCTGAACATCGAGTTGGCGCCACCGGCGAGTCCTTCTGAAGATGAATTGGCTTTGGAAGATTTAGGTATGCCTGTTCCTGGCGGCGGTTTAGCGGGACCTGGCGGCAGTGGTGCGGGGTCTGGTGGGGCTGGTGGTGCTGCTGGAGGAGCGGGTGGTCTTTTGGGCTTAGCCGCCGCTGCTGGTGCAATCGTAGCCTTAACTAGTGACGACGACGATAACAATGTCGCTTCGCCCATCGTCAATCCTTAGTTCTCTCGGTTCGCACTTGAAATAAGTATCGATTTGACAGGTGTCGATCGAGCAGAAAAGATTAGAAGGCTGGTGTGAAAACGCCAGCCTTTCTGTATTATGGTCCGACTTGTGAATCAAGCGACTCTCGAAGCCAGCGTATCAACATGGTGGCATACGAACCCCGTTGCAGAGTAAATCGAAGCAATAGGTCGATGCATCGAACTGGCGATGTTGGGGTGTTCGGTGGCCTAGTTGCGTTTAAGGCAACCGATTCCCAGAGGAATTCCAGATCCTGAACTTTGGTCAGAGCGGAGCGCTGTCCCTTGGAGAAAAAGGTGTCGCGCGGATACTTCACTCGAATTTGTTTGGGTGTCAGTTGATATCTGGCTGTGATTTGCTGAATCAACGGTTCGAATTCAGGGGACCATTGTGTGATGCGGGCTGAAGGTAGAGGAATCTCGGTGCGGCTCAATTTTCCTAAAATGTCCGCGTCCATATATTCAGGAAAGATCAGTTCTCCAGCGGCTCCTTGGGTTCGGATGGTTTTAGTTCCAGCGAGGCTCGCGATCCACAGCGCGAGTAATTCATTCCATAGATGGCTTTGGAAAGCGGCTAGATAGAGGCCGCGCAGGTCATGACGAATCGTAGTGAGGGCAACTCGGAAATCACTCGAATTACGATTCAATATCTCAGCGGCATCTCGCCGATGCGAGCGGTCCAGATGCTTTGAGAGCCAAGCCCAGTCGTACCAGTGTTCCTGAAGAAGTTGTTTTTGTTGTCTTTCGCGAGGTCGATCGTGAAGGTTGTAGTCTGCCAGCGCCAGCCACAGGGCTCGGTCATAATCACCTCGGCACCAAGCTTCGGCGCAGAATTGTCGGCTTTCGCCGAGTGAGCCGAAGCGTTGATCATCGAAATAATTGGGGACTCCCAACGCTGGATCTTCGAGAATCTTTTCGATTGCGGCTTTCTTGTCTACGGGAACCTCCCGAAGGCGAATTGCGAAGCGATTGCCTTGGATATCTTGGGCCGTGTAGGGGCGACTGGAATGTCCGAGAAATTCGAGCTTAAAGGATTTTTGTTGTAGATCGGTCGCGGGACCTTTTAAGATTGTCAGAAACTGAGAGGTCTTAGCGTGTTTATCTTTCAGGCCTCCAAAGGCGATCTCGCGCGAATCCAGGTTCCAGGCGGAAGCGATAGCCTGAATGGCTTCCAAGGTTCCTAAGTGTTCTTTCGTCAAACGGTAGAGCGAGAACGCTCCATGGCTCACTGTGTGAGAAGTGAGTTCCTCCACTTGGAAATCATCGGCTTCACTCTTGAGTTTCATGGGACAAGCTAGGAAAAGGGGCAAAAAGAAAAAGGCATGGTCCTAAGTTTGAATTCAGGCCCATGCCTTTCGGTGGCGATTCCACTCGGTGCATATCGATTAGGAAGCGGGTTTTTCGGCTGGTTGTTCGGCCGATTCATCTTCATCTTTTTCAACTGGGACTCTTACGATAGCGGCCACAGTATCACCTTCGTCGAGTGACATGATGCGAACGCCTTGGGTATTACGAGCGATGATGCTGATTTCTTTCGCCGCTACGCGCTGTATTTTACCGCGAGCGGTCATCATCAGCAGTTCATCCTCGTCGGTTACTGGGGCAATGCCGATGACGGGTCCATTGCGTTTGGTCGTCTTGATATCGATGACACCTTTGCCTCCGCGACGTTGAGTTCGGTAGGTATTGGAAGAGCTTAGATCTTCGTTATTGTCGGATTCTGTCTCTGGAGTGATCTCGGTTTCTGGAGGTGTATCGGTCGGTTCTTTGTCAGCGGAATCTTCTTGATCGGCAGCTGGAGCAAGCACTTCGCCAACACCGAAATAGGTTCGTTTACCGTACCCATTTTCGCAGAGTGTGAGGAGCGTTGCAGCGGGATCGGCGACAACCATTCCGACGACTTGATCTGCTTTGGTAAGCGATATGCCTTTGACACCGGAGGTATTTCGTCCCATGGGCCGAGCGTCGCTTTCTTGAAAGCGGATCGCCATTCCTCGAGCGGTCGAGAGGACGATTTGGTCGCCCGTCTTGGTGACGACCACATCGACCAGTTCATCATCTTCCCGCAGTTTAATTGCGATGATGCCACCTTTCTTAGGTCGGCTGTAATCTTCCAGAGGAGTTTTCTTGACGATACCTTTGCGTGTTGCCATCAAGAGGAAGTGGCCTTCAACATTAAAGTCGCGCACTGGCACACATTCCATAATTTTTTCTTCGGGGGCCAAGTTAAGCAAATTGATCACGGCGCGGCCGCGACTATCTCGTCCCATCTGTGGCAAGTCATAGACTTTGAGCCAATAGACTTTTCCTTGGCTTGTGAAAAACAGCAAATAGGCGTGCGTGCTGGCGACGAAGAGGTGTTCGATTGGATCTTCCTCTTCGCTCTTGGCTCCCGCGATGCCCTTGCCGCCACGCCGTTGGGCGCGGTAGGTGGTTGCCGGTGTTCGCTTGATGTAGCCACGATGTGAAATCGTGACGACCATGGTTTCTTCGTTGATAAGATCTTCGAGGTTATAATTGCCTAGTTCTTCGCCACTGATTTCAGTGCGACGATCATCGGCAAACTTTTTACGAATCTCTTCTAGTTCCCCTCGAATAATATCATCGATTTTCTTTTGATCGCCGAGGATTTCCAAATAGCTCAATATCTCATCGAGCAAGTCGGAGTGTTCATCGGAGAAGCGTTTTTGTTCTAGGTTCGCCAATTGTCCGAGGGCCAATTTAAGGATCGCATCGGCCTGGACACTGGTGAGCTTATACTCGTCGGATTCGCCTCGTTCACGGGTGAATTCTGCGTAACCTCGATCGCCGAGGGCGCGGGAGAGCATTGATGCGGGGCAAGCAAATCCCATCAATCGTTGCTTCGCTTCTTGCTGAGATTGGCTGGTGCGGATGATGCGAATAATTTCATCGATATCCGCCATCGCAATCAGCAAGCCTTCCACGACATGCTTGCGACGTCGAGCGCGGTTGAGCAAAAATTGGGTTCGGCGACGGATGACTGTTACGCGATGCCGCAAAAATTCTTGCAGTAATTCTTTTAGATTTAGTTCGCGCGGTTTGCCATCGACCAGCGCTAAGAAAATCATTGAGAAGGTATCTTGCAACGGCGAGAACTGGTAAAGCTGATTGAGCACAACTTCAGGATCATGTCCCTGTTTGATTTCAATCACCAAGCGAACCGGTTCTTTTAAATCGCTTTCGTCGCGTATTCCGGAAATACCCTTGATACGATCTTCGCTCACCAATTGCGCAATGCGCTCGATCACGCGATCGCGGAATTGTTGGAAAGGAATCTCGGAAACAACGATTCTAGATCTGCGTTTATCTTCTTCAATCTTAGCTCGGGCGCGAACAACAACCGTGCTGCGGCCTGTCAAATAAGCTTGGCGAATACCGGCCCGCCCGCAAATGATTCCGCCGGTCGGGAAGTCGGGGCCTGGGATCACATCCATCAGTTCATGGATCGTGATGTGTGGATCGTCGAGCAACCGAATCAAGCCTTCGCAAACTTCTCCCAGGTTATGAGGCGGAATGCTGGTCGCCATACCCACCGCGATACCCGAGGTACCGTTGACTAGGAGATTGGGGAATTTCGACGGGAGCACCACCGGTTCTGACCGCCGCTGGTCATAGGTCGGGACCATGTCCACGGTATCTAAATCGAGATCGTCCAGCATCATGGCTGCCGGAGCCGACAAACGCGCTTCGGTGTAACGCATCGCGGCGGCAGGCAGACCAGCGATCGAACCGAAGTTTCCTTGTTTGTCAATCAGCACATGCCGCATATTCCATTCTTGGGCCATGCGTACCAGCGTCGGGTAAATGACCGCCTCACCGTGTGGATGGTAGTTACCGCTGGTATCACCTGAAATCTTAGCGCATTTCACCCGTGAACTGTTGGGGCGCAAGTTCAAGTCATTCATCGCCACAAGGATGCGACGTTGACTCGGCTTCAACCCGTCGCGAACATCTGGAAGCGCACGCGATACAATCACGCTCATCGCGTAGGTTAAATAGCTGTCCCGCAGCTCATCCTCGATCGGTTGATCCACCAATCGGCTTCCAGGATGATCGGGAGGAGTCAGACCGGCAGAACCACCATTGGTGTCGTCACCATCATCACCCATTACGGGTTCATCAGGGGGGATATTGGACAAGCTCTATTCCTTTCGAAACCAATGTCCGTTTGCGATACATTTCAGACAACAAACATACCATATTGGCCACTTATCGACAATCGCCCAGCCCTGTCAGTTGCGTGACGTAAGTTCCAAAGAATCAATGATTTATGACGCGAGTTCTTTTTGCAAAAACCGATCGATTTGGGCTTGCACACCGAGCTCATTTCTTACCTGCAATCCGCCCCTCAATCCAAGGCAACGGTACCCCCTTGGTCCAGCCTCCCTTAGTACGGCTATCCAATGAGATCGGCTGGTTGTCACCCACCAGAAAATAGCCATCCACAGGGTAAATCATGGGGATCCCTCGCAGTTCGCTCCATGTGTCTCCCCTATAGTAAATGTCGCGAGAAACACGACGATACACCCAACGTTCAATTCCTGCGTATTGGAGCGACCACAAGATTTCGGGAAGACAGTTTTGCTCGGCTGGACTTTCGAGTTCCAGTGGCAATCTTCTCCACTCCATCACAGTTGAAGCGTTAGAGCTATCTTCCAGATAGGGGGCATCGGAATCCAGCGGGGCTGCCCGCGCTCGCAACCAATAGGCCCCATCGCAATAAGCGAAAGTCCACTGAAAACAAATCTCTGCTCCGTCCAACGGCGGTAGCGCTTGTTGCGAAGGGCCGCAACTCAACGTGTTGCCATTCCAAGTCAAAGACCATTCGATCGGCCAAGTACACGCTGGTTCCACCGAACGCGGATTCCGCAGACCCACCTTAAGCTGACCTGCCGGTTGAGCCACAAAACAGACTTCCAATATTTGATCGGTAACGGGCCATAGCGAGCCCGAAAAAGCTGGATTTTCGGGATACCAATCCATGACAATCCCGCTAGGGCCAACCGCGGTTTGCGTGGAGTTATTTATATTTTTCCAAGGCTCGCGATGCGTGTAAACCAACTCTTGCATCGTCGCTCGACTTGCCTTCCCGGATGCCGCGGTCTTGGGCAAGCTGCGCCAGCCCACCACCGGCGGCGGAGTTGTGTCGTTCTCCGCAGGAACGCCGACCGCGGAGGCAAGTTCGTTATGCAGGGTGATCTTCGAATCCAAAATCTGTTGCAAAGATCGTTCAATACGTTGACCATCGATCCACAAATCACCCTGTTTAATCTGCAGCGTTTCGCCAGGAAACGCCACCAAGCGTTTCACAATCCTCAGCGTTTCGCTGGGGTCGCGAACCAACACGATATCCCAGCGATGGAGTTGCTCGGCTGATTCAACTTCCACCGCATCTCCAGCCCAAGGCTCGAAACGTCCGTTTTTGAGCTCCTCGCGACAACGACCACAAAAATATAGGTTCGCTGGAAACGACTCCGTGGCGAACCGGTTGATATGTCCGCAGTGTGGACAGAGAGTCCGCTGATGGGCCCCAAATAAAGTGGGTGCCATCGAATTGCCCAGCAAGCTGGGCGCGGATCGGGAAGTCGCCACGCTTGGGCCTGGACTTGGGCCTCGAAGAAAACGAAGACGCAGATCTCTGAAGGTCAGTGCCACCAACAGAACGACCAACAGGCCAAAGACGAATTGCCAACGGTATTTCGTCATTCGCTCCTTTCCGAGGCAAAAGCCAAAATGACCATCTCGATTCCTTTTTCTATGCCGACTTCCCGATACTCAAGGATAAAGCTTTATCGCCTTAGCGGCCATTGCATAGCGATGTATGTGAGCGCCGCGCTCCCACCCGCTTCGCTTGACAGGCCAACGGGTAAATGTCACACTGTTTTATTAGCAGATGGAATGTCGTTTTTGTTTTTATTAGTTTTTCTTATGTCAAGAGCTCCGTACTAGGTTCGGGTATGCACCCAGCAGGCCCAGCACCCAGCAGGCCCAGCACCCAGCAGGCTCCGCAGCTTTCCTTTCTCGGGCGAATTCTCGAGTACCATGGCCTCGAGTACCATGGCCTCGAGTACCATGCTCACGAGTACCATGGTTAGCGGATCGGGCGTTTGAGTATGTGGGGTTGCTCGCAACGAAAGACCGCGGCGACCAGATGGGTTGCGGGATTTTGTGGGGTGTAGCACTCGAGGTTAGCACTAAGCCACTATTCTACAGATTAAAGAGTTATGACATCACCAAGTGTAAATCATGGTTCCGGTCCGCGAACCATGTTTCAGAAGATCTGGGACAATCATGTTGTCTATGCCGAGCTTGGTAAGCCGGCGATATTGTATATCGATTTGCATCTGGTGCATGAGGTCACCAGTGCGCAGGCTTTCGAGGGCTTGCGTTTGGCTAAAAGGAAGGTTCGCCGACCCGGGCGCACTGTGGCGACACCGGATCACAATGTTCCGACCACGAATCGAAGTTTGCCGATTGCGGATCAGATTTCGAAGCAGCAAGTTGATACGTTGCGTCGGAACTGCGAGGAGTTTGGTATCCGCTTGTATGATCTTCATGATCCCAACCAAGGTATCGTGCACATCATTGGTCCGGAGCTCGGTTACACACAACCGGGAATGACGATTGTATGCGGCGATAGTCATACGGCGACTCACGGGGCTTTCGGCAGTTTGGCTTTTGGTATTGGGACCAGCGAGGTCGAGCACGTCTTGGCAACTCAAACGCTGTTGCAGTTCAAGCCCAAGACGATGGAGTTGCGGGTGGATGGTCAGTTGGCGGAAGGCGTGACCGCAAAAGATCTGATTCTCTATTTGATTGGTAAGCTAACGACAGCCGGTGGTACCGGATATGTGCTGGAGTATACCGGTGAAGCGATCCGACGTTTGAGCATGGAAGAGCGAATGACGGTTTGCAATATGTCGATTGAAGCAGGAGCTCGAGCAGGGATGATTGCTCCGGACGAAACCACGATTGACTATTTGCGAGGTCGTCCTTTTTCGCCCCAAAATTTTGAGCAAGCAGCGGCACAGTGGCGATTGATTCCAAGTGATCCCGGTGCGGCGTATGATGTCGTAAAAACGTTTCGCGGTGAAGAAATTCAGCCGCAGGTGACTTGGGGAACTAATCCCGGGCAGGTAATGTCCATCGGTGATAGGGTTCCTAATCCAGCCGATTTCAGCGATCTGACGGAGCAGAAATCAACGGCGCAAGCGCTGGAATATATGGGCTTGCGGCCTGGGACTTCTCTGAGTGAGGTGGAATTGCAACGTGTCTTTATTGGTTCGTGCACCAATGCCCGCATCGAAGACTTACGTGCAGCTGCGAAGGTTGTTAAGGGGTACCGCGTGAATCGTCACGTCCATGCCATGGTGGTGCCAGGCAGCGGTCTAGTGAAACGTCAAGCGGAAAAAGAAGGGTTGGATGCGATCTTTAAGGAAGCGGGATTCGAGTGGCGCGAAGCTGGATGCAGCATGTGCTTGGCGATGAATCCTGATCGCTTGGAACCGGGTGAGCGGTGCGCTTCGACGAGCAATCGCAACTTCGAAGGTCGGCAGGGTAAAGGTGGACGAACGCATTTGGTTTCTCCCGCAATGGCTGCCGCTGCTGCGTTAACCGGTCGCTTTACCGATATTCGCCAGTGGAACTATAAGTCTTGATTTCAAGCGGTTCTTTCCACCATTACCTTATCAATCCAACCAACACCTAGCTTATTCAGAGAAACCTCGCATGGAACCCTTCACGCAACACACCGGCTTGGTCGCCACAATGGATCGAGCCAATGTCGATACCGATCAAATTATTCCTAAGCAATTTTTGAAACGGATTGAGCGCACAGGTTTTGGGCAATTTTTATTTTTCGACTGGCGTTTTAAAGATGACGGTAGCAACAATCCTGAGTTTGAACTGAATCAACCTGCCGTCCAAGGGGCGACGATTCTGGTTGCACGTCGAAACTTCGGCAGTGGTTCGAGCCGCGAGCATGCGGTTTGGGCTCTGTCGGATTATGGATTTCGCGCAGTCTTGGCACCATCGTTTGCAGACATCTTCTACAGCAATTGTTTCAAGAATGGTCTTTTGCCGATTCCTCTCGCAGAAGAAACTATCGACGCGATCTTCAACAAACAAAAGTCCACACCCGATTATCGATTAACGGTCGATTTGGAGAACTGTACGGTTTCCGATTCGTATGGGCTAAAAGAATCGTTCTCCATTGAACCGTCGCGGCGATTCAATTTGCTGCACGGCTTGGACGACATCGGATTGACTTTGCAACAAGAAGAGAAGATTACAGCGTATGAAAAGCAGCGAGGGATTTTTTCTAGCCCTGTCGGTTGAAAACTACAGCTGCGGCTGTGAAGTGACTGGCCGTGATTTGAATACACGAGCGACGGTCGAATCTTCGCTCGCATAGCTTCATGCTTTTGGGTGAGTCGCTGTTTGCTCTAGCCGCTTAGCCTCTCAGCGCCGCTTAGCCTCTCAGCGTTGTGCGGGCTCTCAGCGTTGTGCGGGCTCTCAGCGTTGTGCGGGCTCTCAGCGTTGTGCGGGCTCTCAGCGTTGAGGGGGCTTTCAGAATTGTGGGGCCTTTCACGGTTGGCTGCCGCGGGAGTCTCGGGGGCAATCTTGGTCGCCCAGGTGATTTTTGCGGCCGCGAAATTGTAGCCCGAGCGGTACCGCAACAGTCTCGCAGCAGTATCGTGTAGGGGCGGTAGCGCTGGGGAATGGCGTTTCTTGGTTAGAGGTTCACTCTCTTGCACGCTGCATCGATAACAGTATCTATATCGGTGCCGAACGACTAGGTTGCAGTAAAGCAGGGTCACTTTGTCTACTAGCGATAAGAAAACCCCGCTAACCGCGGTCAAGGGCAAGGGGGCTCATGGTTGTTGGTGTGGCGCTAAGTTTACACCGTCTCGAGCGATGTGGGGCGTCTGAGAGGCTTACTTCTTCATTCCTCTAACCTAGCCCACAACGCTCGAGGGGCGGCAAGTGCAGTGCCTGAGAAGAGTTGGCTAGTTCTCTGCAGTCCGGTTGTAAAGGTAACCCTGGAGCGGTTACATTCAATGGTTGAACAGGACTACAAACGAGCCTAGTGGCAGGAGTGGCAACATGAAACGAAAAAATGCTTATCTCAGTTGTCAAACATCACAATTTGCGATGGCAATGGTGGTTTGCTTGTGGAGCGGTGCCTGGGGGAACGACATAACTCCTCCGAAGGGTTTGCCACCGGTGGCGATTCCCGCTGATAACCCGATCACAGATGCTAAGGTGGAGCTCGGCAAGCAGCTTTATTTCGACAAGCGGCTTTCGAAAGACAGTACGCTCAGTTGTGCTACGTGCCATGATCCAGCGAAGGGTTGGTCTAACGGCGAAGCGACGGCGGCGGGGTTCGGTGGAGCTCGTGGGGGTCGCAGTTCTCCGACGGTTCTCAACACAGCGTACCAAAAATTTCAATTCTGGGATGGTCGAGCCGGTTCGTTGGAGCAGCAGGCTTTAGGTCCAATTCAAAATCCAATTGAAATGAATCTTCCGCTTGAAGAACTCGAGTCGCGTTTGAATCAAATCGAAGGCTATCGCACTCAGTTTCAAGCGGTTTTCGGTTCCGCCCCCAAGGCGGCCGATGTTGCGAAAGCAATTGCCGCTTTTGAGCGAACCGTACTAAGTGGCGACGCGCCGTACGACCGCTTTAAAGCTGGAGATACCGCAGCGCTCTCTGGCGAAGCGCAGCAGGGAATGAAATTGTTTTTTGGAAGAGCTAATTGCTCGGCATGTCATTCAGGTCCAAACTTTTCTGATAACGCTTTTCACAATATCGGCGTTGGGATGGATAAGCCGGAAGTGGACAAGGGGCGAGAAGAGTTGAGCAAATTGAAAGGAGATCGCGGTTCGTTCAAGACTCCCACCTTGCGCGAAATTGCCCGAACGGCTCCCTACATGCATAATGGCCAACTCGCAACCTTAGAAGAAGTGATTGATTACTACGACAAAGGTGGAACACCGAACGAATTCTTGGACGAAGAGCTTTATGCTCTGAAGTTGACGCCTGAGGAGAAAAAAGCTCTGGCCACGTTTTTGCGTGAAGGTCTTGCGAGTCAAAGTTATCCGGATATTCAACCTCCCACTTTGCCGCAATAATTATTGTTTCACGGACATGTTCGGAACGGTTCCGCATCTGCCCAGCCGTTTCTTGGATGATTACCTTGCATTTCGGGTAGGAATGCATTCACTCGTTTTGTGCAAAGGAGCTTTATAGTGAAGATTCTGTTCCAGTTTACCTGGCTTGTCATGCTTTTGGCTAGCTTGAGCCTCGCTCAGGATCCTGCTCAACCAGCTGCTGAAAAGCCTGCAGCCGAAGAGGCCAAGCCGCAGGAAACAAAACCCGAAGAAGCCAAACCGGCCGAAGCCAAACCAGAAGAGCCGAAGCCTGCTGAACCTAAGCCAGAAGAGCCGAAGCCTGCTGAACCCAAGCCAGAAGAGCCCAAGCCGGCCCCTGAGACACCAGCCAAAGCGGATTCGCCCAATGGTCCCAAGGTTTCCGTCGTTGTCGAAGGTTTAGATAATCCATGTGGCGTGGCGGTACAGCCGGGTACAGGAACCGTATTTGTCGCCGATAGCGGTGCGTTGCGGATTGTCAAAATTGTGGAAGGGAAAGCCGAACCGGTGGTGACCGACTTCACTGTCGACATTTACGGTAAAGGACCTCAGTACAACATTGGTCCTTTGGGGTTGGCCTTCTTGGATGAACACACATTAGTCGTTGGTGGTGGCGGCAAAATCGACGGCGAAGATCAAATCTTTGTCTTCAATTTGAAGGATGCTCAATTACCACTCAAGGCGGAGCAAGCCAAAACGGCATTGGCACTGGCTGCCAACGGTGAACTGAAGGGGGAAGGCAACTTCTATGCTCTCGGCGTCACCAATGATGGGGTTTACGTGACTTGCAATGGCGATGATACCAAGGGCTGGGTATCCAAAGCGGCCCGCAACGGCGTAGAGATCACCGGATTTGAACGCTATTTGGCCACGAAGGAGTCCGTTGAGGTAGATGCACCGGTTGGCATTACGGTCAGCCCACGAGGCGAATTGGTCATTGGTCAGGGGGGCGAAGTGAACGTTGCCAACGATAGCCTTCTCTCTTTCTACGATCCAGCGACCAAGAAGTTGCTTCTGAATCTCAAGACCGAATTGCATGATATCACCGGTTTAGCCTACAGCCCACGAGGGCAATTGTATGCCGTGGATTTTGCTTGGTTGGATACCACGCAGGGTGGTTTATTCCAGTTGCTCAAAGATGAAGCCAAAGGGATTCGCACCAAGAAGATCTTGCCGTTGGATAAACCGACAGCGATGGCATTCGGACCGGATGGAGCCTTGTATGTCACGATCATCGCGGGTGAGAAGAATGGCAAGCTGATCAAGATCGATCCAGGCCTTTAAAACGATATTGAAAGTTTACGCGATCGAGAGTCATGCGATCGAATCACTGCAAGCCTGAGTGGCCCAAAACCACGCAGGCTTTCTTTGTTTGCGTTAATCAGGCAGCAGTAGCTTGATAACTCGAAAATCAAAACGAGCCAATGTACCGGTTCATAAAAAGCGTTATCTATTTCGATATAAACCGCTGTGATCGGTTCCGGGTAGGATTTCATCGACGGCAGGTTTCAATCGATGCAGCCACTGAAGCCCAAGAGCTAGCGCAGCTCCAGCAGCGAAGCCGCCGATATGAGCCCACCATGCAACACCACCGGCGTTGGAATCCAAGCTCATCAGCGAACCGTTGATTATTTGCATAAGGAACCAAATCCCTAAAAAGATAGGTGCTGGGACCACAAAGATGGGAAAGAAAATAAAAAGAGGGATCACGGTCAACACGCGGGCATGGGGATAGAGGACGAGATACGCTCCCATGACTCCGGCGATCGCACCCGAGGCGCCCAGGGTCGGCACGGTGGAGTCAAAGTTCGTAATCAAGTGCGCCATCCCGGCAATCAGACCGCTAGCGAGATAGAGTAGCAAGTAGAGTCCTCGACCAAATCGATCCTCGACATTGTCGCCAAAGAGGTACAGAAACCACAGGTTACCCAGTAGGTGCAGCCAGCCGCCGTGGAGAAACATCGATGTGAAGAGAGTCAGCCATTCAGGTACGGCGGCGGGTAAAAGTTCGCGGACCATCATCGCTTGAGATGGTCCGATGGGGGTTTGTACGATTTCTGGCGTAGAAATCAAGATTGGATCTTCCGGTTCGGCGATCCGCATGGGAATCATCGCAAAGCGTTCAATCAAGAGCTCATTTTTGGAGCCGGCGAGAATTTGCAGCAGAAATGCACTTCCGCACAATGCAATCAACGAATAGGTAATCACGGGGACGGTGCGGGAGGGAATATTATCGCGTAAAGGAAACATAACAACCATTTACTAATTTACGCAGGTTGTCGAACAACATGCTGGTGAGTGCAACAGGCTGGGTAAGAGGACATACTGGGGCAAGCAACCGTTGGTTCATGCAGCGCAATCCAAAAAACTACCCTCTAAGATAAATGAGAAAAGCCTCGACCGGAACACCGATCGAAGCTTTCAAAAAATCGTTCGCATCGCACTTAGAACCCAGTTGAACTGACGTGAACCTCGGGATCTGAAGTGTGCAGGCTGTGCACAAGTCTAAGACGCGTCCTCTCAGGTTAGTCAGGCATGTCGATATGTTCTTCCGAAGCGGCCTCTCGCAGTTTCACAAGTGCTCGAGCTTCGATTTGGCGGACGCGTTCCTTGGTAACGCCCATCTGGTCTCCGACCTCTTTGAGTGTCAACGGTTCGTTTTTGTGATCGAGACCAAAGCGACGGATGATGATCTGCTGTTCGCGTTCGTCTAGTTTCGACAGAATGCGATTGATTTGGCTCTGTCGTTGGTTTTGCGCAATTTGTTCTGCAAAATGATCACCGCGGCTATCCTGTTGAATCATCAAAACTTCTTCACCCGTCGTGCGGAACCGATCGCGATGCTTGAACTCATCGGGAATCGTGCGTGCGAAGTTCTTCATGATCGCCCAACTGGCATAGGTGCTGAACTTGTTGCCGCGGGCGAAGTCGAATTTTTCTACAGCTCGAATCAATGACATATTGCCATCGCTGATCAGAGAGAAAAGTTCATCGCCGCTGCCGACATGTCGCTTGGCAATAGACACCACTAAACGCAAGTTGGCCTGCACAATCTGGTTCTTCACTTCTACCGCTTGTTGATAGAGCGCTTCGATTTCATCCATCGTGGAGATTTTGGGTTGTTTCAAATCGATTTCACTTCGCAGCTTGCTCGCTTTGTACTTCAGGAAATTCATTTTGCGGAAAAGATGATATTCCTGCTCGCGTGTCAACAGTTGGCTGTCGTACAGAGAAGCGAGGTAAGGAGGAAGTCCTGCCGGTGCCTTGCTTCGTCTAGGGGTTGCAAATGCTTGAGGCAATGGTCCCAAAATATCAGCTTCCAGCTTTGGATTTTCGAATTCGGGATTGGGCATAAAGTCTAACAGCAAGTCCATTAAGCGAATCGCCCGTTGTTCGCCCAAGAGTCGCAGAATGCTACCCCGTGTGCGGCCGTAACGTTTGCTCAAGGCTGAAATGCTTGCACCGCGTCGGTATTGTTGATAAACCACCTTTTTATCGTCCTCCGTTAACGTTGGCCGGTGATCTGGGAAGATAGCGACCTCTGGATGCTTTTGATCGAAGTTTTTGATCGTGTACCGAATCGTTTCAACGCTGCGGTTGAGTTGTTCGGCCAAGCGGCGAGCAACTTCCGATGGATTGATACCCATGGCAGACAAACGTCGGGCGCGTTCTAGAATTTCTGACTTTTCATCTTCGCTCAATTGACTGAATCGTTCACCTCGTTTTACTTTTTCGCGATTGCTCTGTAAAAATCGCTCGACACTGCTGTGCAAGAAGCCGACTCGCTTGCGACCTTCGTGGACAAATTTACGGCTTACCAAGCCTTGGTCTCGCCAACGCGAAATCGTCTTGGTCGATACATTGAACATTTTGCTTAGCTCTTCGACGGTATGTACCGGTTCGGCAGCTTCATCCACCCGCATGTTGAGCGAACTGGATACATCTTCCACGAACAAACGCAGATCGTGCGCAGCATCTTCGCCTTTGATCAATTTTCGCTGAGTGGATTCCGAACGGACTTCCATCAAACGATAAAAGATAAAGTCGTATGGATATTCACGGTTCATCTCGAGTTCTACGAGCAATCGTTCCGCTCGGGCAACCTGCTCCATCCGCTTAGATCGCGGCGCAAATCGAACCTGTTGATCTCGAAGTTCCCGCAGCATGGCGATGCGATAATCGTTGTGCATCTTGTTCCACCCTTACCCTTCTAGAATTGATGCTCATTCATCCTTGCAGCTTCCGGCCGCCGAACATCAATTCAGTAATGGGAGTCGCTTCTTCCTAAAGCGTTCTCTCCACCCAACCCGTCAAACCTAAACCGTCAAGCTCAAGCTGTCATACTCAAGCTGTCGTACATCATCCCGCAAACCCATCGCAAACCCATCGCCCACCTTTGGGTGTGGACGATATCGGTGCGCTTTTGGTTCACAGCTTCCGCGTTGCTCGGCTCGTTTCTTACCGTTTTTCGCGCTGATCCTCTGGAACGGCCGATCTTTTTATCTGGCCGTTCGCTTTATCTGGCCGTTCGCTTTATCTGGCCGATCGCAGTGTCCTGTCGATTGCTTTGTCTTGCTGATCGCTTTGACCTAATCGCACAGGCTAGATCTTGACCGCAAACGGTGTACCATTCGCAACGCAATCGCGCCGAGAAGCTTCCGTCGGCCGCAGTTTTCCCCATTAATCCCTTTTTTCTTCTCTGGAAGGCCCAAATCAACGCCGAAAGAGGCACCCAAAAACTGGTTGGACCGGAGAGTTATTCGAAATGCCACCAAGTGTCTTGCTTTTCCAGGCAGAATGACCCATTTTTTGTCACTCTGTGGCGGAGCCGCACCTCTCCGATGGGGGCAGCGTAGCAGAATTGTCACAAAATTGACACAGTTTGTCTTATTTTGAGACAATCGGCGTGGTCTGGAGTTCGTTCAATTTTCTCCAAATTACCGCAGTCGGGAATTTTTGTGGCAACCTGACGGATCCCCAAAAAAGACACTCCAATCGCTTGCTGCCGACTGCCGACAATCGATTAATGCGTTGTCGCCAAAATGCAGGAAGCGTTGAGGGAAAGGATTTCCATGGACACACTACGCCGCCGGGACTGGATCGCTTTATGTACCGCCGCTGGATTGACTTTGCATCTCAGTTCCAAGCGATCGCTAGAAGGGGCGGATGTTCCCTCCTCTGGTCTCAATTTGGCCCAGTTGCGGTCATCCGCGGTAATGACGCAGGCCAACATCTATCGAAACCGCTTGGTCATGGAATTGCGAGGCACGATTGAAGTTCGCGAACCCCTCAAGGAAGGCCGAAAAAAGGATACACGTTCCGCTAGCATTGAAGCTCAATCGACCCTCGACTTTGAAGAGCATTTTGCGGAGCCCGATAGTTCGGGGCTTATTCAAACTTCGCTGCGTTACTTTCATGAAGCTAAAGTAGAGAACACCGTTGCTAGTAGCGGGAGCAGTTTGCAATTAGGGGACGAGTTACGACAGATTGCGGCTCGATATGAGGAAAATGAACTGCAATTATTTTGCCCCAGCGGTCCGCTATCACCTGCCGAGATCGATCTTCTCAAGATGCCATGCAATACACTCGCGATTCATGAATTGCTTCCCGAAAAGTCGGTGCAATTGAACGAGAAATGGGTCGTACCCGCAAGTGCCCTGCAGCGTTTGCTCTCTCTGGATGCGATCCACAAATCGGACTTTTACGCACAAGCCAGCAAGCATCAAGGGAATCGCATCGATATTGAATTCAGGGGCGATTTGGCTGCGACAGCCAACAGCGTTCCGACGGTTATCGGTGTTCAGGGCAATATGCAAGTCGATGTCGAAACGAAATCGATATCTTGGGTGGCTATGGTATTGAACGAGAAACGAGAGATTAGTCAATCCGAGCCAGGTTTTGAAATCACGGCTCGGATTCGCTTGGTGCGAGAACGCCAAACGGAAGCCCATTACACCAGCGATTTGAGCGTTACCAAACCCGACGAGGCTAAGCTATCGGGATTACTGATGCAGCGGATCGAATCGACTCGCGGTCGGTATCAGATGTTAGCGGATCGTAACTGGAAGGTCATTCATGACAATGGGCAGGCTGCCATTCTGAGAATGATCGAAAATGATCGAGTGATCTCACAATGCAACATCCATCAGTTGGCCAAGCTTGATGCCGGTCAGCAGATCACGCTGGAGGCTTTTCAGGGTGAAGTCCGCAAATCGTTAGATAAAAGCTTTGACTCGTTTGCTTCATCCGAGGAGAGGGTTACCGAAACGGGGTTGCGAGTATTGCAGATCACCGCGATTGGCCAAGCCTCGGAGTTGCCGATTCAGTGGATTTTCTATCATCTTTCGGATGATCAAGGGCGAAGGCTTTCGATGGTTTTCACCGTCGGTGGCGAGTTGGCTGACAAGTTGGCAGGGACAGATGCCCAAATGGCATCTTCGCTGCGTTTCTTGGAACTTCCCGAAGAGTCTACACAGGAACCGACACCGGCCCAAAAACCGGAAGTCAAAGTTTCATCGCGGCCTGAGTCGTCCAAGGATTCAAGTGTCAAGTGAGAGTTGCACTCGGCCAAGCCCTGCTGCGCCGTGCGGCAGCGTCTATTTCAAGGGTAATATTTTGCGGAGCTTTTCTGCAAGCCCAAGTGGCGACCTCACTCTACGCGCAAGAGATACTTTTTCAACCATCCGGTTATGATTCTGCCAGTCGGCAGATCTCCAAGCGAGAAATGGCTGGGCCCCTTGAGACTAAATCGCCAGCGGTTGCTCTGGACGATATCCATTCAGAGGATGCTTCCGCAGAGCTAGCTCAGCAGGCAACCGGTTGGATCGTATGGTTAGCTCACCATCATCTTCCGCGGCAGTATGACAACACCAAGCACTGGGGCCAACAAAAAACCGTGCTGGATGGCTGGGAATTTCGCAGTGAGGGACTCAAACTCGAGACGAAACGGCGATGGAAGGAGGTCAATCACGGTAATTGGACCAAATATCAAATTCAAATTCGCGAGCCGAAAGAGAATTTTCAAATCGCCATCTCGGATATCAAGACACTTGCCAATGGTAAAGTTCAGTTTGCTGCCAACATTAAAGCTCCACTGGATCTGCAAGGGCGTTTGAGTGTCTGGCAATATGACGTTCAAGTGGTCAGTTTGAACATGGACGCTGAAGCAGATGTCGAGGTGGATATGATCTGCCAAGTTGCTGTGCGTCTGCATCCGTTGACTTTTCCCCCCGATATCTTGCTGGAACCTGAGGTGGTTTCGGCGGAGATGAAACTCAATTATTTTCGCTTGAATCGCTTGAGCCAAGTGGGGGGACCGCTGGCCAAACGACTGGGTGAAGGGCTCGAGATATTTCTGCGGGAGAAGGTTAAGCAGGAGGGGAATGATTTACCCAGGAAAATCAATCGAGCGATCGAAAAACGCCGCGATCGTTTGAGAATTTCTGGAGTGGAATGGATTCAGAGCAAAATGAAAGAGATGTTTAATTCGCAGAAAGGCGAGTGACGCGGACGTGGCCATCATGATGCGAGGTGACCACATTGAGACCGTTGGTGGCTAGATCCATGTCGCGGGCCAGGGCGGGGAGTTTGAATTTAAAATAGTCTTTGTCTTGTTGATCATTCCAAAAAATCAAGAATCCACCACTGCTCCCACCGCTGACACCCATCAGTGTTCCGTCGCTGAGCCATTGAACTCGCCATAAACCGCCACCAGTGATCCCTTCGCTGACGTGACTCTTTAAGACTTGGCCACCTTCCATCGCAAATCTCAGAGCGAGCGGTTCGTGAACCGCTCCGAGTGGATTGGAGGCTTTATGGAGTCCGCCGGCGGCAAATTGATCGCTGCTGGGGCGAACTGCCAAGCATCGTACACCGCCAAAATCAACCATTTGGCCACCTTCATAGGTATGCAGCGGCTTAGCCTCAAAGGAGGCCTTCACGTCATCTGCGTCCAAGGAGCGGAGTTGAACGGCACCTCCCAAATCACCACTCAAAATACGTTTGCCATCAGGCATAAACTGAATGCTATAGACATTTTTCGTGTGGCCGACCCATTGCTTAACCAATTCACCGCTCTGTGTGTTCCAAACTTTGACCGTTTTGTCATTGCTGCCCGTCGCGATCAGGCTCCCATCTGGGCTGACGCTCAAAGCGCGTAACCAGCCTTGATGGGCGTCGATGGTTCGCACAGGTTTGACTTCCGGTTCCGCTATATTCCAAAAGACAAGCTTACCGTCGCACCCGCCGCTATACAGTGTTTGCCCATCCGGCGAAAAACCTAAGGCATGCACCCAACTGTTGTGCACTTCCGGTAGTACCGTTTTTTCACCCCCAGGTAAGTTGAATCGCTGTAAACGAAAATCCTCCGAGGAGGTGACCACATACCGTTCTTTCGGATCGTAACGACAGGCCAGCAATGGACGCTCATGGGTGAAATCGTGAATGAGTCGCGCTTTAGAAACGTCCAGCATCGTATGTAGCTTTCAGCGGAGGGAGAGGAATCACGGCAACTTAAGGTTATACAATGGCTTTCCAAATGGGTTCCGCTGCGGGATCAGCCATGGGAAGATCGCGACCGTCGATTTGAAACGAAGTGGTTGAATCGACGCCCACAGCTTGCAAGTACGTGTGAAACAATTGCGCATGATCGACCTGGACATCGACGACTTCGGTTCCTTCCGCATTAGTCGCACCCAGAACGGCTCCGCGTGCCAACTTTCCACCACCAGCCAGAACCGACCATGCTCGAGACCAATGATCGCGACCGAGATAGAGATTGATGTTCGGCGTTCTGCCGAATTCCGAGAGGACCACGATCAATGTCTGATCTAGTAAGCCGCGCTGGGACAGATCGGAGACAAACGTAGCAAAAGGTCGATCGAATTCACTAACCTGTTCAAGGTGAAAGTCGAAATTCTCATTATGGGTATCATAGTTGGAGTGAGAAACTTGTACAAAAGATATGCCGCGTTCGATCAAACGCCGAGCCAATAGGCAGTGTCGACCGAAATCATGGGTTCCATATTTCTCTTGATCTGCGACGGGTTCTTTAGTGACGTCGAAAACATCGCGTTGCTCCATCAGTCGGTCAGCTTGTTCAAAACTATACGTGAAGACATCGGTCATTGCGGTGCGTCGTCCATCCAAAAATCGGCGATCGGTTTTACGACGGAATTCCTGGCGTCTTTTCTCGACTTCATCGGTGATTCCATCCGGTCGTTTGGTGTATTGGGGAGGGTTACCGTTACCCAAATGGATACTGGAATATTTTGGACCCAGATAGGCCGCATCCGAACCGCGTCCCCCGCCACCATGTGGCACAATCCGAATGTGCCCAGGCAAGGAGCTATCGCTGGGCATCAGCGTTTTTGCAGCTACGGCGCCGATCTCAGGATAATCCGCGGCGGGGCTTTGTCGTCTCCCGGTCATCATCATGTAAGCCCCTTTGCCATGATCATCTTCGCTGGTATTCACCCCACGAAACAAGCAGAGATGATGCATTTGCAGCGCGGTCTGCGGGAGCAATTCGCTGATATGCAAGCCGGGTACCGAAGTTGGGATGGCCCTAAATGGTCCGCCGGTTCGCGTGCCCGGTTTGGGGTCCCAACTCTCAAGCTGACTCAAGCCGCCATGCATGTTGAAAACGACAATCCGCTGTTGCTTCTGTTGAACTTGTTCGGCAGCCGCTCCACGCGTTAAGAGTCCGAGGCCACCCGCGACCCCCACAGCACCGGAGGCGGAGAGAGACAGAAACTTGCGGCGAGCCATTAAATGCTCAGATGAACCACAGGCGTATTGGCACTTCATGATCAAATCTCCTACGCAACGCAATTAGTGATTGAATCGAAACTCAGCGCTGGTCAAAATGCCCCAAACTAGCTCTTGGGCTAGTGCGGCTTTTTGGTCCGGGGCCTGACTTAAATATTGTTGAACATCTGCAATCTCTTCCGGAGTCGGAGCGCGACCAAGAAGAGCCAAATAAAGCTGATTGATGGCTGCCGGCATGTCGGTGGCACTGATCAACTTGCTGGTCACATTATCACCCGCTGAACCGGCCCACGAAAAAAGGACACCGCCATTGTTGGCAAACAAGGCTTGATCCGCGGTAGCGAAAAAATCACCCTGAGGTTGTCCCGCACCAGCACCATACAAACTTACAAAAATATTTACATTGCCCTGCAGATCTTTGCGAGCTTGCAAATAGGCTTGTAAATGACGTTGTTGCACCAGCTTGGCATCTTGCAGTTGCTCCGCTGTGAAGGGTGCTGCCTTATCGAGCTCAGCAAGCTTAGCTGCGATTTGACGCTCCAAAAATCCCATAGTACTCAAAAAGCTCCACGCCATTTGTTCGGGGGTTAGAGCAACCAGTTTTGCGTACTCGAAACGCTCCATTCGCAGTTTTCGCAATTCTTGGATTTGCCGGTGGTATTTCTCATTCGCAGCCACTCGCGCTTGATCTGCTTGCTGCAGCTGGGTTTCCACCGATGCTAAAGCCATATCGGTCTTGGCGATTCCCATCGCTTCGTTCATTTGGGCAGCTTGCAATTGAATGAGTTTGGTTTGAACCGCAGTGAGCATGCTCTCTTGAGTCTGCATCTCCTGTCGTTGAGCAACAAGATTTTTTTCAGAGTCTGTCAAGCGACGTTGTAGTTCCTCCATGGCAGTTCTTAAAGAATCTACTTGATTGTCGGGGAGTTTTTGGAGGGCTGCCTGCGCCGTTACAATCAGTTGATGTTTGCCTTCCGTATCTTGCAGTCGTTGCTGCTGAGCTTTCATAGCCTCCTGCGCTTGATCGCGATCGCGAGTCGCTTGGGTCAACTGTGGTTCAAGCTGTGCCAGATTGTTGGCATAGACACTTTTTTGGGAAACTAGAGTGTCGCGTTGAGCAACAATCTGCGCTAGCTCTGCCGCTCTCGTATCGATCTCATCCAGGCCAGTTCGAACGGCAATAACCGCTTTGGCATAGTCAACGTCTCGTTTCAGCGCCCCGCTGCGGAGACGAGCTTGTTCTTCCAGATTGCGAGCCTCAAGATAAACTAAGTCGGCTTGATGATAGGCCGAACTTTTGTCCGTTACTGCTTTGTCAGCAGCCGCCCAAGCGACTTTATGTGTTTCCGTTGCACCTTGCGCTGCAGCGAGAACCTTCCGCTTTTCCTCCGCGATGTTGCCTAGATTCATCACTGAAGTTCCGAAAGCTGTAAGTTTTTGTTGCAAGATCTCGGCCGCTTTAGCAATCTCCGCGTCCTGATTGATCAACCCCTTGACTTCGTTTGTAGCGGCGGAGGCTGCCTGAAGTTTGGATTGTTTGGCTTGTTCATCCGCAAGATTCTTTTCGGCGGTAGCGACTTCGATAGCCGCCTTATTTTGAGCATCGTTGGCACCCATCAGCGCGGCCCGCGTTTGGTCTAGGGCTGTAAGTAAGGCGGTGCGCTCTTGTTCTATCGCCAGCAAACTATTTTTGGCGGTATTGGTTTTGTCTCGCAGGGGGGCTAGTTCTGTTTTGGTCGAGTCTAAACGCATCTGCCGATCGGACAAAATTTTATTCCAGTCGACCTTGTGGACAATCTCTTTGGCCAGCAACGGCGCGGTACCATCGAACGGTTCGCTCTGTCCCGATCGGTACAGTCTGGTTTGGACGAATTCACCCAGCAGAAAACGCAAATTGAAATTGGATCCGGCAAATCGTTGTCCCAGCAACGACAATAAGTCGGGATGCAGAGGTTCGGCATCCGCATGAATCAGGTCGGTCGGGTGAATGATTCCTCGTCCAAACAGCGATGCCCAAAATCGATTCGCCCAATTCTCATTAAAAGCTTGGGAAGTTCCCGATGTTGCTAATTGGGCCAATTGCGATCTTCGACTGTACTTCGGTTTTGCGGCGACTCCGTCGGCTGGTGCCACTTCATAATCAGCACCTGGTTGCAAACTGGGCGGAATGACTTCGGCTATGCCAGGTATCCGCGGAAGCGTACGATGCACGGTACCTTTGTGAAATACCGATTCATAAGGGCTCTCGAGCAACGATTTCTCTGCGTACACTTGCAATTTTTTATCGCCTTCGGCAACTTCAACCATATAACCGCCGCTGAAAAAGGCAGAGATGCCATGGAAATCACTTTGAAAATAGGAATCGATCAGTGGGTGATCATGACATTGAGCACACTGAAGATCACGTCCAAAAAAGACTCGCCCCACATCGCGCGTGATCAAGTGTATGTCGCCGCCACGATCAAGATAAAATCGCCCAGCTGGTCGCCCTGCCCCAGGTGCGCCACTGGCCGACAAAATTTCAGAGCATAGTTGGTTGAAGGGTTGCTGAGCGGTGAGAGACTTGCGGAGATATTCTTCCCAATCAACTTGCGGCACATGTGTGTTGCCGCGGCGTTCCATGAACATCAGATCCAATTGCTTGACCCAGTGCTCTATAAACTCTGGACTCTGCAACAAGCGTTGAACCAACTGGGTGTATTTGTCTGCGGATGTGTCCGCTTGGTACGATTGCAGTTGAGATAAGCTTGGAGGAACACCAATCAAATCGAGATACACCCGGCGGACAAGCAAGGATTCCGCAACTTCGGCATGGGGGAGTGCGGCATCGGTTGGCGATAAGAGTTGGTCGATCTGTTGGTGCAATGCAGGGGGCGAAACTTCCTGGGCACTTACCTGAGCCAACGAGAGATAGGCCAAAACCAACAGGGTGAGCCAGAGAGTATACTTGGTAAGGCGGGCGACGCACTCGCGACTCATTAACTGCGGACGAGAATTGCGGTTCATGAGAAAGTACCTAACAATTGGGTGGGGCAAGTGGGCGAAGCAGTTCGGTGAGGTAGTCGGGTGTGAGGCAAACGTCTATGGCGGCGGGAAGTGAAGCGGGCGGGAGCGGCAGGAGGATAAACTGCGTCAAGATCCGGGGGTTAGACCGAAACGTGGGTGGGGCTCATCCAGGCGGCAGACATCATGATGGGGCGATTTCAGTCAGCAAATCAAGACCGCGGAACTCCTTTTTTGGGAGCAAGCCCCCTTTCCTTCCATTTTATCCACCCAAACCTCCCAATTTCCATGCTACGCTAAAAAACCCTCCACTCTGAACACTGAAAACTGAACACTGAAAACTGAACTCTGAAAACTGAAAACTGAAAACTGAAAACTGAAAACCTTGGAGCCCAAAATGATTCCTCCAGCAGCCTCTCAACTACCCGATCCGGATGGCGAGGAGGGGGATTTGCAATCGCAGCATCCTTGGACAAGCGATGTGGTTATTTACGATGGCGAGTGCAATTTTTGTCGAGCGCAAGTGGAACGACTAAGAGGGTGGGATTCTGGCGGGAAGCTTACGTATATTTCACTGCATGATCCGAGGGTCAGACTGCGGTTTCCCGGGCTGACTCGTGAAGCTTTGATGGAGCAGATGTATGTGGTGACTCCAGCAGGGAGGCAATACGGCGGGGCGGCGGCGGTGCGATATTTGACCACGAAATTACCGTGGTTGTACTGGCTGATGCCACTGATGCATATTCCCTTGACATTGCCCCTGTGGCAATGGGGATACAGGCAAGTTGCCAAGCGACGTTACCGATTGGCCGGCAGGGTGTGCGAGAGCGATAAGTGCTCAATTCACTTCAAAAACTAGCCTTGGCTGGGTACGCCAGTTCCGAGTTGGGCCAGGACTTGTAGGACGCCGTTGAGATGGGCGAGCCGTGGGCCAAAGCGATCCACGAATTCGCTCAAAACAAATTCGCCATCGAGCAAATCTTCTTCGTTGGCTTCGACCTCGTCCGTAATACTCTCCAAAAATTGGGCCTGTACGCGCGATAAGGACTCCGCAGCTCTTCGACAGGCTCTAGCAAGTTTAGGGTTGGCATCCTTCCATTGCTGCAACTCATTGGCTCGTTGCTTCTGAGCGTTTACGTTGTTTTGAATCATTTGCTCCATCAGTTGGTTTTGCCGTTCCTGGGCGATGACCAACTGTCTCATCAGCGCGACGATGGCTGTCCCTGCGTCTCCCATACTGTGACTATCGGATCCCGGTTCGGCGGATACATCGATACGAAACACAGGCGAATATTGGGTAGGTTCGTGAGACATTGAACTTTATCGCTCCGGCAATTTCTAAATGAGATCTTCTCATTCGAGTATAGTCACGGGGGTGTCGAAAAGTCGAGCATCTTGTTGACCAAAGAATATTTTGGTGGTTTGGGTAAAATAAATAGGTCCGGAGAGGTGGTTTATGCTCCTTAAAGTCGTTACGACCGGACTGCCGAACTCAATGATTACGATCGTAGGGATGGGCCATTCGCACGATCGAGGCAATCCGTTGGCGATTTCCAGGCTAACGGGGACGGTTGTTCATTTCGACGCACTCGGTATTGGAGCAGCATGAGCACCACCAGAGGTACTGACCACTCGACCCTAGGTTTCCTGACGGTGCGGCAGCACCTGGAACTTGGATACTTGGGCGGGTTCCTGTTGGTCAATTCGTTGGCAAGACCTTTGGAATTTCATTGTACGTTGCCGGTAAAACCGACGCGTGCGCAGAGCATTTTGTATGGTCCAACGCTGGTGGATTATCTTTGTGGAGAGCAGATAGCTCGGACGCTGGTATCGAAAGCGAAGTTGCAACCGGTGGTATTGTTCACGGATAGTCCTTCGGTGTTGTCTCTCAGAAATCTCAGTGAGATTCCTGTTTGTTGTGTGAGTTCTGCGGAGGGAGTTGGTTCGAGTAAGGACTTGCAGTTACCGCAGTCGCAGAATTTGGGTGTTGCGGTTGGAGAATTGAACGGTCACAAAATCTTGGTCAATGGCGCCCATCAAGGGGATTGGGATTTTGTGTTGAAGCGAAGGGATGAGCTTCTGCAGCAGGTCGATTTGCTTGAGCCATTTACGCGGATTGTTGAAGCGTTGCAGGAAGCCCATCCGGCGTCGAAGGCCGCTTAGTTGAAAACCTTTGAAAGTGCGAACATGGATATGTTGGCCTCTGTCCTGGGTGGATCGGCGGGGTTTCAAGCCGAGGGAGATTTACCCGAGGGAGATTTGCCGCAAGAAATCGGATTTGCCGATCTGCCCTTTCGCGCGACTTGGAACATCGAAGGTTTTGCAACCGGCTGGCAATCGCAAATTGGTCGCGACATCAAAATCGAAACCAGCATCTTTCAGGCAGAGAAGGTTGACGTTAGCAGTATTGCGATCAAGATACCTCAGCCGAAAATTCATACCTTGAGTTTTGATTTTCCCGAATCGCCTCAGTGGCAATTGGCAGCGCAGGCGAAGTCTGCAGCCAGCGGTCCTGTGGGTGCAGCGCCAAGTTCTTCTCCGTCCAATCCGCCGCGGAACCATGTCGCATCTTCGGTGACGCGCATTCGGCCCCCTAAGGATTTGGTGAAGCTGGAAGATCGACTTTACTACGTATTGCAACCCCCGTTGGAAACGCTGGTATCCAATGCCAAGTTGGATTTTGCGTTTCAGCCGTTTCCCTATCAGTTCGAAGGCATCGCGTTTTTGTTTTCGCGCGAGACAGCCATTTTGGCCGACGAAATGGGACTCGGCAAAACAATGCAAGCGATCACCACGGTTCGCATGTTGCTGCTCGCCAATCAACTGCGAACAGTTCTACTGGTTTGTCCCAAGCCTCTGGTCACCAATTGGGTGCGCGAGTTTCGCTTGTGGGCTCCGGAGATTCCGGTTGCAGTGATCGAAGGGGATTCCGCGAAGCGGCAGTGGATGTGGAACCAGCCGGGTTTACCGGTGCGAATCGCCAACTATGAATTGTTGATGAGAGATCGCGAATTGCTGCAGGGAAATTTGCATTTTGATTTAGTCATTCTGGACGAAGCGCAGCGAATCAAGAATCGAAACAGCACGACGAGCGAAATCGCGCGAGGTATTTCGCGTGGCCGATCATGGGCTTTGACGGGAACACCGATCGAAAATACACCCGAGGATTTGGTGAGTATTTTCGAATTTTTGCAACCTGGCCACCTGCGCGATGGCATGTCGCTGAAACAAATGGGACAAGCGACCCGAGACCATATTTTGCGCCGGACAAAAGATAAGGTGCTCACGGAAATGCCCCCCAAGTTGTTCCGCGATGCAGAACTCGATTTGACTTCTGAACAACTCGCGACCTATAAGGCGGCCGAAGAGGAAGGTGTCATTCAACTGTCGGATATGGGCCAGGAGCTTACGATCCAGCATGTTTTTGAATTGGTTTTACGTTTGAAGCAGATCTGTAATTTTGATCCAGTGACGGGAGCCAGTTGTAAGTTGGAGCGTTTGGAGGCGGACCTTGAAGAAGTGGCGGCTAGCGGCCAAAAGGCGATTGTATTCAGCCAGTGGGTTCAAGCTATCGATAGAATTTCGGATGTGCTGGAGCGTTTTAATCCTTTGCAGTATCACGGTCGCATACCGAGCGAGAAAAGGGATTCGATTCTGCAAGAATTTAAAGAGAACCCGAAACGCCATGTGCTGCTGATGAGTTATGGTGCGGGGAGTGTTGGGTTGAATTTGCAATTTTGCCGCTACGTTTTTTTGTTTGACCGTTGGTGGAATCCAGCCGTGGAAGACCAAGCCATCAATCGTGCGCATCGTCTGGGGGCGGCCGGATCGGTCACGGTAACGCGAATGCTAGTCGCTGGAACGATTGAGGAGCGAATTCATAAAGTTCTAGAAGAAAAGCGCGAGCTGTTCAATGCGCTGTTTGCAGAGGCAGGAACACCACCGAGTTTAGGGCTCAATCAGGCGGACATTTTTGGACTGTTCAATCTGAAAATACCGAGAGCCAAGAAGACTGCCTAAGCCGCATCGCCACTTGGGTGGCAAATCATTTCGGGCGAGATCCAACGAGAAATCCTCGCCCTTTTTAATTTCGCATTCTATAATTAAAATGTTGACTTCGGTCGACTTCTTTTTTGAAGCGTATCTGAAAGCCATTAGCGCTTCGGCGTTACCCGCGGTTTTCGGGCAGGCTCTTGGTTGTCATAGAGTGACAGGGTGTCTTTAAGGTTCTAGGGGCAAGTGGCCATGAACAGTGAAACACCAAATAATCGTTCGGCTGATGGTTCCAGTAACAGCAGTTCTCCATCGGGAAATGCTGTGGGCCAATTCTTTATAGGCGTGTCGGAACACGTCTTTCACAGTCGGTTGGGTGTCGTTGACACTCAACTGGTGGATTACGTTAGCAATCTGCTATGCCGTTTTATGCGGACCGAAAATTTACATCGGATTCGCTTTATCAACGGGCGCCCGATCACCGAAGTGGTGGGCATGTTGATGGAGGCTAAGCAGCGAGTTGGCGAAGCCAAGCGGGAAGTGCATCGTCACATCGGAGATTTTACTCTCTTTTGGGCTGGCATGTATCCGGAAGCTCTGCGCGAAATGCGGGGCCCCGATCGCCGCGATCAATTCATCAGCTATAGCGAAGAGGGCAAACGGGCATATCACGTCGCCGCGTTGATCGAGACCTCGCGCGATGATCTTCCTTGCTCGCTGATGCGGCGATTGAGTGAGCAATTTGATATGTGTGCTTATGGTTTGCGCGAGATTCGTCGCGAGTGGGAGCAGGGAGATACCGGTCCGCTGCACTAGCATTAGCGGAAATCGCTTTTCGCATTCCGGATTTGCTGCAAAAACTGATCCATGGTCGCGGTGCGATCGTTGAGATTGGGACGCATCGCTGCCATGATCGCGTTGCCTAAGTTGCGGTCCAAATCGGGGCGATACTCAAAGATGTCACGTGCAGGATGCGTGTCATGCTGCAGTGCGGCCAGTCCCGAGGCATCGCCTACCGGCCAGGGAAGTTCAAAAGTGCAGAGATGGTAGCAGGTGACTCCGAAGGAAAAAATGTCGACTCGTTGATCGGTCGGCTTGCGGCGAACAATTTCCGGTGACATATACAACGGGGTGCCCGTCCGGTTGCCTGGCTGCATGAACTCTTTGGTAGCTGGCACCGTCAAACCGAAGTCAATCATTTTAATCTGTTCCATATTGGTGAAACAGATGTAGTTTCGAGGGCAAATATCCCGATGGATAAAGCCTTGTTCGTGCACATATTTTAACGCTTCGGCCATTTGCCGAATGAGATTCAGTCGCCGTCCGTTGAGCAACTCTTCGGATTTGGAGTAGATGAGTTGTTGAAGACCAGGACCGTCGACAAACTCCATCACCAGATAAGGTAGACCCTTGGTAGTCGTACCATATTCGTAAGTTACGACGATGTTGGGATGTCGCATTTTGGTTGCGATTTCTCCCTCACTTGGCTTATTGAGTCCCTTAAACCGATTTTCGAAGAAGGCCACTTTCTCGGCATCGCACAACTTCACCCCGACCACTTCATTGCGAACGCGGTCGCGGGCAACATAAAAGTTGCTCATCGTTCCAAAGACCGAAGATCGCAAACGTTCAAACCGAGTCTCCACATCGCAGCGGGACTCGGTTCGGAACATTGCGCTTAGCTTATCCAGCAGACCCATGACACATTGACCACTCAGAGGGAGATAAGTGATTCGAACGACTTACCATCCACAATAATCAATGGCTCGCGCGATTTCAGACTTCAATTTGGATCGTTCGACGATTCGATCGATATATCCATGTTCCAAAAGGAATTCGCTGGTCTGAAAACCTGGGGGCAATTCAATTTTGATGGTAGCTTTGATCGTACGCGGGCCGGCGAATCCGATCAACGCTTTGGGCTCGGCGAATACCAAATCCCCCAAGGACGCAAAGCTTGCCGCCACCCCACCCATAGTTGGGTTTGTTAAAACACTGATAAACAGACCACCATTCTCGCGATAACGCGACAAGGCAGCAGACACTTTGGCCATTTGCATCAGAGAGAGAATGCCTTCGTGCATGCGAGCTCCGCCGCCCGAGCCACTCACGATGATCAACGGGAGTTTTTGCTCGGTAGCCCGTTCCACCAACCTCGCCAGTCGCTCTCCCACCACCGATCCCATACTTCCCATGATGAAGGCTGAGTCGGTGACGCCGATGGCGACGCGCCGAGCCCGAATCATGCCGCAACCGGTCATGGCGGCATCGGTCATTCCCGTTCTTTCTTGCTCAGCGACCAACCGTTCGGCATAACTTTTCTTGTCAGCAAATTTCAAAGGATCCGTCGGGCGAAGGTGATCGTCCCATTCCTCAAAAGTCCCTTCATCCAGCACCTGAGCCAATCGCTCCTGAGCAGAAACATAAAAGTGATATTGGCACTTGGGACAAACATTGAGAAGTTTTTGAGCTTCTTTGCTGTAAATCGTTGCTTGGCAACCTCCGCACTTAATCCACAGACCAGCCGGAATCTCACGCCGTTTGAAAACCTTCGTTTGAGCTTCGGTCGGTTCGTTTCGTTCTACAATCGCCATGTTTCTAATCTCGCCTCGCCATTTGCCGCAAAAAGCAAATCGATTACTAATTACTTAGGCCAACACTAAATGTCCCTGAGCGACTTGAATCGTATCCCAGTGTCCATCGTCGCAGCACGATTTCCACAGGTCGCCCACTTGGGTCGAAGACAAAATGCGTTTAACCACGGAAGCCATCGGTTCGGGAACGACCAAGCCAATCACACCTTGCCGATGTTTTTTCAGCAACCGGGCCAATCCCTTTTTCGCACGCTCCTCAGCAGTGTCCAATGTTTCACCACCAGGGGGACATACTGTGCCAGGGTTTTCTTGGTATTGACGATAAACCTTGGGAAGTTGACGCCGAACCTCCTCGATACGCTTACCCTGCCATAGTCCTTGGTCAAGGTTTTTGAATCCATCGATCGTCTTGATTTTCCAACCACATCGCTCACTCAAAACATTGGCTGTTTGCTGAGCCGACATGCAAGGTGCAACATACAAACATTCGATTGGCAATTCGGCCAACTCAACTGCTGTTTTCTCCGCTTGTACCATCCCGCTGTTGCTCAGCGGTAATTCAAGCGTTCCCTTGATACGACCATCGTCATCAAATGACGTTGCGCCAGGCCGAACCAAAATGACTGTTAACATATACCCTCAAAAAAAATCCTGGTGCGAAGGCTCCATGGCTGTGGTGAGTTGCCCTATCGCCTCACCATAATCCGGCTGTTTGAAAATGGCCGAACCAACCACCAATAAATCTGCCCCCGCGTTGCGACAAGCTCCAATCGTCGTCCGATTCACTCCACCATCCACTTCCAACCACAGCGATTTGGGGCCTTGGCTGCGAAGCATCGCAAGTTTTGTTAAAGCAATCGGATCGAAGGCTTGTCCACCAAAACCCGCTTCGACACTCATTACCAAAACCAAATCGCAAAGTTCCACAGCTTCTCGATCCACCGAACCTAGGTTCATGTCGATCGCCGTTTTTGGATTGAAGGCAAGTCCTGCCGCAACCCCTAACTCTTTTAATTGTCTTAACAGCTGCCTAGGGTCGTCAACGGCTTCCCGGTGAAACGTGATACAATCTGTGCCAATGTCCACGAATTGGGGGGCATAGTGCTGGGGGTCCGAGATCATTAGGTGGACATCGAGAATGAGATTGGTAACCTTTCGGAGTGACGCTACTATGGGGAGTCCGTAGGAGAGGTTGGGGACAAAATGACCGTCCATAACATCGAGATGCAAGATTTGGATGCCAGCCTCCTCCAGACGCCGCACTTCGCGCTCCAAATTGGCAAAATCGCACATCAACAACGAAGGTAGTATCCATGGCCCACCCGACCTACATGCTTCATCAAATCGCTGCTTGCCGCGCATCACTCCACCCATTGATCTCGAACCCCAAGTGGCGATTCAACCTTCTAAAATTCATCGACCCTCGGAAGATCTTCCAAAGCGTCGATCTGAAATAATGCCAAAAAACGCTCGGTGGGATAGTAACGCTCGCGGCGCGTTTTCCCTTTTCCCTCGCGACGAATCTCCAATAAATTTCGCCGCACCATTTGAGTCAAGATACTCCCCGCAGGCTTGCCGTATTGCTGTTCGATTTTACCACGGTCCACGCCAGGTTGGTACGCGACCAAAGCCAAGACATCGACTGCGGCTTGATTGAGTTTCGCTTCTTTGATCTTGCCGTAAAATCGATCGCGCAAGGCGTGTAAATGCGGAGCAAGTTCCATTCGGTAGCCCCCAGCCGCAAGCTGAATCCGATACGCAGTCCCCTCTCTCTCATAACTTTGATTCAACTCGCTCACGATCACTTCGACCTCCGCCGGATGAACGCCTCGCATCACACCCGCCAGCATCTCAGGAGTCAGCGGTTTGTTTTCCGGATGACCCACAAATAAAGCCGCCTCCACAATCGAATGCGGAGCAATCAACAAAGCCTCATCCTCCTGAAGCTCTTCTTCCAGCGGATCGTGACCCGGTACGATCGGTTCGATCAGCGTGGGCTCGGGCTCCTCCGCAGCAACTATCGGATAAGGAGCCTTGCCGCGGTGCAACATCTGCGCATAAGCTTCTCCCAACTCCTCCAGCGAGAGCCCATGATCCTCGTCGACATCACCTGAATCTGGTTCTTCAGCCACCGTGGCCCTCGGACCTGTTGTCCCTTGAATGCTGTCTATTGAATGCTGTCTATTGCATGCTGTCTATTGAAGGCTGTGCAGACGATTCTTCCAGCCGCACCCGCTCCCCGTTTGCGAACTGGCTCCCTCATGAAAGCTCCATCCGCCGAAAGAAATTTCTCAAAAACTCTTGTAGCCCATTCGGCGATTGGGGGCAATTTCGAACCACAAAATTCAGTTGGGATTTTTGACACCAGACGTTGACAAAAATGCGGCAACTTCTCATCTTAATGATACGTGGTCTCAATAAGGCTCTGTTGGACTAAACTTTTGGGTGGATTATGGAGCAAAGTCCCAAAAACGAACAACGCAAAGACGTTGACCGACAAACGCCCAATCCACCAGCGTTACCAAAGTGGTTTAAGTCGGATGAGTTGTTTGGTACCGATCGACAAATCTTTATTTCGCAC
>JBIKMB010000205.1:0-10158 GCA_044359485.1 Pirellulaceae bacterium | reverse complement strand
ACCGATAGGGATGGAATGGTTGAAGGCGAAGGGGCGGCCGCTTTGGTGATCGAAAGCTTGGAACATGCACTGCGTCGCCAAGCTCCCATTCTGGCAGAGTTCGTAGGTTGGGGCTGTTCGTGCGTCAAGCCGGCGGAAGCCTACGGCGGTAGTCGATTGGCCGTTGCCAATGCATTGAATGGCGCACTCAAGATGTCCCAACTCCAAACGCATCAATTGGATCACATCAACGCCAACGGCAACGGAACGCGCAGTGAGGACCTCGAAGAAGCGACAGCGATTGCAACCATCGCCCGTTCAACTCCCGTGACTGCCCTCAAAAGTTATTTCGGTTCGCTCGGCGCAGCAACGGCCTTAGCCGAACTCACTGGGAGCCTATGGGGCGCAGCGGAAAACAGGGTCTTTCCAACACTCAATACGAAACAGGTTGACCCGGACTGTCCTGTGCACCTCATCCAAGGCGAAGCGAAACCTTGGCAGCAGGATTACTTTGCAAAACTCTCTCAAACCTGCTATGGTCAAGCGGCGTGTGTGATTCTCCGCAAGAGTCCTAAATAGTCCATTGGTAAGATGTTCGCTCTATGTCCGACCTGCAGGCATCCGATTCGCAATTGCGCTGGCATTCCTTAGGTAGCGATGAACATCCCTGTTCGTATTTAGACGGACAATTGGCTCGTACGCCACTGCTGTATCCCTCGCGCATGCTCGCTCCCGAAGAACTCGACACCGTTTTAGCCGAGGGTAAACGCAGGTCTGGATACTTCTTTTACTACACGCAGTGCACCAACTGCAGCGCGTGCGAACCTTCTCGTCTTCATGTACCCACTTTTCGCCTCAATGCCACGCGGCGGCGTGTCGAAAGAAAGGGGGCCGAAGTTTTGACCGAACAATTCGGTCACCCCAAACTGGATCAGCAACGCCTGGACCTCTTCAATTTGCACCGCCGGGTTCGCGGCCTAAATCGCCATGAGGAGGACTATACTGCCAGCGATATGGAAGGCTTCCTCATCAATACATCATGCCCCACCATCGAATTGAGCTTTTGGCTGCAAAACCGTTTGGCGGCGGTTTCCATTGTCGACTGCGGACAAGATTCGCTCTCGGCCGTATACACTTATTTCGATCCCGAATTTTCGGATCTCAGCCTGGGAACTTACGCCATTATCCGCCAATTTCGCTGGGCAACTCGCACCAACCGGACTTGGCTCTATCTCGGGATGTACGTCGCTCAAAATAGGCATCTGAATTACAAAGGAACATTCCTGCCTCAACAGCGATTTCAGCAGGGAAATTGGCAGGAAATCTTGACCGCACCCCAGAATACACTCGAATAAGGCCAACTCTGAGGCAAAAACACTATCTCCCAGGTTGCGAGGGTGATTCCCGAACCAATCTGAGCTATACTTTTTCTGTCTGACGATGTGGTACCCCTCCTGAATTTACCCCTCCAGGATCTCTCGCCAAATGAATGGATCTGTCTTCTGTCAGTGCTCTGTCTTCTATCAGATTTTCAATCGCATCGCGGTGAGTGCATGCGGGCTAGTCCTCTTGATCTCGCTAACACCACTTCAGGCCAACGAACCGCAGAACATTGAATTCAATCGCGATGTTCGTCCCATTCTTTCGGACTATTGTTTTGCCTGCCATGGTCCTGACAAGAATCACCGAGAAGCCGATCTTCGCTTGGATACACAAACCGGATTGCTGGGCGATGGAACAACAAAGGGGGTCGTTGTTCCTGGCAAACCAGATGAAAGCGAATTGTTGCGGCGTGTGCTTTTGCCAGATGGGGATGAGAAAATGCCCCCAGCCAAATTCGGCAAACAGCTCGATGAGAAACAAACCAAAATTTTGCAACAATGGATTGAGCAAGGTGGTTCGTTTCAGGGCCATTGGTCGTTCCAACCCATTTCGCGACCCGCGCCGCCCAACGCTGTCGATGCCAACCTGGTCAGCAACGATATCGATCGATTCGTTCTTAAGAATCTTGTCGATAACCAGCAGGCCTTCGCTCCTGAAGCGGACCGCCGGACGCTGGCGCGCCGTTTAAGTTTTGATCTCACCGGCCTGCCACCCTCTTCCGAAATGGTGGAGAGATTCGTTCAAGATCAAGATCCAAAAGCGTATGAAAAACTGGTCGACGAATTGTTGGCATCCGAGCAATACGGCGAACGCATGGCCATGTGGTGGCTCGACCTGGTACGATACGCCGACACGGTGGGCTACCACGGTGACCAGAATGTGGGCATATCGCCATTCCGAGATTACGTCATTCGCTCGTTCAACCAGAATCGTCCCTTCGATCGCTTTACCATCGAGCAATTGGCTGGCGATCTTCTTCCGAACCCATCCCGCGAGCAGTTGATTGCTTCAGGCTACAATCGATTGGGGATGATGAGCGCCGAAGGTGGAGTGCAAGATAAGGAGTATCTTGCAAAATATATTGCCGAACGCGTTCGCAATTTGGGTGGAACCTGGATGGGCGTCACCCTCGGTTGCTGCGAATGCCACGACCACAAATTCGATCCATTCTCGATCCGTGAATTCTATCAGTTGGAAGCTTTTTTCGCTGACATTGAAGAACGCGGTCTTTATTCGGGGGCGCATGATTCGGGAGCTTGGGGATCGACCATGCAAGTACCCACTCCAGAACAAACCGCGAAACTCCAGGAACTCGATCTCCGCATCGCGGAGCTGAAAAAAGTTCTTTCTACTTCCACGCCAGCGTTGGAAAGTGAACAAGCACAGTGGGAAGCCTCCATGCCTCGCTGGATCACCGCTAAGCCCGAGGAAGCTATGGGAACGGGAGGAGTCACCTTAACCATTCAAGATGATGCAGCGATCCTTGCCAGCGGTGAATCGCCAGCCACATCACAATACGATCTCACATTCAATCAGCTTGATAGCTTAATCGGTGAAGGAAAATCGATCACCGCCATTCGCCTAGAGGTCCTTCCCGATGAATCGTTACCAGCCCGCGGACCTGGTCGGTCGGGCAATGGCAATTTTGTGCTCACTGAACTCATCGCGGGCGCAGTGAATGCAGAAAACCAAATTCAAGCCGTTAGCTGGAAAGGTGCGGTCGCAAGCTATGAACAAACCGGAGCGGCCGGAAATAATCCTTATAAAAAATGGGCGATTGCCGCCGCGATTGATCTGGATGCCCAAGGAGATCAGTGGGGATGGGCGATCATGGAACAAGCCGGCCAAGCCAACGCGGCTGTTTTTGAACTCAAAGAACCAACACTCCCCGCCAAAGATGCCAAATGGCGAATCTCGCTGAAACAATCTCACGCCAATCCCAAGCACACGCTCGGGAAATTCCGCGTTTCTCTCCTGGTCGACCCGTTACCTCCCAACGCCTCAATGGTAATCGCGCGTAAAGAAATCCAGAACCTCTTGGATATCCCCAGCGGCGCACGCAACGAGGGACAAAAACAGCAGTTGGCTGAGTACTTCCGTTCCCAAGCACCCTCCCTGGAGCCCACTCGCAGTGAGCTCAAAAACACCGAACAACAGCGAGATCAAGCCAACCGCGCGATCACCACAACCCTCTTTACCAAATCGGTCGCCCCCAGGCCGATCCGTATCCTGGCTCGAGGCAATTGGATGGACGACAGCGGCTCTATCGTCGAACCTGCTTTTCCAGAAGTGCTTCCCAATCTGTCCCGACCGCAACGTTTGACGCGCCTGGATTTGGCCCAGTGGCTCACCGCCCCCGATCATCCCCTCACATCGCGTGTAGTCGTCAATCGACTATGGAAACTTTTTTATGGAGCTGGCTTGTCGCGCAAGAGCGACGATCTAGGATCGCAAGGTGAATGGCCCAGCCACCCAGAACTGCTCGATTGGCTAGCATCTCGACTGATGGACTCACAGTGGGACATCAAGCATATGGTGCGTTTAATGGTCACCAGCCGCACTTATCGCCAAACCTCCAATGTTCCTGCCGAGCAGTGGCTGCGCGATCCAGAGAATCGACTCTTCGCGCGTCAAAATCGCTATCGACTCGATGCGGAGATGATGCGCGACAACGCTTTGGCTACTAGCGGTTTGTTGGTACAACTTCTCGGCGGCAAGAGCGTTTTTCCCTATCAACCGCCAGGTTATTGGGCCTATCTCAACTTTCCTCAGAGGGAATGGCAAAATAGCAGCGGCGAAGCTTTGTATCGCCGCGGCCTATACACACATTGGCAACGTCAATATCTGCATCCTTCCTTGATGACGTTTGACGCACCCAGTCGCGAAGAATGCACGGCCGATCGAACTCGGTCCAATACGCCGTTGCAGTCGCTGGTGCTTCTCAATGATCCTGCATATGTGGAAGCAGCCCGCGTTCTAGCCCAGCAGACGTTGAAGGACGGTGGATCCGACTCGGAGCGCCGCTTGGCTTGGATTTTCGGCCGCGTCTTGCAACGCGATATTCGCCCCGAGGAACGAGCTGTCCTTTTGGCATTGATCGAAAAAAGCCAGGCGGAATATGAAATGAATCCAGCGGATGCCGAAGGCTTGATCAAGGTGGGACAATACTCCCGTCCCACCGAGTTAAATCCGAAAGAACTCGCGGTATGGACCAACATCTGCCGAGTTATTTTGAATCTCTCCGAAACCTACACCCGCCCATAACGCTTGCCGAACGAATCAACGGAACCATCCATTAGACCGGAGCTTCTCTCCTATGCTGCCACAAACCATCGCTCGCAGATCCTTTCTGTTCAATTCGGGAATCAGTTTAGGCTCAATGGCTCTTTCGTCCTTGCTGCGACCGCAGCAGTCGCTCGCCGCAGACTCAAACAAAAATGCCAACGATGGCTGGAAGGGAGTGATCCAACCACTTCACCATGCGGCCAAAGCCAAACGCATCATTTGGCTCTATATGGCTGGCGGTATGAGCCATCTAGATACTTTTGATCACAAACCAAAATTGACAGAACTGCACGGCCAACCGATGCCGGAATCCATTACTAAAGGGCAGCAAATTGCCCAGTTGCAAGGCGCGAAATTGAATTGTTTTGCTCCACAACATCCTTTTCAAAAGTGGGGACAATCGGGGCAAGAATTTAGCTCCGTCTGGCCGAATCTCGGCGCTAAATGCGCTGATGAAATGTGCATTGTGCGAAGCGTTTTCACCGAAGCCATCAATCACGATCCAGCTCACACCTTCATGAACACCGGTTCGATGATCCCAGGCAAACCCGCCATGGGCTCATGGCTGCTATACGGACTGGGAAGCGAAGCGGCCAATCTACCTGGCTTTGTCGTTATGGTCTCCACCGGGAAATATGGTCAAAAGCAACCCATCGCCGCTCGGCAATGGCACTCCGGCTTCCTGCCAGGACGATTTCAAGGTGTCGAATTCCGCAGCGTCGGCGATCCTGTTCTCTATGTTCGCAATCCGGCGGGTGTCAGTTCCACGCAACAACGCAGTGTGGTCGATGCCATCAATCAACTCAATCGACTCGAAGAACAACAGGTTTATGATCCTGAAATCGCGACGCGCATCAGTCAGTATGAACTGGCTTTTAATATGCAACAAAGCGTTCCCGAATTGATGGATATCAGCAAAGAACCGCAATCCGTTCTCGATCTCTATGGCACCACAGGTGGCGATGGATCCTTTGCTTCCAATTGCTTGTTGGCCCGCCGACTGGCTGAACGAGGTGTTCGCTTCATCCAACTTTATCACCGCGACTGGGATCACCACGGCGCCGTCAAATCCCACATCGCTGGGACCGCGGCCGAAGTGGATCGTGGCGCCGCCGCACTGATCGAAGATCTACGCCAACGAGATATGCTCAAAGATACCATCATTGTTTTTGGATCCGAATTTGGACGCACTCCCATGGCTCAAGGCGATGGTCGAGATCACCACCTGGCTGGCTTCACCATGTGGTTCGCAGGTGGTGGCTTCAAACCGGGCTTCAGCTACGGAGCGACCGATGAATTCGGCTACCATGCTGTCGACAAACGGGCTTCGGTTCACGATATCCACGCGACACTGTTACATCTGCTCGGTATTGATCACCAACGCTTTACCTTCAAATCACAAGGCTTGGACAGTCGCCTAACGGGTGTGGAACCCGCTCAAATCATTCCTGAATTGCTGGTCTAGCTAATTGGCTGGTCTAGCTAATTGGCTGGTCTAGCTAATTGGCTGGCCTACTCATTGGCGAGCGGGGCGATGGCGGCTTTCGTTACCGGTTGGATGACGCCCTTTTCGGTGATCAAGGCGGTGATCAATTCGGCTGGAGTGACATCGAAGGCTGGATTGTACGTTGCCACACCCTCCGGAGCGATCCGCTTGCCAAAAGGCTCGGTTATTTCCTCCGCTGACCGCTGCTCAATCGGTATGGAGTCTCCAGCTTCCATACTGAAATCAAACGTGCTACTAGGAGCGGCAACATAAAAAGGAATTCGATGGTGCTGGGCTAGAATGGCTAAGCCATAGCTGCCAATTTTATTGGCGACATCGCCGCGGGCCGTAATACGATCGGCTCCAATAATGACCGCTTGAACTTTACCTTCCCGCATCACTTGGGCCGCCATTGAATCGGTGATCAAGGTTACGGGAACACCATGCTGCATCAGTTCCCAAGCAGTCAGTCGTGCCCCTTGTAGCAAGGGACGCGTTTCATCGGCGAACACCTGAATCTTCTTGCCTTGATCATGTGCGGTAAACAAAACCGATAAGGCCGTACCATACTCGCTGGTCGCCAGCCCACCGGTATTGCAATGTGTCAGCACGCCGCCATCTCCGAGCAAGGCCGCACCGTGCTGACCGATTGCATGGCACATGGCGATATCTTCCGCATGGATCGCGCGAGCCTCGGACAGCATTTCGGCCGCCGCTGCCTCGACCGATCGCCCCTCCAAAGTCTGCAGACATTGTTCCATGCGTCGCAAAGCCCAAAAGAGATTGACGGCTGTCGGACGGCTGGTTGCCAAATAGTCGATCGCTTGTTGCGCTGACTCTTTGAATTGAGCTATTGTCCATGCTTGAACGACCGCTTGTCGCGTCGAAACGCAGACACCATACGCTGCAGCAATTCCGATGGCGGGAGCCCCGCGAACTCGCAACTTTTTGATTGCTTCCCAGACCGTTGACACGTCCAAGCAATCCAGAAAAGTGCATTCAGCAGGGAGTTTGGTTTGATCCAGCAACACCAAACAACCATCGACCTCTCCCCGCCAAGCCACCGATTTGGGAGCTGTGTTTTTCATCAATAAATCTCAGGACGCCAAAGGACTGTAAGGAAGATCAAAAGTTCGGGCGACCGCTTCGTTGGTCACATGGCCTCGAACAATGTTGGCCGAAGCGGCCAACGGTTTGCTGGTTCGCAGCGCCAAGTCCGTTCCCTTGTCAGCTAACTGGAGAACCCATGGCAACGTGACATTGCACAATGCAAATGTACTGGTCCGGCCGACAGCACCCGGCATATTGGTCACGCAGTAGTGAACCACATCTTCTACGCTGTACGTGGGATTGCGATGAGTTGTTGGCTCACTGGTTTCAATGCAACCACCCTGATCGATCGCCACATCGATGATCACACTGCCCGGTTTCATCAAGCGTAAATCGCTGCGTTGAACCAAGTGGGGTGCCTTCGCGCCTGGGATCAAGACCGCGCCGATCACCAAATCGGCCAAACGCAATTGATCTCGAATCGTATGCCGATCGCTAAACAAGCAATTGACGTTGGGGGGCATGGTATCATCCAAATAACGCAACCGATCCAAATTGACGTCGAGAATGGCCACATCGGCTTGGAAACCGGCAGCGATCTTCGCCGCATTCGCGCCCACGACGCCACCTCCGAGAATGGTGATATGAGCAGGTGCGACTCCGGGTACTCCACCCAATAAAATCCCACGCCCTTGTTGGGGTCGCTCCAAAAACTTGGCTCCCTCCTGAATGCTCATTCGTCCCGCAACTTCACTCATCGGAGTGAGCAATGGAAGCCGGCCGTGAGAGTCGGTTAAGGTTTCATAGGCCAAACAGACCGCTTTGCAATCGATCATCGCTTCGGTCAATTTTCGGCTCGCTGCGAAATGAAAGTAAGTAAAGAGCGTCTGCCCCTCTCGCAGCAGCGGCCACTCGCTTGGCAGTGGCTCTTTGACCTTCACAACCATATCGGCCTGCGCATAAACGTCCCCGATCGTGCTCACCATCTTTGCGCCAGCTTGCAGATAGGCGTGATCGGCAAGCCCCGAACCAAGACCGGCCCCCGCCTGCATAACGACCGTGTGGCCGCGCTGCACTAGTTCCTCGACTCCCACCGGGAGCATTGCAACGCGATATTCGTCATCTTTGATTTCACAGGGGACGCCAACAATCATTGGTTCTTCCTTTTTTAGGTCGACTTGAAGCACTCGCGAAGAATCTTACGGGAGTGCAGGTCTCCTCGGCTTAAAGACAGGCTCCTCGGCTTAAAGACAGATCTCTGAGACAGCGTAGGCGCAAAGTGCCAAACCATCAAGCTAGGAGACGTAGTTTCTTTCATACTTCGAATCTGATAAGGTACTCCCATTGAAGCCGCCTCTCCGCCACCTCTCTCGTTGAAGCCGATTTCGCCCTATGTCGTCGCCAACTGCCCCGGGGAATGGTCCCCCTGAAAACTCGAATCTCACAGTGATCAAAGAACCACCTCAGTCACGATTAGGCGTGCTGCTGCAACTGGGCCCAGGTTTGATTATTGCTGCTTCCATCGTCGGTTCGGGAGAATTAATCGCTACCACACGCACCGGGGCTCAAGCCGGTTTTACCCTTCTCTGGCTCATCATCATCGGCTGCGTCATTAAAGTTTTTGCGCAGATTGAAATCGGACGTTACGCTCTAACCAGCGGTTTGCAGACGTTATCGGCCCTCGATAAAGTTCCCGGTCCTCGCTTCGGAAAACGAGGGAATTGGTTGGTTTGGTATTGGTTTTTTATGTGGTTTGCGAGCATTGGACAATTGGGAGGCATTGTCGGTGGAGTTGGGCAATCGATGGCGCTCTCCATCCCGGTCACGGCCCAAGGCAAACAGTACAACGACGTGCAAGATCTGCGTACCAAACTCACCATTCAGCAGGTGCTCGACAGTCATCTTGCCAAGGAAGCCCAGCAAACCGGCGCGGTGGATCCCGCCGAATCCAAGCTCGCGGCCGAACTGCAAAAAGCCCGAGTCACTCCCGAAGAAGTTGAGGCGGCCGAAGCCGACTATCGCCAAAAATATCCCACGATTTCCAAGCCCGGCGAGATGGAGAAGTTGGCCGAGCCACTGGACGATCGATTGTGGGCGATACCCTTTGCGCTGGTCACATCCCTTCTTCTGGTTTGGGGACGCTTTAATGTGGTGCTGATTGTTGCCACCGCCTTAGTGGCTGGCTTCACCTTTATCACTGTGGGAAATGTTTTGGCTTTGCAGGGAGAGCCGGCTTGGCGCATCACACTTGCCAACATCGCCGAGGGGCTCAGTTTCCGACTCCCGCCTGACTCACCCACCGGAAGCGGCTTGGCGATCGGACTAGCCACCATCGGCATTATCGGTGTGGGAGCAGCCGAGTTAATTCAATACCCGTATTGGTGCTTGGAAAAAGGCTATGCCCGCTGGACAGGTCGAGATGATGGCTCATCCCAGTGGGTTCAACGGGCTCGTGGTTGGATGCGAGTCATGCATGCCGATGCATGGGCCTCTATGATTATCTACACCGTGGCTACCATCGCGTTTTACTTGCTTGGAGCGGCGGTCCTTCACCGCTGCGGTTTGGCTCCATCCGGCAATAGTCTTATACGCACTCTGGCGGTCATGTATCAACCTGTTTTTTCGAGCGCCGCGCCTGTGCTCTTTTTGATCGGTGCCTTTGCCGTCCTCTACTCAACCTTCTATGTCGCCAATGCCAGCCATGCTCGCACCTTCGCGGACGGACTCTGCGTAATCGGATTGCTGGAAAATAATGACCAGAAAAAAGACCGCGCTGTTCAGTTTCTCTGCGGTCTATTCCCGATTCTCTGTTTGCTCGTATACTGGATAATGCCTGAACCAGGTCGATTGGTTGAATTTAGTGGAATGGTACAAGCCATCATGCTGCCAATGCTCTGCTTCGCGGCTCTCTACTTTCGCTATCGCCATTGCCATCCAGAATTGCGTCCAAGCCTTCTGTGGGACATTGGTTTATG
>JBIKMB010000204.1:0-10159 GCA_044359485.1 Pirellulaceae bacterium | reverse complement strand
TATTGTTTTAGCTAACCAATTTCGCATAACCCCCCCCTTCACCACACCATTGCTTGTCTTTAGTCCATCGTAACATAACAGGGTCGACATCCCGAACCGTTCTTGCGGTTGTAATGTCGACCCTGTCAATTTATGCCTCCCACCCCAGAAAAGGTAGGGTGTTCACTCCACTCTTTTCAGAACAGGCTTACTTGGTATTGACGAGCGCTTCGACTTCTTCGCGACCTTCACCAAAATGATCGGTGATCTGTTCGAGCAAGTCGACAGGGGTTTCTTCTTCCAAAGGAATGGTTCCCTCCAAAGCCCCTTCGCTGGTCACCAGTCGTTCGGCGACGTCGATGCGGGTACGGATGTCGTCTAGAACTTGGCGAGTGCGGCTCAAGGCGCTGTCATCCAAATTCAACTTGCTTTCGGTCTGAGCGACTTCCACCATGGTGAACCGAGCTTGTAGATCCTCGACCTCGATTTCCAATTGCTTCTTCGCAGCCAGCATTTCGTTGAGCTTGGCGCGTGCGGCTTGCAGATTTCGTTCGCGGGCCGACAAGATTTTTTCGAGCTTGTCGGTTACCGATTCCTGAGTCTTGAACTGTTCGAAGCGATGGTTGAGATCTTGTTTCACTTCGGCCGAAGTAAACTTGCGACCTGCATAAACGAATTGCTCTTTACCTTCCGACAAGTCAGTCTTTAATCGCATGATCTTGTCGCGAGCGACTGCCAGTTGGTCTTGTTTGTTTTCCAATTCGGATGTCAAGCGAGCGACTTCGACTTCCTGCTGAGCGATCACTCGCAGATTGCAAGCGATTTCTGGTTTCAATTCTTCAATCATTTGTCGGGCGCGTTTGATCTCGATTTGGATCGGCACGCTTTCCTTGACAGTATCTCGAACGGTGCTGTAAGCCGTGCGAGCGTAATAGGCGAGCGGAGTTCCAACGAACAGCACCCCGACACCCCCTGCGACCAGTGTTCCTAACAGAATTTTCTTCATCATTTTTCGATCCCCTTTTTTGTTCGCCGAAAACCGAGTGTGTTGTCTGAGCCGGCTATCTCAGCTCGCACTTGAACTTTCGCCGCTAATGGGGCATCGTGCCTACCATCAGCTCAACCCTTGTTATGCGTCCATTGACGTGACTCATCAGGCATTCCTCGCCGACGACTCTCTTCAGGGAGGTATTCGCCAAGGCGAGGGGATTCTTGTTTTGCAGAGAAAAAATTTTTCCCAGGGGGAGAAATTTCCAAGTTTTGGGGATCTGACGCTCTTTTGCGTGGTTACAAGCGCTCATTGCGTCTAATTTCTTCGCCGATTTTCGGCTATTATCTCAGTTCAGCCCGATTCTGGCCAAAGAGTGACTTGGTTTCTACTTCTTTTGGCGGATTGGGTGCTAGGGCTATCATTGGCTTGAATCGAGCTATTTTTTTCGCTTTTCTGGAAGAGAGAGCGTTATGGATTCCCTCCCACGGTTTTTTCGAGTTCGCCAGCACTTTCCTGCGCCACGCGTTACGGACATTTCGGGGCGCGTCCACGAACAATTGACGGCCAAGGGCATCATGGCACGTGTGCGACCGGGTGAGACGGTGGCGATCACAGCGGGGAGTCGAGGAATCGCCAACATTCCTAAGATCTTGCGTGCAGCGGTTGATGCGGTGAAAAAAGTTGGCGGTCTGCCCTACGTAGTGCCGGCGATGGGGAGTCACGGCGGGGCGACTGCGGAGGGACAGAAAGCGCTCCTGGGGCGGCTCGGCATGACCGAGGAATCTTTGGGCTGCGAGATTCGTTCGTCGATGGAAACGGTGATTGTGTGTCAGGCCGAGGAAGGCTTTCCAGTTCATTTTGATCGTCATGCGTTCGAGGCGCAGCATGTTTTGGTGGTCAATCGTATCAAGCCGCATACTCGCTTTGCGGGTTCTATCGAGAGCGGCCTGATGAAGATGATGTTGATCGGGTTGGGTAAGACCAATGGAGCCGAAGTGTATCATCGCGCCATCATGAAATATTCGTTTGATCAAATCATACGAGCGGTAGTGCGAGAAGTTGTCGCGAAGTGTCGCATTATCGGTGGTCTGGGGATTCTGGAAAATGGCGATGAGGAGACGGCCGATATTGTTGCCTGTTCGCCGGAGAGTATCGAAGTGGAGGAGGCGCAATTGTTGAATCGGGTACGTTCTTGGTTACCCAAATTACCTTTTGACGAATGCGAAGTACTGATCGTAGATCGCATTGGCAAAGATATCAGCGGTGCTGGGATGGATACCAATGTGATCGGCAGAAAATTCAACGACCACGCACCGACAGGTGATGAGCGGCCTCGCATTCACAACATCTACGTCCGCGGATTGACCAGCGCTACACACGGCAATGCGACAGGAATCGGTATTTCGGAGCTCTGTCATCAACGGCTTATCGATGGAATGGATTGGGAATCGACAAAAATCAATTGCTTGACTGCCGGCCATGTGACCGCCGCGATGGTTCCGATTTCGTTTAGGTCGGATCGGGCTGCGGTGGAAGCGGCGGTTGGCATGGCCGGATTAACGCCTCCGCCGGATGTTACCGTCCAGTGGATCCCCGATACCTTGCATCTGAACGAAGTGGAATGCAGCGAGGTCTTTTTTGAGTCGGCACGGAAACGGGATGACTTGAAGATATTAACCGAGCCGACCCCGCTAAAGTTTGACGATTCTGGCAACCTGGTCGAACGATTTTTGCTTGAATCCGAGATTCACCCTTAGCAAACTGTTGACACTTGCGTTTGGTCTGCGATTTTTAGGGAAATCGTCGCAGAGGCCCAGTCTTGGGAAGTAATATTAGTACAATCGGATCAATCGATACGGCACTAGTCGACAACCTTCGATCAAGTGATTCCGACCGCGATGGACCGCTTTGTCGCATGCTACGGTTCAAGGATCGTGGAAGAGATGAAAAGGGCGATTAGGCGGCATCGATTAAAGCGATGGGTTTCATGTTGACCGGCAAGCGTCTTGGAATCGGATTAATGACAGAGCGTTGGTCGGATCGAATCCGTGAGCGATTTCGCTTGAAGCTCGATCCAGATTGCACGGCTTGGTTGGATACGGGCTGGTATAAAATCCCCTGTGGCGGAGAGTTTCAGCATGCGCTGCATCCCGATGAGCTGTTGCGTCCAACTCCCGATTCGATTTGGGCGGGATTTATGCTTCCCGATACACTGCCATTGATCAGCAATCGCTATGGCGATTGGCTGTGCTGGCGTGTGGCGGCTGATGATTCTATTCAGGAAGTGTTGCACTGGTATCATGGTGGAGGCGATTGGCTTCCCTTTGGCCGCACCACCAGTGAAGCGATTGTGCTGGATTGCACTCGCGCATCGACTCCCTCCGCTTCTTATGCCAGCGGTTTGGTGAGCAGCAAAAATAGCTCAGGGGACGAGCATCCGAGTTTATGGCAATGGGCCTGCGAGCGGCAGGAACTTCTGGGGCTCGGGGCGATGCCCACTATCCAACTCCGCGACCCGGCACGTGGCGGTGGATATCATGCAGATTTAACTCGAAGGCTTGCCGAGAATCCCGCGGTGCTGTTTGATTGTATTTTGGCTGCCATCAATTGGACATTGAAAGAAAAGGCCGATCCTGGACTGGCACGCAAGTTCCAAGTCGCTTGGGAACCGGTGATGATTCAGTGGATGTTCGATAGCAGCTTGATACCAAGCGAGCGCCGCGGAGAATTATTTCAGGCATTGGGCGTTGCGGATAACCCTGGCGATGCCCAAGATTGGAATCGAGCGGCGGAGGTAGCCAAGTACTTGGCTGCATGTCGCAGCGATTTGGGATGGGTATTTGATGTACTCGGCTGGTGTTATGAGCGTGCTGGACATTTCGACTTGGCGATCGAAAGCTATCGGCAAGGTATTTTGACAAGTGTATTTTCCGATCAATCGATTGCAGTGCGAACACATTGGTATGACGAGCGTTTCCGCAAATTCAGTGCAGCTCGGTTGTTTGCCCTCAAAGAGCATTTGCCCGGTTCGCTTCGGGCCGATACTTATTTGAATTTGTTGTGGAATGCACCACTCAAATCGGGTCGAATCGAGATCCGGAGATATTGGTTGGAGAAAGCTCAGCAACAATTGGCGGAGCAGAATCCACAGGGAGCATACGATTCGTTTTATCGAGCCGGCTGGGATGTTGGTTCACACGAGTTGAGTTCGTATGTAGAAATCTTAGAGGGTTTGATTCGCGCAGCGGAGTTGGCGGGCTGGAATGCACGAGCGGCGGTCGCTCAAGTCCATCTAGCCTGCTTGAAGAATCGTCTCGGCATCTAATACCACTGCGCGACTGAAGTTTTTTACTGCAAGCTTTTTTATCTGCCAGCTTTTATTTAGCCTGCGTACTGGCTGGCATTAGGGAGCGGGTTGCGGTACAGGTGTCAAAGCTTCTTCAACGGCAGCTTGGCCACCGACGATTGGCAAATGCAATTCGGTTTGGCTCAGGTCGATTTCGAGTTTGGTTCCTGGTTCCGGCCAGAGCGTGAAATCGCGATCGCTGGAGAAGATGACCAGACCGAGTTGTTCACCCGGCTTCAAGACCTGGTCATCCGGTTGCAGTTCGAATTGCACCTCGCGGAATTCGCCGGGTACCATAGGCTTTTCTTTCCAGATCGACTCGGCGTTCGCTGGATCGGCCCAGCCGCGTGTGATCACATCGTCGGTAATTCGCTCGCTCGCGGTCCATGGCAAGGATACCAACCATACCGACAGGCACGCATTGGGCCGATCGCAGGCAACTCGCAATTTAATTTTGGGGACGCCAGAGAGATGCAGTGGTTTTTGTAATTTGGGTGTCGCGTAGATCAAGCGATGAGTGCTCCATTCGGCTTGAATGAGTTGGGGAGCCGTGAAAGAAAAGTTGTCGACGATATCTTCGATTTGGGTGGTTGTCGCATCGGTGCCGCTGAGAGCGGGTTTCAATTCTCCAGTGGTCCGTCCGCCGGCCGAGGGCTGGAATGTGACCACGTTAGCTTCTGGATTTGGGTAATCCGCATAGGTGTCTGGTTTGTTGTTTCGATTCCCTTCGCGAACGATGTAGGCTTTATGTTCTTTGAGAAAATCGTTATCGATTCCATAAAGAAAGTGGGAGAACCATTTATTGAGAAGCGGGAGTGGTGGTTGACCACCATGGCCTGCTTGATGGTAATAGATCTTGCAAGGTAAGCCTTTTTTTTGCACCGCTTGATAGATGCGATAGCTGTGTTCGGGCATCACATTCCAATCGTTGAATCCGTGCGACATAAACAGAGCGGCTTTCATGGAATCGAGCTGATGGATGTAATCTCGACTCTGCCAAAATTCGTTGTAGTCCCCCGTCATGCGGTCGAATTTTTTAAGCATGCCTTCATCGCGAATATTGCAATTGCAATATTCGCGTTTCTCTTCGTAGCCGGAATGGATGAAGTCATACAAAACATCAATATCTTCACCCATGTAACCACCGGGATGACGCACCAAGCCGTTGGAGCGATAGTAATGGTAATACGATGTGTTGGGTGCGACAGGTACGATGCATTCAAGTCCATCTACACCGGTTGTGGCTGCTGCGAGGCAGAGTGTGCCGTTGTAGGAAGTGCCGATCATACCCACTTTTCCAGTGCACCAAGTCGCTTGGACTTCTTCATCGCCATCAACGCTGGTGAAGCCTTTAGCGCGACCATTGAGCCAATCGATGACCGCTTTTGGGGCGAGCGATTCGTTAACGCCACCGACGGTGGGGCAGCCTTGTGACAGTCCGGTACCAGGAGAGGAAGAGTGAACCACGGCGAATCCGCGGGGAACCCATTCGCCAACATGTTCGCCCGACAGTTTCGGTCGCTTGCTCTGCTGAGGAATGGGTGGAGCGGTTTCGTGCTTGGGTGGCGGGGTGTTGAGGTTTTGTCTCGGGTTCCACATGTGTTCTGGTGAGGTCGAGCCCATGCCGGCGTAGTAGGGACTTGATTGATAAATAACCGAAACCTTCAAGCCTTCGGTATCGGTCTGCTTGGGTCGCGTCACGCTGACGTGCATGCGGTCGCGTTTGCCATCCTGATCGGAATCAAACTCGGTCTCTACGAACAGATCATGTTCGATCCAGTTGTTCTTGAACGCTGGAACGATCTGCGCTTCGCCATCTCGAAAGACGGGGCTGGCTTTTTCTTGAGCGGCGAGAGGCTTAACGCACAGTTCGGGAAGCCAAGCCCAACCTAAGATGGTGAAGAGCAATCCGATACGGAGGCTGAGAAGTGAATAGTTGAGCATGCGATCTAGATCCGGGTTTATCAAATTCGAGCGAGTTTAGCAGTATCAAGACGACACATCAGGACATGAGCGATGTCGTCTCGATTCGAAGGCCGACCCAGATCATTGTAGTAAAAAGCGAAATGATAAGCTACGCTGCCGCAGACCGGACGCTGGAAACATCCACTAACAGGCCATTTCGCACCTCGTAGATGACATCGGCGAGATCCAGCAGGGCTTCGCGGTGGGTAATAATGATAATGGTTTGCTTGCCCCTTAGTCGCGCCAATGAATCGCGGATGAGCAATTCGCTGTGCATATCGATTTGGCTTGTCGCTTCATCGAGGATCAGAATTTCGGGTTTGCGCAGTAGTGCTCGGGCTAGAGAAATGCGTTGTCTTTGTCCGCCGCTGAGAAATTGTCCACCGGGGCCAACTTGTGTCTTGTAGCCATGCTGAAGTTGTTTGGTAATGAACTCATCGGCATGGGCTTGCATGGCAGCGAGTTGAATTTCTTCATCGGTGGCATCGAGATTGCCATAGCGAATGTTGTCGCTCACGCTGCGATTGAATAGTTCGGTGCTTTGGGTGACCAGGGCGATACGTGAACGGAGGTCATGGATGGCCACATCGCGCAGGTTCGTTTGATCGAGTTGAACCGATCCATTTTGTGGGTCATAGAATCGGCAAACCAGCTGCATCATCGTCGATTTGCCTGTTCCGTTAGCGCCTACGATACAGACCGTAGAGCCAAAGGGAATATCGAGCGAAACGTTTTGGAGGATGGGGCGGTCTGCTTGGTAGCCGAACTCGACATTGTGCAGGCTGAGTGTGCGATGGGGTTTAGCGATGGTTTTAGGTGTTGGCGGATCGACGATGCGGCTGGGCATATCGAGTAAGGGATAAAGGTTATCGGCGGCGATAATACCCGCGTTGACGAAATGCATAACCGCGCCGAGCTTGCGCAGTGGATCGCTGGCTCCTACCAACAGTCCGAAAAAGATAAGCATCTGCGGCGCAGTCAGAGGAGTATCGCAGATCGTTATTCCCAGAATGGATGTTTGGCGATAGAGGATCAAGTAAGATCCGCCGAGCATGGTAACGGCGATCATTCCCAAGCCAAAGACTTCAATCACAGGCTTGGCGAGGGTTGTATAGAAAACGACTTTCATCGAATAGTTGCGCATGTCGTTGGTGGTATTCGCAAACCGTCGGCGTTCGTCATGTTCCATGCAATAGGCTTGTACCGTTTGAAGATTGCCGAGCGATTCGAGCATGACTTCATGCAGTCCGGCGGACTGGCTCAAAATGCGTGTGGACACGCTGCGCAATTTTCGACCGATCCAGTAGATAAAGAAGCCCGCTAGTGGAGCTACAATCATCGAAAGGAGCAGAAGTCTCCAGCAGATGAAGCCCGCTCCGACAAGGCAGGCAATCACTTTGAGTGGTTCGCGGACTAGGCCGCCGAGCGCGTTGGCCAAGCCGCGGGCTAGTTGATCTGCCGTATAAATAATTTGCGCCGCGAAACCGCTGGTACCATGCATTTGAAATGAAGCTTTATCGAGCAGCAAAGCGCGATCGAAAATCTGCCGGCGAATATCGCGGGTAATATCGTTTGATACGCGGGCTACCAACCATTCATTAGCGACCAGCAAGGCGCTTTTCAGGAGTGTGGTAAGCAGCAGCACGCCAACAACTGCGAGAACCGTATTGAATGGGTCAACAGGTAGGAGTCGTTCGAGCCACGGTTGCAAGCGAACAGCGGTAGCTTGGATGGCAAGTTCGGATTGTCGTTTGGTCTGCAATTCGTTTTGCCGATGATGTTCCAGATTATTGAGTTGGCGATTGGCGAGTGTTTGCAGTTCTGAATCGATTTCTGCCAAGCGGCGACTCGATTCTGCGCTCCGCTCGCTGTTCCAGGCTTGCAGTGATTTACCGGCCAGGGTGACTTCCATTACCGGATAAATAGCGCCGATATTTCCTCCCCAAATCAGCGCAACACCTAACGAGCAGATCATCGCCAAGGCCAGCGATGGCCAGTAGTGGATGGCTACTTTAAGTGCTCTAAAAAAATTATTCATCCTCTGGGCCTTCAAATGCCAAAGCAATCGCCTCGCGCTACGCGACAAAGCGATCGCTAGTTCTGTTACTGTCGCGGAGCTGTTGCTCGACCAACTTCATATCGGAATCCACCATGCTCGTAACAAGATCGGAGAAAGACATTTGCGGATGCCAATCGAGCCATTTATGAGCTTTCGTGGGATCGGCGATCAATTTGCAACCATGTTCGGGGCGGCAAAAAGCAGGATCGATTACCACATATTTTTCCCAATCCAGTCCAACTCGAGCAAAAGCGATCTGAACGATATCGGCAACGCGATGCGATCTTCCGGTGCCTATCACGAAATCGTCTGCTTTGTCTTGTTGGAGCATACGCCACATCGCTTCGACATAATCGCCTGCGAAACCCCAGTCGCGAACCGCTTCGAGGTTGCCCATGCGAAGTTCATGCTGCAGTCCAAGTTTGATTTGGGCTGCTGCAAACGTGATTTTTCGACTGACGAATTCAAGGCCTCGACGCGGCGACTCATGATTGAACAGTATGGCATTACAAGCGAACAAGCGATGATGTTCGCGATAGTTGGCCGTGAGATGATGGGCCATAACTTTCGAACTTGCGTACGGATTGCGCGGTCGGAATGGTGTGAGTTCCGACTGCGGAGATGTAATCGGGCGGCCGAACATCTCACTGCTGCCAGCCTGGCAAAAACGGATTGCCGGATTGACCAAGCGTATAGCTTCGAGTGCATGAGCGGTGGCCAAGCCGTTGAGCTCTGCACACTCAATGGGGAAGTCCCAGCTTTTGGGGACACAACTCATCGCGGCCAGATGGTAATACTCGTTTGGTTGGTACTGACGCAAGAAGTCTTGCAATTTGGCTTGGTCGAGCAGGTCGATGGCATGCAAATAAAAGCGACGCGAATCAAGCTCGCGCATGAAAACATTTGCGGAGTGGAGATGATGGACTAAGCCGGGAGAAAATTTATGGGATTGAAGATTGTCCAAAGATGTTGTTGAGTTAGGACGAATCACACCGTGCACTGTGTAGCCTCGGCTTAACAGCAATTCGGCTAGATATTGCCCATCCTGCCCTGCGACGCCCGTCACAACCGCCACCGAACTCATCGATCTTTGCTCCTTGAGTAAATCATTCTCTCACGCAATTGGCCGCTCACGCTGCTCGCCGCAACATGGGGCGGTCATGCAAGGAGAGATTCGGCGGCGTTTCGAAAAGATCGACACAATGTCTCAGGACCTGTGAAGCGGCTTGCTGCCATGTCGGAATGGCTATATCGGCCGCATTACTTCTCGCAAGCGAACCGTCGTGCTTGGGTGATGAAGCGATCATTTGAGCCAATGGATCCGGTGAGGATAACGTAAAGTACTCGCAGAGGTCGCCTCCAACCTCGCGATGAATGGGCGTGTCGCTCACCATGGTGCGACGTCGATGTCGTAAGGCTTCTACAATCGGGAGACCAAAGCCTTCGACGATCGATGGAAATACGACTCCCTTGGCATGTTGATAGCAGTGTTGTAATTCACTATCGCTGATGTCGTGATAGACAAAGAGCTTTTTATTTTTCTCCGAATGCGCTTCAATGCGGCGCATGAGCGGTTCGCACAAGCTCCCCACTCGGCCGATGAAGCAGAGTTTTTCTTGGCTGCCACGACTCCAGACTTTGTCGAAAGCATCCAGTAAAAACTCATGATTCTTTCGTGGGTCGAAGGTGGCAACCATAAGAAATGGATTACGTTCGGAATTGGACTGAAAGAGTTCCTGGACGTCACGGCGAATAGGGCCGTTTTCATCGCGGAATTCGGCGCCCAAGGTAAAGGAGCGAACGGTGACCGGATGAGGAA
>JBIKMB010000417.1:0-2877 GCA_044359485.1 Pirellulaceae bacterium | reverse complement strand
AGCACACCTCAAGAAGATCGCGAAGCCGAGTATCGTTCGATCAATGCTGAGGTCGATCTGCTGCAGCGTCAGTTCAGTTTGTTGAAGCGGGTGGTTCGATTCGCTTCACCGAGCATTGTGCACATCGAGGCATCGAAAGCTAGTCAAGCGGGGCCCGGCTTTGCTTCCTCCAAGATTCAAGAGGCGGGAGCGGGCGTGATTGTGAGCCTGGGCAATGCGAATTATGTGATCACCAATCGACATGTCATTCACCAGGCCCAATTAGAAGCGATCAAGTTGAGTTTGACGGACGGTAGGTTGTTTCATCCCGAAAGAATTTGGTCGGATCCATCGACCGATATCGCCGTATTGCTGTTGCCCAGCGCAGAGGACATCGTCCCGGCACGGATCGGTAACAGTAACGAGGTCGACATCGGGGACTTTGTTTTAGCTGTAGGAAGTCCCTTTGGGCTGAGCCATTCCGTATCGTATGGCATTATCAGCGCCAAGGGGCGACGCAATTTGGAATTGGGTGCGCGGGAGATTGAGATTCAGGATTTCTTTCAGACCGATGCGGCCATCAATCCAGGAAACAGCGGCGGTCCGCTGTTGAATTTGCGCGGGGAGGTTATTGGAATCAACACGGCGATCGCCAGTAATTCGGGCGGCAATGAAGGGATTGGTTTTTCCATTCCCATCAAGATGGTCGTTTTGGTCGCCGAACACCTGATTCAGCATGGCAAACTGCCTCGGGCCTACTTGGGTATTCAATTGGATGGGACATTTAACAGCGAAAAGGCTAAGCAATTGGGCATGATTGCCCCGCGCGGCGCTTTGATCAAAGCGGTAAAGCCGGACTCACCTGCCGCCAAGGCTGGATTGCAGCATGGTGATGTGGTGCTCGAGTTCGATGGGACTACGGTTGAGAACGACGGTCATCTATTGCAAACCGCGGGGCTCACTCCCGTTCATCACGAAGTGGATGTTATCATTTTGCGAGACCGTCAGACCTATCGTGTGCAAGTGACGCTTTCCGAGTATCCTAATTGATAGGGTAATGGATCTAGCGAGTTGGAGCGTTGCTTCCAAGTGCCTAGTTTTAGCCGATCGACCATGTCTGGTATGTGACCGGTCGATTTTTATTGCGGCTTGTTGAATTTGGAAGGGGCTCTTAGCATGACACAACCATCGTTGCCGATACGTGGACCTTTTCCTGTGACGCGCATGCGACGCACGCGTCGCCATGAATGGATACGAAACCTGGTTCGCGAAAACGCACTTCTTCCCCAACATCTCATTTGGCCCTTGTTTGTATGCGAGGGTGACGGAATCCGCGAGTCGGTGCCCTCCATGCCCGGTGTGAATCGATACAGCATCGATTTGTGTTTGGAGCAAGTCCAGCGAGCGATTGAGATGGGTATCTCGGCGGTTGCCTTGTTTCCGAAAACACCCACAGCCAAAAAAACGGCTCTAGCGGAGGAGGCAACTCAACCCAACAATCTGATGTGTTCCGCGCTCAGGGCGATACGCGACCGATTTGGAGATCAGATCGGATTGGTGGCGGACGTCGCTTTAGATCCTTATACATCGCACGGACACGATGGCTTGGTCATGAACGATTATGTCGTCAATGATCAGACCATTGAGATCCTATGTCGCCAAGCGGTGGTGCAAGCCGATGCGGGCGCTTCTGTAATAGCACCTTCCGATATGATGGATGGACGCATCGGCTCGATTCGCAATGCACTGGACGACGCTGGGCATGCTGAAGTTTTATTGATGTCCTACGCGGCGAAGTATGCCTCCGCTTTTTATGGACCTTTTCGTGATGCTGTTGGCTCGGCAGGAAGTTTGGGCAAGGCGACTAAGAAAACCTATCAAATGGATCCGGCAGCCAGCGATGAAGCTCTTCATGAAGTAGCGTTGGATCTGCAAGAAGGTGCAGACATCGTGATGGTCAAGCCGGGGATGCCTTACCTGGATATCGTGCGGCGCATTCGCGATACATTTGCTGTACCCATTGCCATTTATCAGGTAAGCGGCGAATATGCGATGCTCATCGCGGCGGTTCAAAATGGCTGGTTGGACCGGCGCAGTGTGGTATTGGAAAGTTTGTTATCCATGCGTCGAGCGGGTGCCAATATGATACTCACTTATTTCGCGTTAGAGGTCGCGCACTATTTGCGTGGTGAAGAGTATGTTGCAGATCAAGTCTCATAATTCTGTGGCAACGATCGTCATCGATCGCGTGGACCGCTGCAATGCATTGTCGCGTGAGTTGATCGAGCAGTTGACCGAAACGCTCAGCGATCTACATCAAGAGAAGAAAGTTCGCTCGGTCCTGTTGACTGGGGCTGGGTCTACTTTTTGTGCGGGCGTCGATTTGCAGCAATGGCATGAAACTTTGGATAGCACCGAAGCGCTTCAGCAATGGCATCAAGATATGGATGCGCTGAAGGATCTCTACGAGGCGATGTTGATTTATCCCAAGCCGATCATTGCTGCCGTTGATGGGGCAGCGCTGGGAGCGGGTTTAGGTCTGTTGCTGGCGTGTGATTTAGTGGTCGGTTCCCATCGACTCACCTTGGGTTTACCCGCTCCACGTCACGGTCTGGTTTCGGGAATGGTCGCTCCACTGCTCTGCTTTCGAGCCGGGGCTTCGACCGCCGCGCGGTTGCTGCTGGGCGATGATTGGCTGGACTCGCAAGAGGCCCATCGCTTGGGCCTTGTCCATCATTTGGTAGAACCGAATCAGGTCTGGGTTCGGGCGCAGCAGTGGGGAGAGAAGATTCAAACCTGTGCGCCGCAGTCGCAATTGCTCACCAAACGGATGTTAAATGAAGTCGTGGGGGAAAATGTCTTGTCTTGGTTAACAAGCGGAGCGGCGATGACCGCCTC
>JBIKMB010000045.1:0-33201 GCA_044359485.1 Pirellulaceae bacterium | reverse complement strand
CTTCGGTGAGCAGATCGTGGATGTTTGCCAGAGTTGTATCGCTGACCCCCAAAAAACTCTGGGTGGTTTCTAAATTTTCACGAAATTGTGTTTTGCGTTCGTTGTTAGCTTGGATTGTCATGGCTCGCAATGCAGCCGGAACATCCTCGCTAGCCCGAGTAATCCGTCTTCCCGTCGAGAGTTGCTTCTGAATGTTTTGAATGGATGCGTTATCGTTCGCTAATTGGTAAAGCATACGATAACGAATTTGCGAAGTGCTGGATCGCCCCGCAACCATGGGGTAGAAGGATCCCATATCTGTCATAGGATCTTGTCCTCGATCAAATAAATAGTCATGACTACAACTCCATCAAATAACCTAGCAGTTCGTTGGAAGTTGCGATCACTCGGCTACTTGCTTGGTAGGCTCGCTGGTAATTGATGAGTTTAACCGCTTCTTCATCGAGATTGACACCCGAGATACCAAGATGCTTGGACTCGAGTGTTGAATAAAAACTTTTTAGGCCTTCATTACGACTTGCCATAGCTCCCGCTTCTTGCGTGAGTCGAACAGCCATATCTTCGTAAAGATCGCGGATCGACTTGTCTCCCCATTCCGCCACAGGAGCATCGATCGCTTCGGACAGTCTGACGGCATTACCGGTCGATCTACCTACACCCTCAGAACTGGCGGCCAAAAAAGAAGGATCGTTACGGATGACTTCGTTTACTTCGATCGTGAAGGCGTCTTCACCAGAAAAAAAGGTATTGATGCCTAATGCATTGAGCACACCGGATGTGTCATTTTGAAAACTAAAGGTGATGGTTTCACTGTCGGACTGGAGCGAGAGACGGTTATCCTCTGTGATTGAGGCCGTCAAACCGCTGACCGTATTATTGATCGAGTCAACGAGCATGAGCAGATTGGTATCCGTACCGAGTCCATCCATATCGATGGGAAGGGTGTAGGTTTTACTCAACCCAGAAACCGAGTCATGGGTTTGTATTTGAAAAGAGCCATTTTCGACCGCTCGTGGAAGTCCCGTGTTTTCTAGTTCGGTACTGGAAGAGGAGACCTTTCGGGTACTGACTACTTCGGAAAACCCTTTTGTACCTTGTCCTTGCGAGTGAATTGCGTTGACGCGATCAATCATTCTCGCAACATAATTGTCGAATTCTTCGAGTGTACCTTGGATGATACTATCGCGAGCTTCGATAAGGCCCCCGACACTTCCCCCTTTGATTTGCAGTGGAGCATCGGTATCGGATAAGAGTAATTCCGACACGAATTGACCATTCTCGTCAACAGTGCGCGTGGCATTCACCGTACGAGGAACACCGTCAGCCACTAAATAGTCACCACCTAAATAGACTGTTGTGGAACCGGTCGGGGTTTCCTGAACTCGAATATCCAGATAGCTGGAAAGCTCATTGAGTAGCTTCAAGCGATCATCGCGAAGGCCAACAGCTTCAGTTCCGGTCCGACCTCCCGCTTCGACTGTGGCGACGCGCACATTGATGGCCGCGATTTCCTTCGTCAGGCGATTTATTTCGCTGGCGGCAACTCGTATTTTTTTATCGTAGTCATTCCCGACATCCAGCATGCGGCGCCGAAAGTCTTTGATATCTGTGACCAAACTATTTCCACGCTCGATCACAAGGGTACGCAGCGAATCACTGCCAGGTTGATTTGCCAAGTCGCTAAATGCATTAGTGAACTCTGACATGGAGGTACTAATATCTTCAGCCGATAGCTCTTGGAATACCGCCTCGTATTGTTCATACGTATCTGATAATGTCTGTGTTCGCGAAAGTTCGCTAAACGCCTGACGCATCTGTTCGGTGAGGTAGTTGTCTACCTTGCCCACAACGCCCGTGGCACGAACTCCGTAACCCAAGGTCAAGTGTCCGATCTTTAAACCGATGGCCGTTTGTTGCACCAGTTCTTGTCGGATGTAACCGGGAGTGTTCGCGTTCGCGACGTTGTTGCCAACGATCTGCATGCCGATTTCTGCGACCCGCAGAGCGGCGGAAGATTGTTGAATAAAACCGAATATCGTCATGCGCGTTCATCCATAAGGACGCCTCCTTCGAGATGACGACGTTCGTTGCTATTGTAGGTTGCTTCGGCTGCGGTACCGGTGGCAATCAAATGCAGCATCCCTTGCACAGTTTCTTCGCATAAACGCAGATGCGTCCAAGTAGATAGCATCCGAGCGTAACTGCGTTGAACGCGATTTTGCAAAGCTCGAATTCGCCGAATTCCACCTTGTAAGCCAAGAAAATCAACCAACCGAGTTAGCGAGGTAGCTGGCAGACCCAGATTGGATGCTTCCGAAAGCAATTGATTCCGCAATTCTTGTACTTTCGATAGGTTCTGTACGGCTTCTTCGGCAAGCAATGGAAAGTGATTCAGTTTATCCCACGCCCCCGCCAATAGGATTTCTTCTAATTTATCGAGCGATTCTTCCCAGTCGGAAATTGCCAGATCGGCTTCCGCGTACCAGTCATCAAGACGATCGTTTGGAAATGCGACCACAGGGCGACTCCATTCGACAAAACGGGACACAGAACTTGGGACACAGCCGTATCAAGATTCGTTTACCGAACGATCGGAACGAGCCTCTATCAAAAATCATCGGTCAGGATCGTAGGGACGATGAGGATTTTGACGAATTCAACGATAAAGAGCTTTTGGTATTTTAGTTTGGTGCTATTTTGGGTGAGATGCTTAAACTTTGCGGTTTCAAGTGCATGAGGGCATAACCGTGTTTGCGTTCGCGGAAGCAAAAAGACATCCGATTTTTTTCCGGGAAATCTATACAAAATGATTAAAGAATTGATTTTCTGGGATGAGGTTCGCTATGGGTGAGTTGTATGGTGAAACTCGTTTGCTGAACGATCCGGAGGAAGCCGGCAGACTATTGGCCGAGGGTGGGTTGGTAGCATTTCCAACCGAAACGGTTTATGGTCTGGGTGGATCGATTCATCTTGCGGCAACAATTGAAAAGATATTTACCGCGAAAGGGCGACCAGCGGATAATCCACTGATTGTACACTTGGCCCAGGACTCTGTTTTGGAGCGAGTTGTGCTTGAGATACCGCGTATGGCTTCGGAACTGATGGAGGCATTCTGGCCCGGTCCGCTAACTCTGGTGTTCAGAAAACAAGCTTGGGTATCATCTGGCGTCACAGGTGGTCTAGATAGTGTGGCTGTGCGTTCGCCAGCCAATCCGGTGGCTCGGCAGATATTACGGGCATGCGGCTGTGGAGTTGCCGCTCCCTCGGCCAATCGTTCTGGGCGGCCGTCGGCGACCACCTGGCAATCCGTCTTTGAAGACCTCAATGGACGGATCGATGCCATCTTTCAAGGGGAAGCGTGTCAGGTGGGGCTGGAATCCACCGTGGTCGATTGCACTGGGAGCCAGCCTGAATTATTGCGTTTGGGGGCGATCACTTTCGAGCAATTGTGTAACGTGCGTCCCGATACCATTCGCATGCAACGCGAACAATCGACCGTGAATTCACCCGGCTTGCGTTACAAGCATTACCAGCCGCAAGCTCGAGTGCTACCGATCGAAGATGTGCGGCAACTAGAAGGGACAAAATCGTGTGCACTTTTAAGCATGACCGAGCATGATTTGGGACATCAATTTGGACTTTATCGTCAATTACCTGATTTGGGGAAATACGCTGCGGAGTTATACGAATTTTTTCGAGAGGCAGATCGGCTGGGAATCCAAACAATTTTTTGTGAGAGTGTCCCGCGCACAGGTTTGGGAGAAGCGATCATGGATCGATTATCCCGAGCGGCCGAAAATGATTGAGGTTTATTGATATGGCCCCCAAGTTCGCAATGAGTCCGCTGAACAATTCGAGACTTCGGGGGAAACAGAACTAGAATGTAGCCAAAGATTCGTTGCCCGGGATGGGAAAATAGTAGAAAGCGCAAGCTGTAAGCCCGTGCGCCGTTGAAACCGCAAGGATCTGGCAACTAGATTGATAGTACCAGAACTGCTCCTTGATTGCCTAAGGCTGCTGATTTATGCATTTTGCGTCCCATTTTCTTTCTCGATCCATGCTGCACTTTGCATGCTTACTGGGATTAGGTCTGTCGAATCTCGATGCACAATCACCGCATTCGATGCGGGAATGGATCGAACGCTCGGAAGCGGATAGGAACACGCTAGAACATCGCTTTCGGGTACCGGGCGATGAGGCTGCTCGCGACCAACACCACCGTGTTTTGCAGCAGTGGTTGCTCGAACTTCAGGGCATAACGTATGCAAATTTGGATTTCGATGATCAGATCGATTATCACCTGCTGAAAAATGACCTGCAGCGGAATCTTGCCAGGCTTCAACGGGAACGGCAAGCCGATGCGGCTGCGATGGTGTTTTTGCCGTACGGCTCAGGATTAATACAACTTGGGCTGATGCGAGAAAATGTCGACAATTACACCCCTTCGCGATTGGCCGACCACATCGATCAACTCTCCGCGCAGATTGATCAAGTGAGAAAACAACACCTCAAACTCGATCGGTCTGTGCTGCAGGAGCAGAGAATCGATCGCATGGCGGCTTTGCGCGCTGCCGAGCTGATTGACCAATGGCGGCGGATGTTAGGGGAACTTGATCGTTTTTACGCAGGTTACGATCCGCTGTATTCATGGTGGTGTGAAAATCCAGTAAAAAAGTTACAGGCCTCTTTGACCGAACACGGCCAATTGATCCGCAGGGAAATTGTTGGGGTACCTGAAGAGGATAAGGAAACGATTATCGGTTTTCCTTTAGGCGATTCAGCACTGCGAGAAGAGTTAAAGTACGAGTGGATTGCGCACACACCAGAAGAACTGATTCGGATTGCAGAGCGAGAGTTCGCATGGTGTGATCAGCAAGGAGAAATTGCAGCCCGTGAATTAGGCTTTGACGGGAATTGGAGCAGAGCGTTGGAGCATGTGAAGGGATTGCATGTCGAACCGGGACAGCAACCTAAGATGATTCGCGACTTGGCCTTGGAGGCGATACGTTTCCTGGAGATTCACGATTTGGTGACCGTACCTCCTTTGGCGCAAACGGGTTGGAGGATGGACATGATGTCACCGGAAAGGCAGCGAGTCAGCCCTTATTTTTTGGGAGGGCCTAGTATCATCGTTTCGTTCCCTACCAATACGATGTCCCATGATGAAAAGTTGATGAGTTTGAGAAGTAACAATATTCATTTTTCGCGGGCAACCGTGCAGCATGAATTGATACCCGGACATCACTTGCAACACTATATGACAGCTCGCTATCGGCCCTATCGCGAAAGTTTTTCGACTCCTTTTTGGGTGGAGGGCTGGGCACTATATTGGGAAATGTTGCTGTGGGACCTCGGGTTTGCCAAGGCTCCTGAAGATCGAATTGGGATGATTTTCTGGAGAAAGCATCGTTGCGCCCGAATCAAGTTTTCGCTTGGTTATCATTTAGGCCAAATGACACCGGAGGAATGTGTTCAGTTTTTGGTAGACCGAGTTGGACATGAGCGATCGGCAGCCGCGGCGGAAGTGCGGCGATCGATCATGGGCGATTATGGTCCGCTCTACCAGGCTGCCTATATGTTGGGGGGCTTGCAAATCAGGGCCCTGCACAAAGAATTCGTACAATCGGGACAGATGACGAACCGACAGTTCCATGATCGTATACTGCAAGAGAATTCCCTACCGATCGAGTTATTGAGAATACGATTGAGGAATGAAGGGGTTAGCCAACAAGCCACAGCGAGTTGGCGTTTTGCCGATCCCTTGCCATAAAGTTCCAGTGCCATAAAGTTCCAGTGCCATAAAGTTCCAGTGCCATAAAGTTCCAGTGCCATATACTTTCCGAGTTACCCCAAAAAGCAATAGTGCATGGATGAGCAAATGGGGCGCAAACGACGGCATGCAATTCCCGTCCTCGGGCGTCGCAGAGCGAATAGAATGAATTTGAGGGATTTGATGAGGGAGACGCTCGAGTGTTGAGGGAGATTCGCGAATTCCGCAACACGGATCCGCGGCAATTAGTGGCAGTCTGGCAAGCGTATTACGCGCAGTCGGGTCTCTCTGCGCCGATGAATGCAGCTGTTTTTGAGAATTGTATCGCATCGAAAGTTTATTTTGATTCTTCTGGACTGCTCGTTTCCGTAGGAGAGCGGGGTATCGATGGTTTCGTACATATAGGATTTGGTGGTCGTCACGACGGTTCTGAAGTTTCCTACCAGCGAGCTTTTCTGTCGGCATTGTGTGTTGTCCCGTCGGATACCAGCGGTGAAGTGGCAACGCAATTGTTTCAGGCAGCCGAAAGCTATGCGAGAAGCCTTGGTTCCAGAGATATGATTGCTATCGGAGAACCTCCCGAGGTCCCATTCTATTTGGGTTTGGCCCCGGGTGATGGAATGTTGGGGGTCTTGGCGGAGGAGAGACAACTGCAGCAATGGCTCACCAAATTCGGATTTGCTCCTTGCAGCGAAAGTGAAAGCTGGGAATTGGTATTGGGACAATACCGACAACCCATGGATCGCAACCAGATGCAGATTCGCAGGCAAACCTACGTCAATAAAATGCTGAGTGAACCCGAGATACCATGGTGGTATTCCTGCGTTTTAGGACAGGCGGAATTGTTTTCCTTTCAACTCACTTTGCGTGAGGAAAATCGAATTCATTCTCGCGTCATCTTTTGGCAGCATGATCCAGCTATTTTGGGATCCGCCTTATCGCCACTTCGCCTTTGGCCTTTAGAAATTCCGGTGCAAGTTGAGGATCGCGAACGATTGCTTTATTTGCTGGCGGAATCGTTGAGGCAATTGCAGATGGACCGATTTGTGGCGGTTCGATATTGCGCCGATGCATTGGAACCATCGACGGCAAGTATTTTGCAACGTCTCGGTTTCCGCTTGCGGCAAAGCGGTATGCGATATCGGAAGGCGATATCAGCCTGAACCAAACGAAGATTCTAAATTTAGAGCAACAGGATTTCTTAATTTCTGTGGCCGGGGTGTCAAATGCAATTGATTTGGGTAACGGATCCGCATTTGAATTTTGCGCGACATGATGTATGGGAAGCTTGGATCAACTCCATACGACTTGTGGCTGGCGATCATCTTTTGATAACCGGCGATATAACCGAGGCTGACGATATCGCATGGCAATTGAAGAGGATTCAGAGTTGTCTGTCGATACCTGTCTCGTTCGTGCTGGGCAATCATGATTATTACGGAAGTTGCGTGTCCAAGGTTAGGGAAGAGATTCGTCAACTGACCTCCCAATCAAGCGGCTTAAACTATTTGAGTGAAAACGTTATCGTCGCTTTGAGCGATGGATGGGGCTTGTGTGGCAGCGACGGTTGGGCCGATGGAGGATACGGTGATGCACTCAATTCGCCGGTGCGATTAAATGACTTTCGCCGCATTCGCGATTTTGGAGGATTCGATTTGAGTGAGGATCTACGCATCATGAAGGAACTGGCCAAAGATGCCGCAGATTCGTTGCGAAGCACGCTGACAACGGCTTGCAAGGAGTTCAAGCGGATATTGATCGCCACTCACATTCCACCCTATCGGGAAGCGTGTTGGTATCAGGGGCAAATTACGAATGATGATTGGGCACCCTATTTTGTGAGTCGCATTATGGGTGAGACGATCACCGAATTTGCAACACTGTATCCCTCGCATCTTTTTCATGTGCTGTGTGGACACACGCATCATTCAGGCGTCACTCGTATGACTGAAAATTTGACAATTTGGACCGGAGCGGCTGAATATAGTCAACCCTCCATCCAAGATGTGATCGATATGCATACTCTGGCAAATCGACTACAAACATGAGTCGAACATTGTTTTCTGCGTTTTGGCTAAGTACAGAACATGAGGTGCGGATAGGCTCGTGGAACTTCCAGAAGTTGGTGAATTTGTTAAGGACATCCTTATTATTTTGGGTGCTGGTTTGGTGGCAGGTATCATCTGCCGTAAACTGAAGCTCTCATTGCTGATCGGTTATCTGGTGGTTGGTTCTGTGATCGGTGTGGGAGGCTTGAACTGGATTCCTGCAGACGATCATCAATTGGAATTGTTGGCAGAGACCGGCGCACTGTTTCTGTTGTTTGCTGTTGGAATCGAGTTCTCTCGCAGTGAATTGGCGCGACTCGGAAAATATTTGATATCGGCCGGTCCCTGTCAGATGCTGGCGGTCGCAGTGCCGCTCACCTTGGTGGCACGCGGGATGGGTATGGAATGGAATGCGGCTATTTTAGCGGGCTGCGCGGGTGCGCTGAGTTCGACGGTTTTGGTGTTTCGCGCTCTCATCGAAATCGGCCAAACTGCAACACCCCATGGACTGCGAGCGCTAGGGATATTGCTGTTCCAAGATATTGCACTAGTTCCGTTGCTCTTGTTGGTGCCATTGCTCATCGGAGGTGGTGAGCCACCCACCGTTTACGATTATATGGAATTGGGACTGAAGTCTGCTTTGTTCATCACCATGGTGCTTGTGATGCGCAGTTTATTGCAGCGTTTTGTAATTGGCATGATGGCCGATCTACGAAGTGTCGAGATTGTCGTTTTATTCGCACTTTGCGTGCTGGGTGGGACATGTTGGGGGGCTTATCAACTGGGTTTACCACCAGCGATTGGCGCTTTGGCTGCAGGTGTTTCCTTGAGTGGCACTCGCCTGACAAAGCAAATCGATACCATACTTTTGCCTTATCGCGAAACATTTGCGGCGGTCTTTTTTGTCACCTTGGGAACCTTGCTTCGCCCGGCCGAATTTTTGAATGAACCGCTACTCCTAACGCTGGGGTTATTGGGCATGCTTGCGCTCAAAGCCCTCGGCGCTGCGATCGCTCTTCGAGTTTCAGGTTTGAGTTGGAAAGCTTCATTGGGGATGGGTTTAGGATTAGCGCAATTAGGCGAGTTCTCATTTCTCTTAGTATCCAAAGGGGTCAGCGAAGGGATTATAAGTCACGAAGATTACAATCGAATGTTGTTCATTGCGCTGGGTACTCTGACGCTAACGCCATTGTTACTCAAACTGGGACTGCGTTGGACGAGTACCAGCGAGATGGTGGCCAGTGAGATGGGGCGGGTGTCGATCGTTCGAGGTGATAAGCGTCGCGCAGTTGTCATCGGAATCGGACCGATAGGCAGACAGCTTGCGAATCGCTTGAGCAATCTTGGAATTGAGTTGGTGTTAGTCGACTTGAGTCCCATCAATTTACATCCTTTTGCTCAGCAAGGTATCAGTACGTTGGCTGGCGATGCTCGAGATGCGAATGTGCTAGAGAAGGCGCAGTTAGATCTTTGTGGTTTGGTTGTTGTGGCTATTCCTACGGACGATTTAGCCTTACAGGTTTTGCGGAATGTTCGTAAGTTGAATCGGAAAGTGACCATTTTGGTTCGCTGTCGCTTTGAAGCGAGTATCGGGCAATTATTGTCTGCCGGAGCGACGCAGGTAGTCAGTGAAGAGCAGGAGGCCTCTGGCCCACTTTTGCGGTGGTGCGAGCATCACTTTGAGTCGCTTGAGAAGCTCAGTGAGTTAAAGGACTGACTCGTTTTAAAATCAGGCGATGGCTGCTTGCCAAGAGCCGTTTGTGAGGAGTCGCCAGCCTGTTTTGGGGTTAATTGCAATCGCAGTGTAGGTGCAAACGCCTGCGGATGTTGCGACTGGAATTGTCGCAGCGTTGGGTGGGGTACAAGCCGTTTTTTCACTCAAAGCGAGATTTTGAGGAGTGGAATCTGGGGAGTTGTGACTGGTTCCCGACGGTGGATTGGTTACTATAAAGGAGTTTCATCCTTCCCTCTCACCTGCTGGAGTGTCCTACCGTGATTTCTCGTCGTCGCTTTATGGCTCAATCGCTTGTTGCTGGCTCAGTTGCCGCAGTCGTTCCATCTCTGTTATCCAGTTCATTGCGTGGGGCTTGGGTTGCTACGAAACTAAAGTTGGGTATTCAACTTTACTCGTTGCGTGGTTTTGATGTGGATAAAGCGCTCAAGAGTGCCAAGGAGTTGGGCTTTGAGCAAGTGGAATTTTACAGTGGTATGTTCCCGCTGGATTCGTCTCCGGAAGCGATTGCCACCATGCGCAAAAAGGTTGAAGATTTAGGGTTGACCATTTCGGCTCACGGAGTGAATGGTTTTGGGATGGATCAAGCGGCGAATCGCAAGGTTTTCGAATTTGCCAAGGCTGCGGGTATTCGGAACATTTCGGCCGATCCAGATCCCAAGGCGATGGGTTTGCTAGATGAATTGGTAAAAGAATTTGATATTCGTATTGGCATTCACAATCACGGGCCGCGCCATCGCTATAACAAGGTCGTGGATACTTTGAGAGCCATTGAAGGTCACGACGCGCGAATTGGAGCTTGTGCGGACTTGGGGCACTACATTCGTTCTGGCGAGAAACCCGTCGATGTGATTCGCGCGCTGAAAGGTCGCCTATACGGAATTCATTTAAAAGACTTTGCCGAAATGCAGGATGTTACGAAGGGGGTCATTTTAGGGAAGGGACACTTGGATGTACGGTCCGTATTCGAAGCGCTGCTGTCCACCGATTTTCCTGCCGATGGTGCGTTGTCTCTAGAATATGAAGAGAATCCAGAAAACCCAGTGGACGATATTCGGCAGTGTGTTGCAGTTGCAAGAAAGGCATTAGCCGATCTAAGCTAAGTAACAGAGCAAATCGAACTTTGACTTAAGGCAGCTCGGAGGCGATCTCGGAGCTGCTTTCCTTTTGGATTTGATATTTTATGTTGCCACTTACAACACGACCTCTGTTTCACGACGAATCGGCTGTGGAGAGCTTCCGCAGGCAGCATCGAATCGATCCCAATCGGATTCGCAAGACCAGGTACGCATTGTATCAAATGTTCGATGATTTCGAGGCTGCGTTTGCTCGTTTGGGGGAGCCAGAGAAAACGGTAGCACTGGAGCACTTCGGTCGCTTAACCTTAGAAGTCGCGGAGAGGCATCAATCGAACTTGGATGGTTCCACGAAGTTGGTATTGCAGACCGGCGACGGTTACCGAATCGAAACGGTGGTCATTCGCGCGGAGACATCGCGGACGGCTGTTTGCGTATCAACGCAAGTGGGTTGCCAGGCTGGATGTCCATTTTGTGCCACCGCCCGAATGAAGCTACATCGCAGTCTGAATGCCTATGAGATCGTTGAGCAAGTGCTGTTGGCGGCTTGGGAAGCGCGAGAAAGCGGTCGGCGTTTGCGGAACGTTGTGTTTATGGGCATGGGTGAGCCATTGCACAATGAAGAGCAGGTTTACCCAGCCTTGGATATCTTGATGGCTCCAACTGCCTTTCGAATACCTCCGCGACGAATTACAGTGTCGACCGTCGGAATTCCGGACGCCATGATTCGTTTAGCGGATCGATTCCCGGGTATACAAATCGCATTGAGTTTGCACAGTGCGATTCCTGAGAAACGGCAGAAATTGGTCCCCTGGACAAGGCAGATTACCTGGGATGGTTTGCACACCGCCCTGCGTGATATCGCCAATCGACCGCGTATGTTCCGCGAGCAAGGCCCGGTGATGATCGAGCATATCTTAATCGATCAGGTTAACGATGGCCTGGAGGATGTGGAGGCGTTGATCGAATACTTGCAAGGTATCCCCTGCATTGTCAATTTGATTCCCTATAACCCCATTCCAACGATCGGAGCATGGGAATCGACGCCACGAGAACGTCGCGAGATTTTTTGGAGAAAGCTGCGGGAGGCAGGCATCTTCACGACTTTCCGCTACTCCATGGGAAGCGACGTTCAGGCGGCTTGCGGACAGTTGGCACAGCCCGTGACGCAAAGCCACTCTTAGGGCTTTGCGTCGCAGATCGTGTCGATATTGGCTTATTTTTTCAACTTATCTTTGAAGACTTTTTCGAACTTTTCTATCTTTGGGGTGATGACCAGCCGGCAGTAACCTTGGCGTGGATTATCGTTAAAATAATTCTGGTGATAATCTTCAGCCACATAAAACTCGGATGCTGGGCTGATTTCGGTTACAATTTTATCTTCGTAGATTCCCGCCTCATCCAGTTTTTTCTTGTAAAGTTCTGCTTCTTCTTTTTGAGCGTTAGAGTGAAAGAAGACAACCGAGCGGTACTGGGTACCTTCATCTGCTCCCTGACGGTTGAGAGTGGTAGGATCATGGGTCTTCCAGAAGATTTCTAGTAGGTCCGCGAAACTTACCATCGTTGGGTCATATTTGACTTGGATGACTTCCGCATGGCCCGTCAGGCCCGTGCAAATATCTTTGTAGGTTGGATTTTTTGTGGTACCTCCCATGTAACCCGAAGCCACTTTTTCAACACCTTTCACCCGCTGAAAAACCGCTTCGGTGCACCAAAAACAGCCGGCTCCAAACGTTGCGGTTTCCAATTTTTTCTCCTTATCGGATTCTGATTTTTCTTGGGGAGCTTTCTCGGGTTGCTGCGGGGCCGCACAACTGATCGACGAAATGAGGGCACAGAGACACACGGCCAGCAGATTCAAACCGCAGGCAGTAATCTGTCCAGCACGCCAGTTTAAAGGGAAAATGTTCATGCTAACGTTCCTTGATGCTCAGGGTTATTGTTGGGGATAGGCAAGTCGAGGTCTATTGTGAGGCGGGTATCAATGGCGTCGATTTTCTAATAGCATAGATTTCTTGGTGGTTTAGAACTTAGAATAGGGGAGATTGGCCGCGGCACATTTCCCTTATCACCGGCTGTCAGGAACTGGTCGCGATTATAAACTCTGGTAACTTGGTGCCAGATCCTTTGGGCTTTTATCCTTCAGACGGTTACCCGTCAGACAATTATTCTTTTGGGCTTTTGTCCTCCTGGAGGCGGTTTAAAACCGACACCCATGCCTCAATCGCTATTCTCACGATTCGATTCCACTCCGATCTCTCAATATTGTAATTGTAACGCAATCACACATTTTGTCATATTGAGTCTCATTTCAGGCTTTTGGCACTCAGCGGAAGCCCAGGAGATTCGGTTCCAGAAGCATGTTTTGACCCAGGAATTTTATGCGGAGGGGGCTGCCGCCAGCGATTTTGATGGCGATGGGGTGGGAGATGTGGTTGCAGGACCCTGGATCTATTGGGGGCCGAGTTATCAGGAAAAAACGGCGATTTACGAGCCTAAAGCGTATTCGGTTAATGGTTATTCCGACAATTTCTTTGCTTTCACTGATGATGTCGATGGCGATGGGGATCGGGATGTCGTTTTCGTCGGTTTTCCGGGGGCACCGGGTTGGTGGCAAAGAAACCCAGGTGCTGGGCAAGCCAGAAAAGGACCTTGGGAACGCTTTACGACCATTCCCGCGGTCGATAACGAATCTCCCATTTGGGGCGACCTCACGGGCGACGGCAAACCGGAATTAGTTTGCGCCATGAATGGCGCGTACGGCTACACGGAAACTGGTTCCGATCCAACGCAGCCCTGGGCTTTCAAGGCGGTAACGCCCGTTAAGGGATATCAGCGTTTTACACACGGATTAGGGATTGGTGATGTCAACGGTGATGGACGCAGCGATATCTTGGAGAAGGACGGATGGTGGGAACAACCGGCAGATCGAACACAAATTCCCTGGCCTTTCCATGCCGTTGCATTTTCCGGTCCTGGGGGGGCTCAAATGTATGCGGTCGATCTGGATGGGGATGATAAGAACGAAGTGATCACGAGTCTAGCCGCTCATGGTTTTGGCTTGGCCTATTATAAAAGAGTCGATGATAAAGGGGATCAATTCAAACGGTATGACATCATGACCGAGCGGGTTGAAACAAGTCCAACCGGCTTGGCGGTTTCGCAACTGCACGCAATCGATATTGCCGATATCAACAAGGATGGTGTCCCGGATATCATTACGGGCAAACGCTGGTGGGCTCATAATGGCGGCGATGCTGGAGAAAATGATCCCGCCTTATTGATCTGGTTCGAAACGGCTCGAACGCCTTCGGGTATGCGATTTGTGCCGCATGTCATCGATCGCAATAGTGGTGTCGGCACTGAGGTGATGGTTCATGACATCAATCACGACGGCCGGAGTGATATTGTGGTTGGCAATAAGCGCGGTGTTTTTGTTCATTTACAGATCGAAGATGCATCGCTGGTTCCGCCGGCAGCAAGGGATCTGCCTGTCGCAAAATCCACCGTTTCAATCACGGATGATTTAGGTGGTTTTCGGCCATCCTACGATGGAAAAACGGCTTTGAATTTCGATTTTGAGTCAGGCGATTTAAGCGACTGGGATGCAGATGGGGGAGCGATGATTCGCCAGCCCGCCAACATCGATGAACTTGTGGTTTCGCAACCTCAACTGATTGCAGGGCAGCAAGGAAAGAGATGGATTGCCACCGAGAAATTCGTCGGCGATAAAACGGTCGGTGAGTTGATAAGTCGGCGTTTTACGATCACACATCCCTGGGCTTCTTTTCTGATCGCTGGCGGCGAAAGTCAGACGACGGCGGTCGAGTTGCGAGAAGCCGAGAGCGGCACTGTTCTTTTCTCGGCTGCTGGTAAAAACCAGGATGTTTTGTCGCGGATAGCGGTTGATCTGTCAGCGCATCAAGGAAAACAAGTTGTGCTGCGGATCGTCGATCGGAAAGATAACTCCTGGGGGCATATCGCCTTCGATGATTTCCGCTTTCATTCAAGCGAACCTAACTTGAAATAATGTAGAGAAAGTTCAATGCCCATGAGCGATGCAAAACGAGGCGAATCGGACTACGCTGTGATGCCCGAGATACTTGAGCGTTGGAGCCCCTATTGTTTTGATGATCAACCCGTCCCTGGCGATTTGCTGCTTCAATGCCTCGAGGCTACGCGCTGGGCTGCTTCAAGTTACAACGAGCAGCCTTGGTATTTTTTGATGGCAGAAAAAAATAGACCCGATGCATTTGAAAAAATGTTGGGTTGTCTACTTGAGACAAATCAGGCATGGGCGAAATATGCCGGGGCACTTTTGATCGCGGTGAGCAAAGAAAGTTTCTCTCATAACGGAACACCCAACCGTGTTCATGCTTACGATTTAGGGCAAGCGGTGGCGCAGTTGAGTTTACAAGCCACAGCCTTGGGGTTGCATGTTCATCAAATGGCGGGCATCAATTCGAGTCGAATTCGTCAGGAATATTCAATTCCCGATGGATATGTGCCTCAGACAGCTATTGCGTTGGGTTATGCGGCCAGAGAGGTGCTGCCCGGTCAACAAAGTTTTGCAGATCGCGATACCAAATCGCGAAATCGCAAAAAAATCTCCGAGTATGTATTCAGCGGGAAGTGGGGGACTTCGTTCATTACGAAGTGACATGGAGTGATGAGTGCCCAGCGAGCTGATTGGCAAAATTTTTGGGAGCGACAGCTCGACGAAATCGAAGCCGCAGGTACCAGACGACGCTTGAATTGTTTTGCTCGTGAAAAAAAATCCGCGACCGAAATGCAGAGTACTGATCGTTACCTGATCAATTTTGGTTCCAACGATTATTTAAATTTAGCCTGTCACCCGGCCATCATCGAAGCGATTCAACATGGTGTGGGCGAGTATGGCTGGGGGAGTGGAGCGAGTCCGTTGGTCACCGGTCGATCCGCCGTGCACGCTCGACTGGAAGAGTCGCTGGCCGAATTCGAACGGGCCGAGGCCGCATTACTGTTTCCAACCGGTTATTCGGCGAATGTTGCGGCCGTCGTGACACTTATGGAGCGTGGAGATGGTATCTTCAGTGACCAGCTGAATCATGCGAGTCTCATTGATGGATGCCGCTTATCGCGAGCGGAGATCTGCCGATATCGACATGTGGATACAGCCGATCTAGCTGAGCAATTAGCGGCCCATCGAAGTCGCTTCAGGCGAGCGATCATTCTGACCGATTCCCTCTTTAGCATGGATGGCGATCTTGCTCCTCTGGAGGAGATATGCAACCTGGCCGAGCGATTTGATTGTCTGGTTGTGACCGATGAAGCGCACGCAACGGGAGTGTATGGAGATCGAGGTGAAGGCTGGTGTCATGAGATGGGGTGCAGTGATCGAGTTTTAGTACGAACCGGTACACTGAGTAAATCTTTAGGGGGCTTGGGAGGTTTTTTGATTGGACCGCGGGCTTTGATCGATCTGGCCGTTCATCGAGCAAGAGGGTATATGTTCTCGACGTCGATGCCCGTCGCGATGGCCCTAGCAGCGCACAAAGCTCTCGATTTACTCAGTGAAATGAAATTAGAGCGCGTCGCGTTACGCCAAACAGGACGCGACTTGAGAGATCAATTGCGAGCGGAGGGTTGGAATGTCGGTGGCACTGATAGCCCGATTATTCCCGTTTACATCGGCGATCCAAATAGGGCCGTCGCCCTATCAAGGCAGTTAATGGACAAGGGATGCTTCGTACCAGCGATTCGTCCTCCCACAGTTCCACAGGGTGAGTCATTGCTGCGCATCAGCTTGTCGACCGCACATCGACTGGGCCATATCCAGCAGTTGCTGAAGTCATTCCATGAAATTCGACAACAGAGTTTATTGAGCATGGAAAAGAATCGCGCAAGTGATGAGAGGTTTGCATGACATCCAGATCCTCGCTGGTGGATCAACCTACACTTTTGAAGCCAATCTTACTTCTCGCTTGGCCCGTCTTTCTCGAACAGCTACTCGTCTTAATGGTAGGACTTGTTGATACTCTGCTCACAGGGCGATTTTTGGAAACGCATCACATGGCGGCAATGGGACAAATGGCCTATTTGCTATGGATGATGCCTGCCATGATGAGCATGGTGAGCATTGGCACAACGGCCGTTGTTGCGCGAGAAATTGGCGGAGGCAATCGCGCTACGGCCAACTTAGTGATGAATCAAGCGATGGTGATGGGCTTCTGCTTCTCGCTGATCATGCTCATTAGTTTTTGGTTTGGCAGTTCTACGCTGTTGAAGTGGTTACAGTTGAGCGATGAAGCGAGTGTGGCTGCGAGTCAATATCTGCGCTGGATTATCCCGATCCTACCTCTCATGGCATTCCAGCAAATCGGTGTTGCCGCATTGCGCGGTGCAGGAAATACGCTCGGTGGGTTATGGGTGATGGGCACAGTCAATGTGGTCAACACGGTTTTGAGCTACCTTTTTGTCTCTGGTTCATTCGGATTTCCCAATTATGGTTGGGAAGGTTTGGCGATGGGTACGGCGGCGGGCTACGTTGTTGGAGCTTCCCTGGTGGCTTGGGGATTGTTATCGGGTATTTTTGGGCTGAGGATTCAACGATCAAGCTTGTATCCAGATAAGACACAAATCGCCAGAATTCTAAAGGTGGGTCTGCCTGGTGGGACCGATATGATGGCGACCGTTTTTTGCCATTTATGGTTCGTAGGTATCATCAACAGTCTGGGGACACTGGCCGCCGCAGCTCATGGTCTGGCAATTCGAGTTGAAGCGATTGCCTATGCGCCCGGTACGGCATTTCAGGTTGCGGCCGCAACATTAACGGGGCAATACCTTGGTGCAAAACAGACGCAAAGAGCCAGTCAAGCGATCTGGATCACTTGTCTTTTGAGCTGTCTCACTTTGAGTGTGGCAGTGCTATTGTTTGGTACTTCCAGCGAGACTGTGGTGGGATTGTTTGTGACCTCCAAAGATACCCAACTGGTCGAGGAAGCAGCGACATTGTTGCGTATTGTCAGTGTCGGATTGATCCCTCTGGCATTTGTATTGGTGCTATCGGGCGCACTGCGTGGAGCGGGGGACACACGAGGTCCGCTAACGATCACCTTTATCTGTTTTGTTTTGATTCGTATTCCGTTGACTTATGTGCTGGCATGCAAAGAAATTCCAGGTTTATCCGAACCGTGGCAAGGTTTGAATTGGGGAGTGCGCGGGGCATGGTGCGCGATGGTGAGCGATTTAATTGTGCGAGCCATTTTGCTGGCAGCACGTTTTCTACACGGAAAGTGGAAGACACTTAAAGTTTGAGGCGCACATCTTGTTGAGCAAACTCTCGTTCCAAATATTAGTAGCATGCATCGTTGTATGCTTGCATGCGATCGCGATACTCTGATTCAGAAATACGATCCAGCAAAAAATCATGGCTTAAAATGTAGCGAGAAATTCGGTGGGAGTCCTCGGCGGCATGAGCTGGGCGAAAGGCGACCCGATCCAGGCGGTAGTTGTCCTGGAGATCAGCCAACTTACTTGCCTTGGCGAGCGTATTTTGGGAGAGTCGAACCATGTACTCGCAGTAAGGTTCTTTAGAATCGCGAGTTAACAATTCAATGGCCTGAATGACATCGGGCGAAAAACCTGCGAGGATTAAATCGCTGGCTGTCCAGCATGTATCTTCCAATAGATCATGCAGCAGGGCAACTTGGCGTAATGCTGACCCATTGACTGTCAGCATTACGCGCAGCAGATGATAAACAAAGGGTTCACCTTTTTTGTCGCGTTGGCCCTGATGAGCGGCAACCGCAATGGCGATAGCCCGCTCTTCAGGGCATTCGATCGACCGATATCGACTAGGCTCGAGAGATGCTCTAGACATTTCCGTCATTAGAATTTCCTGTCGAGACGTTGAACTGCTCGGCGAGTTGTTTCGCGATTAAAGAATTAGCGAAGGCTATTTTCGAACATGAAATTTGATGCAAACGGGCATGCCCACTTCGATGCTTTCCCCCGTATACTTCAACAATCCGGTTTCAGCATTCCATTGGAAAGAGTGGATGGAATCACTATCTTGGTTTTCAGCCAACAAATATTTGCCGGTGGGATCAAATCGAAAGTTTCGAGGGATTTTTCCTCGAGTCGATTCGTGACCTAAAGGAATCAATTTCCCTTTTTGACGGTCAACCTTGAAAATCGCAATCGTGTTGTGACCGCGGTTGGATACATAGGCAAAATTATTATCTGGGCTGAAAAGCGCTTCAGCAGTGCTGTTACCAGGTTCTTTGTAATCGGCAGGCAAGGTGCTCTGTAGATCTTGGGTTGAAAACACACCTTTCTCTGAGTCCCAGGTCGCCAAGGTGACTGACGAGGTCATCTCGTTATTGATGATCGCCCATTTTCCATCGGAAGAAAAATCGAGATGCCGCGGTCCACCTCCGGCAGGTTGCTGCAGAAAAGGAGTCGGTGCAGGGAGGATCTTGTTTTGTTTGCGATCGACGCTGTACGTGAGAACTTTGTCGATACCCAAGTCAGCGGCGCACAGCCACTTACCCGAGGGATCGAACAAAATACTGTGGGCATGCGGCCCCATCTGTCGCTGAGGGTTTACGCTCGAACCACTGTGTTGCACAACAGAAACTGCAGGTTTGAGCGATCCATTCGCATCGATCGGCAACATTGCGATACTTCCATTTCCATAGTTGGCCACAAAGGCCAGTTTTCCTTCTTCATCGGTGGAAACGTAGCACGGAATATCGCCTTCTGCGGGTTGCGAATTGATAAGAGTCAAATCGCCATTGGCTTCGATCTTGTAGGCCATAACGCGGGCATTTTCTCCGCCGGCACCGCGAACCGTTTCCGTCACAGCATAGAGATACTCGCCGTTGGGATGGATGCACAAAAACGAAGGATTGGTCAGTTTGGCTACAAGCTTGGCCGGGGCCATTTTGCCGTTGGTGGTATCAAGTTCCGAGCGATAAATTCCTTGGCTGGTACGGTTGGTATACGTTCCCACGTAGAATGGTATTTTATCATTGGATTGAGAATAGAGGCTGTGGGCAAAGCCAATGATAGTGAGCGTCCATATTGCAAAAGTCGAATAGAATTTACTGTGAAGTTGCATCTTCGTTGTTAACCTTCCAAGAAGAGGAGCAAAAAAGGGTTAAGACATGATATCGTGGATCACGCGGCCATGAACATCGGTCAGTCGAAAATCGCGTCCTCCGTAGTGGAACGTCAGTTTTTCGTGGTCCAAGCCGAGCAGATGGAGCAGGGTTGCATGGTAGTCATGCACGTGAACTTTCTGATCGACTGCATAAAAACCATAATCATCGCTCTTGCCATAACTGAAGCCGGGCTTAACTCCTCCTCCCGCAAACCAATAGGTGAATGCATGTGGATTGTGGTCGCGGCCGTTATTACCCTGCGCAGTAGGTGTCCGGCCAAATTCGGCTCCCCAAATCACAAGAGTGTCTTCTAGCAATCCGCGGCGTTTTAGATCCTGCAGCAGACCGGCGATGGGTTTATCAACCTGCTGAGCCAATTCTTTATGTTTCTCCTTCAGCTCGGAATGTTGATCCCAGTAGGCATGACTTACCTGTACGAATCGAACTCCCGCCTCGCTGAGACGTCTTGCGAGCAGGCACTCGCGTCCAAAGTTTTCAGTGGAAGGTTCATCGATACCGTACAGCTTGTGGGTTGCTTCGGTTTCCTGCGAGAGATCGAGAATGTCGGGAGCTTCCATTTGCATACGGAAGGCGAGTTCGAGTGATTCGATTCGAGCTTCAAGTTCCGCATTTTGGCCATACCGTTGAAGTTGATGTTGGTTTAACTTTTGTACGAAATCAAGCTGCTGTCGCTGATCTAAACGCTTGGCTCGTGGCGGCGTTAAGTTAGCGATCGATGCATTCTTCATCGATGCTCCGCTGGAACCGATACGGGTGGCTTGATGTTCGGGGGGAAGAAAGCCAGATCCGAAATTCTGGACACCACCGTGCCCTAAAGTTGGATTGATGGTAATGAATGTGGGGAGATTGGCGTTTTCGGAACCGAGTCCGTACGAAATCCACGCCCCTTTACTCGGCCTGACAAACGTATCGCTTCCGGTATGGATCTTAAGTAGTGCACCACCATGTGCTTCATTGGAACCGTGCATCGACTTGATAAAGCACAGATCGTCAGCGTAGCGGCCGATTTCTGGAAATAAATCACTGATCCAGGCGCCGCATTGACCGTACTGTCTAAATTTCCAAGGGCTGCGAAGAAGGTTTCCTGTTTGGGCAAACTGTATTCTTGGTTTTTCAAATGGCAAGGGCTTGCCATTGTCGCGTTCTAAAAGAGGTTTGTAATCGAACGTATCGATCGCTGAGGGGCCACCATGCATGAAAAGAAAGATGACTCTTTTGGCACGAGGAGCAAAATGGGGCTGCTCCAAGGTACGGTCGTCGCCCTGAGAGGTGCGGGCTAAAATGTCAGCCAGCGCGATCGCTCCAAAACCTAACGCACTGCTCTTAAGCATGGAACGTCGAGAGTATCTCTCGGCGGGCATCAACGCACCGTTTGGGTTGTCTTGCATCGGTGTGCGTCTTTCTGATTTAGGGAATATACATCGATTCATTGCTGGTTAATAACGCATGGCAAAATTCTGTCCAGGCTTGCTCTCGCAAACTTGGATCAGCCGTTTCAAGCGAGGCATTGGGACCGATTGTTGTAAGAATTTCTTGCAAAAATGCTTGGGCTAAAGTCAGTTCCGTGGAATCTGGCAGGCGGCTAAAGCATTCCAAGTAGGCAATTTGTATTTGGGCCTTGAGCGGATTTGGATCGAGTCGTGTATCCGAGAGCAACTCGTGTTGGGCTAAGCGACGAGAGAGTTCGTTGGCTTGCTGACGCACCAGGGGATGGTTCATGAGAAATAGAACTTGATGAGGGACCACTGTGGAATTGCGTTTTCCGACAGAAACCCCCGAATCCACGTAGTCGAACGTGGCAAACAGTTCATGTAAGGCTGCTCGATTCACAGGGAGATAAAGGGTTCGTCTCAAGGCATCAAATTCGTTTTTCCCTCGTCCCTCTTCGCTGTAGTTGGCTCCATAGATCGAAGCGGCCTGACCACCCATTTTTCGATCGAGGTTTCCACCAATCGCGAGTAAACCATCGCGCAGCGGTTCGATTTCCAAACGACGCAGAGGGTAATGTGTCCAGGCCTTATTGTCGGGATCAACGATCCTTTGGTTGTCTGTAGCAACCGAGTTGATTTGAAAAGCATGCGACAGCACAAGTTTACGCTGCATCGCTTTGAGCGACCATTCTTGATGCATGATTTCAGCCGCGAGCCAATCGAGTAATTCGGGATGACTTGGTTTTTCCCCCTTAAGGCCAAAATTGGATACGGTACGGACTATTCCATGCCCGTAAAGCCACGACCAAAGTCGGTTGACGATTACCCTAGAGGTCAGCGGGTTTTGGGAATGAAAGAGTGCGTGAGCCAATTCCAAACGTCCACTTTTTTGCTCCGGCATCGCTGGTTGGGGCATGGTCCGTTCAAAAAACGCAGGGAGTTTGCGGGGGATCGGTTGCCCTTTTAGTTGCAGATGATTTCCTCGAATGTGAATAGGAACAAGCTTCACTGTAGCTTCCTCGACAGCCATCACACTCGGTAAAGCGGGAGCGTTTTTTTTGAGCGTTTCGATATGCTGCTTCGCTTTTTCAATCGCGAGTTTATCTTCATCCAGGCGTTGAGCCTCCGGTTTGGTCATCAGTATCGCGAGTTCAGCCTCAGCTTTTTTCACGTTTTCTTGATGGGTAACGATTTGTGATTCGAGAGCCGGATCGGGGAGTTCGCGCGTGTTCCATTGGCTTACAAAATCGAGATTGGCCATCGTTTTGGTGCTATGAAGAATGCCCGCAAGAGAGTAGTAGTCTTCCGCTGATATCGGATCAAACTTATGGTCATGGCAACGCGCACAGCCGATGGTCATCGCTAGCAGTGATTGGCCGATCGTATCGAGTTGCTCATCGACAAGATCAGCGATCAATTTGGGCTTATCTTGTTCGGCCAGCATTTTGGGACCCAGTACTAAGTAACCCGTTGCGGTCAAGTGATCGCGACGTTCATCGATTGTGTTGGATTCAAGCAAGTCACCTGCGAGTTGCTGTGTGACAAACTCGTCGTAGGGTAAATCGGCATTGAGCTGCTTGACCACATAATCACGATAACGCCAAGCGACGGGATAACTATGATTTTCATCGGCCCCATTGCTGTCGGCATAGCGAGCGAGGTCAAGCCAATAGCGAGCCCAACGTTCACCGTAATGAGGTGATGCCAATAGGCGATCCACGACGCGTTCGATACTGTCAGGATTTTGATCCTGAAGAAAATCGAGAACTTCTGCCGGACTGGGAGGCAGGCCGATCAGGTTGAGGTAGAGCCGGCGAAGCAGTGATGCTCTATCGACGTCCGCACTGAGCGTTAATTGCATCTCTGTCGCTCGCTGTTCGATAAAACTATCCAGAGGCGAGCGTGACCAGTCCGAGGGTGTCGCGGGGACGCTGGGGCGAGCGATCGGCTGATAGGCCCAGTGTGATTGGGCGAGTTCCGCGCGGTTAACCGTTATCGGCTCGGAAGGTTCAATGGGATCGGAACGGGGATCGACGGCGCCGTCTGCAATCCACTTGCGAAAATGTTCGATGGTAGCATCCGGCAATTTTCCCTTCGGTGGCATCTGCCAGTGCTCATACTCGAGCGCCTGCAGCAAGGTGCTTTCTTCTGGTTGGGCTGGTATAACGGCTGGGCCGGAATCGCCGCCGCGCCTCAGGGATGCAGGCGAATCAACGCGCAAGTTGGCTTGAAGCGTTTTGGCTTCGGCCGAATGACAGGCATAGCACTGTTCGACTAAGACCGGACGAATGTGGTTTTCAAAATAACGTACTCGTTCATCCGTGTATCCGGATGGAGCGATTAAGCAAATTACGGCACCAACAAGCCCGAACATGAGCAGCTGGTGCGTTTGTCTGACGCTGTAGCTAACGGGTATTGTGTTCATCCCTGACTCTCTTGTCGGTTAGATGAATTGTGGGCTTTGTCCAGATGAAGCAAACCATTTCGTGCCATTTGGCTATCCGGAAACTTTTGCAGGCAGTTCTGATAATATTGGAACGCTTTTTCGGGACAGTCTAACTGAATGTGGCAGTAACCGAGACTGATCAGGGCCATTTCAATGTAGGAGTGGCCTGAGGAGAGCATGGTGAGTCCTCGAAAGCGATCGAGCCAGCGATTTTTCTCGAAGAACATCAAGCTTTGAGAAAACTCTGCGATGGCGGCGTTCCAATCACCTTGTCTGCAGTGGTAGACACCTTTTCTGTGATGATAGCCAAGCCAAGAGCGGAGAGAAAAAGCGGTGATCAAGAATAGAGCGGTAGCCAGCAGTATTCCGTTGCTTTTGTCGAAATAATAGCCAAGCGCACAAACCGTGATCAGCACGACGAGATTGAGAGAGGCGTGGCGCCAATCGATCGGTCTCTGAATCCGGGTCTTGGTCATAGGTGATCACATTTCCATGGAGCGGTTCGTGCTCGATCTGGGGCAACTCGAGTGACGAATTCGAACAAGTTCCATATTGGCAAAATCCAAGGGATTAAATCCAAATGGGCAGGTTTCAGAGGGGCAAATATCAGGCGGGTGATTCTAGGAGGGATGGAACTAGTGTAAGTATAACTGACCCGACAATGACATGTAACCCTTTGAATGTTGGTCCTTCTTGGTAACAAGTCGCACCATCGGTAAAGTAGGGGCGTCTTGTACCGATACAGTTTCTTCTAAGCCGAAGTACCGAACGGATTTCGGATTTGGAAGAAAAGCAGGGTCAAGTACTTGAATGAGGCCTTTGAGACGTCCGGTCTAACACCGTCGGGTAGTTTAAGGGGTACGCTGAGCAGATGATCACGCTTAATGAAGCCTATGAGGCACTGCAGGGGCACGAGGAGTTCGTGGTTTATCAATACGATGGGCTTGTCTCTTTTGATTATATGCTCTGTTTTCCTGGTTCTTTCGATACGACACCGGCCGAAATCACAAGTCATGCTCGTCGTTTGGAAGAGAGTGGCTTGGCATCAAAAGCCGAGAGCCTATCGATGGCTGAACAGGAGTGTCTGCAATTTGCAGCGAGGCGGCGCAATTTTCGAGGGATCACTTTTGATGCGGTGACGGGGGAAATTGTCTCATTGCCATTGCATAAATTTTTTAATCTGAATCAGACCGAGGAAACGCAGTTTCATCGACTGCAGGCTTGCCGCGCTACAATTTATGAAAAGTTGGATGGCTCGATGATCCATTTTTTTCGGCATCCGCGTACCGGTCAGTTGCGGGCTGCCACATGTCGTTCGGCTGAGACCGTCCAAGCGCAGGAGGCTTTGCAATTGGCGCGGGAGCAACCGCTGTTATGGGAGATGATTTCAGAGACGATCGAGGCCGGTTGGACGCCGATCTTCGAATTCGTCGCTGCCCACAATCAAATTGTGGTTCAGTACTCCAGTGCCCGGCTTGTGTATTTGATTTCTAGAAACCGACAGACTGGTCTTTATCGATTTGAGGAACAATTTCCCGACAAAGCAGATCGGTACGAATTTGTGTTCCAAGAGATTTTATCTTATTTGGATCGACAAGAATTTGAGGGCTACGTTTGCCATTTAGACAATGGGTTGCTTGTCAAGGCAAAAACACCATGGTATCTCGAAAGACATCGTGCGTTAGCCTCGCTCATGCGGCCAGCGTACAAGCTTTATCGAGTTGTATTCGATGGCATTATGGACGACCTGTTGGCAGTGGCGCCTGAACGATATAAGCCTGTCTTGCTAAAGATCTATGAAGAGGCGCAGCGCGACTTGCTGCGGGAAAAGAAACGATTGTTAGCATTATTTGGCGAGGTCGCGGCGCGTTTTGGTGGGGAGAATGAACTGGTGCTCCGCAGCGAAGAACGATCGCTGCGCAAGGAATTTGTAGAGCAAGCTAAGCGGTATCCGGAAGATTTTCCAATGCTGATGAAAATGTTTGCAGGAGATGATCCCACCGGAAAAATACAAGAACGCTTAATGCAGCGTTATCGTACGGAGTACCCGGATACTCTATTCGAGGATCTGGTGGATGATGCTTGAGTCTGCGAAGCAACTTTCGTTACAAGCAGCTGGATTCAAAGTATCGAGGAACCGTAGTTCGCCGAGACAATTTCACGCGGTTTGCGGCTCGCAGTTGGCTCAGAGGGTCAAGGGCATAACCACCGATAGCAGCCATGTTATCACTAGGCCACCGAGACTAAGCAGTGCCAACATCACGGTCCAGCTGCGTAGCGCTTCGGCTTCCGTGAGGCCCCCCATCTTGGCATAAACCCAAAAGCCACTATCGTTCATCCAGCTTCCCATTAGCGAACCGGTACCCACAGCCATCGCGATGTAGACAGGGTGATAAGGAAGGTTGCCTCGACTCATCAAGGCGACCATCATTCCGGAGGCGACAATCATGGCGACAGTACTAGAGCCCTGAGCGATTTTTAGAAACGCTGAAATTCCCCAGGCTAAGAAGAGCAATGCGGTGCCGGACAAAGCAACTTCTGCTCCGCCTGAGCCTTGCAGCAATTGTTTAATTGCATCTGCAATCTGCGTTTCTTGAAGCATTTTACCAAACGCTCCCCCGGCCGCTGTGATCAGAATGATGACGCCCGCGCTCAGGAGCGATTCTTCCATGGCGGCAGCCAGTTGAACGAGCGTTTTTCCTTGGGATTTCCACAGAACCCACAGCGAAGCGAGAGCGGCGAAGATGAGCGCCACGTTCGGGTCGCCGGGCAGGCTCATCGCATCGGACCAACGGCGCATCGAACTATTCCACTGGTGCTCGGAAATCAACTCAGGATAGACAGATTCAAGTACAACGCGATTGTAACGTTCGACATCGACACTCTTAGAGCGAAGGGCGGGTGCCGGGAGAGGCTTGCCATCCACCGTTCGCAGTTTGATTTGGGCAAATTCTTCCGATTTGAAAAACTGCTTGCTGCGGAGTGCCGTATTGAGTTCACGAATGAACTCTTCTTGAGCGGAAATGGAGTCGGGGGCCGCGATGACACCATCCAAAACCTTGGCCTTGATCAGTTGCTGTTGTTGCAAGGTTTTGAAGAGCGATTTTTCTGGACCGTTCAGTTCTGTCTGTAGTTGACTGGTGAACTGTTTCCAATTTTTGAAATCGGATGAACTCAAGTGAGCGCGCTGTTCGTTGTCGGCCAAGAGGGTCAATACGGTCGAGAGCGATATCAGGACAACGGGCAGTAAGACCGGTAGCAGCGACATAAAAAGAGAGGGAAGCTTTGTCGGGAGTTCTTCATCTGGGCGAACGACGCCACCTACGGGTCTCATAGGGACGGGACCCGTTTTGTCTGCCCACCATGCGTAGACCAAGCCAATGGCGGCGCTGGGCGCGGCGACCAGTAGGCCCATCAAGATCATGGTTCCCATGTTGACATCCAGGTTATTGGCGACGAACAGCGGTCCTGGAGTTGGGGGAACCAAGGTATGTGTTACTGCGCCCCCTGCGCCCACAGCCATGAGATATTGCAAATAATTTGTGTTGGTCTTGCGGTGCAAGGAACGAGCTAAGGGGACGAGCAGATAGAAAACGGTATCAAAGAAGACAGGAATGGCGAGCAAGTAGGCACTGCTCATCAGAGCCAGCGAGGCCCGCTTGGCTCCGAGGATTCCCAGCATCCACTGCACGATTCTATCAGCCGCTCCGCTATCGAGCATGCATTTGCCGATAACGGCGGCCATGCCGATGACGATTCCTATTCCTCCAGCCGACGCACCAAATTCGCGAGCGACTCGTTGCACAGGTTCCGCACCGCCGCCACCGATAAGCAAACTGATGAAGATCGATGAGAGAATGAGTGCTACAAAGGCGTGAAACTTTAGTGCAATCATCATGAACAGCACGGAAGCCACGCCGAGGACGACCAAGCCGACGGCCCGCCAAGGACTCGGTTGACCTTCAGCAATGGGTGGAGCGTTTGTCGGAGAGCTGTTGGCTACGGCGTTTGGCGATTCTGGGTTTGTGGCGGTAGCGGGTGTGTTCGATGGTGTCGCAACATTCTCAAACGCACTGTTTTTTTCTGGAGTGGAAGTTGTGGAATCTTGGGCTTGTCCCCAAGTGGCGGTCGCAGAAATGAGGCAGAGAAGGAGCCAGCAGAGTCGGAGGGGTGAAGTCGCGGGCATAAGTTCAATGCTACTTGAAGAGTGTATTTTTGTATATTGTGTACATGTGGTATGTATCGCGGGGTAGGGCGCTTCTGACTGCCGCTGTCGCTGACCGGCATAGGGTGGAGGCGGTACCGCAGATCGCGATTCCGAAGAGAATCGCACAATAGTGATCGACTTGCAAGCAAAAAAGGAGCTGAAGTCGCCAGGATCGGCATGGGAATGAGGAGTTGTTCTTGGTAAACTGGGCGAACCAGCGGGAAAATAACCATTGTGAGACGGATCACGCCGTGCCGCCGGAAGTGTTTCTGCATCGCTGTGAATGGAAGGACGTGCAACCCTTGATTTGACATCCATTCCATCAACACTTGTCCCAGACACTCAACTACGGATTGAAAGAGCAGCTATGAAAAGATTTTCACCTAAATCAGCAGTCGTATGTGCGTTGATGGGTTTTGGTTTGCTGATGCCAACCGCAGCTACCGCTCAAGAAGCCGTGTCGTCTACGAATTGGACCGAAGTGCTAAAAGCGGGTGCCACCGAACTCAACCCCAGCACCTTGCCGAGCGTCCGTGAGGCGCAAGCAAAATTAGCTTCCGCCATGCAACGTTTGGAGAGTTTTCTGATCCCCAACGAGAGTCCTAATGGCGCGAAGTGGATGAAGTTCTTGCGTTGGGAACGGCTGAAGGAGATTGTGGCGAATCCGGACGCGACGGCCGCAGATTATTCGGAGATTGAAACACGCTTCTGCCAAAACTATGTCGGCTTGGAAATGCGAACGTTCACCGACGTTCGGGACGCATTGGGTGGAATGGCTCATGCCCTCCGTTTCGGCAGGAATGCCGAGCAGACAATCGCGCTATTGAAGCGCCGACTGGAGGAATTGGATCAGCATTTGAAGCAGCATTCCGTGATCGAAGAGGAATTGGAACGCAGCCGCGATACTGGGCTTGTGTTGAGTTATCTGCGCGATAGCCGTCAGGCACCCAAGCTGCAAGCGATTATTCGCAAAGAGTATTCGCAGCCCAATATGCAGATCATTGTTAAAGAGTCGTTAGCGAATAAAGCTGTTGGTCGAGTTGTTCATCAAACCAATCCGGTGCATGAAGTCATTTTGGGAACGGACATGAATGGCTGTGCGACCATCGACGGCCATCTGGACTGCACGTTTATTCCGAACGCTCAACATGCGCAGTTGCAATTGCTGATGAGAGGTAAAGTGTCCAGTGACAACGTCGGATACAATCGTGGAGTGCGTATCGATTCGCGCGGTTATGCTAATGTGCAAGTTTCGCGATCATTGACGCTGGTTCCGACCGATTCTGACGGACTGAACTTGATTGCGGGTCCTGTTTGCATTGACAGCGACTTCTGCAGCGTGATTGACTCTATTTCTCATCGATCGAACTTGGTTCGCAACATCGCCACGAAAAAAGCGGCTCAATCTAAGTCGAAAGCGGACAGCATCGCTGAGGGCAGGTTGCAAAAACGAGTCACGGACCAATTTCGTCAACAGACCGATGAGCAATTGCTGCAAAGAGATGCTGCTGGCCTAGTGGTGATGGATCGTTTGGGATTAGAACGCCCTGATACCAAAGGGCACACAACCGATGAGGATTTGCATTTATATTTAGATCATGGTCACACTTACCAATTATCGGCGCCCAATTCCTGTGGCCTAGCGATTCCCGAGGGAGACGTCGTGGTGCGAGTCCACCAATCGGTGGTGATGAATTATGGCGATTCGATATTGGGAGGACGAATTCTCCGGAGCGAAGAACTCCCAGATCTGGCCAAGCAAATTTTTGGGAAAGTTCCCGAAGAGATGCTGAACCAGGAAGATGAGCGTCCTTGGTCGATCACTTTAGCAACCTTTCATCCTGTGGAAATGGATTTGCGCGATGGACAAATCAAAATCACCGTTCGTTTGTCTCGAATGGAACGTGGCGATCAATCGCTCATTGAACCCTTGATTGTAACGGCCGTCTATCAGCCCATCGCGGTCGATGGCAAAACGGAATTGATCCGTCAGGGGGAAGTTCGAATCGATTTGGTGGGTGAGCAATCTCGGGGAACTCGTGCGGTAACTCTGCAAGCTTTCTTGAAGGGTAAGTTCGATAAATTCTTCCGTGAAAAATTGCTCGACAAAGCGCCAGATGAAGAGAATCCTCCAGCGATGTTGGCGAAGTTAAAAGAGCGTTTTCCAAATCTTCCCAAGTTGCAAGTTGCCGATTTGAAAATTGAACAAGGTTGGTTGCAAGCCGCATTGCGATAACCCAAGACAAGGAACGGATGATGGAACGCTGGGTTGAAATTCGTTTTGATTGTTTGCCACTTCGCAATGCGACCCATCTACGTGTGCCCGAGGACGCTTCGCCGAAGCTTGAGGAAAAGTTTTCACGCATGCAAAAGGCGATAGCCGATCATGGAACGCATAATTCTTACTATCTCCATAATGCGATCTGCAAATTTCATTTGACCAACGATCCCTCGCTGGGAATGATTTGCTTTGCGTTTGAAGGTACGCTGCTGACTGATGGGAGAGACTGCAAGTCGGTACGCGCCGACTTGGCTGTCGAACTGCAAGAGGAAAACTGTGGTTGGCTCAATCAACAGGTCGTTTCCTGGTTGAGCGAGAGCGTTCACCGCGCGGTCTTGGTCGAATTCGATCGATACATTGCGGCTGGTGATTTGGAGAAAGTCCGGGCTCGCATTGCAGCTTTGGAAAAAACGGTAGATGAGTCTGGCGGCTTCATCGGAATGTACTTGTAAAGCAAAGGATGGATTCAGGAGAATGACTGTGAATCGCGATACACTGTTTTTGCTGAAAGGCGACTTCAAGGATGGAGATGATCAGAGGAATTTTTACTGCCCTGACTGCGCGTTTATCGAGGGGGTACTAAGTTACTTTCCGGCTTTGCGACACCAACTTGATATTCAATATGTTGATTTTTTGCGGCCGCGTAAGGCAGTGGTTGAGGCAATTGGTGAACAGCATCAAGGTTGCCCCGTTTTGGTGCTCCATAACCATACGGTTCCACCTCAAAATATGGTGGTCGGCCAGTCGAATGGTCGCATGTTTATCGCGGGGGCGAAGGAGATTGCCCGTTACTGGCATCTGCAATACGGAGTTTCGGCTAGCCATTGATATCAAAAGGAGATGTCCAGAAATCGGTCCGCAAGGATTGCTATTGTCGCCGACCAGTGCAGTGATTAATGTCCCGCTTCCTGAACTGACGCGGTCCTGAACCTACGCGCATTTGAAGTGGAGATGTTTTCATGATGCTGTGCCGTCTTTACAGCATTGTGGTTGTAGCTGGATTGTTGATTGTTACAGGCTGTAACAGCAATCCATTTGCGCTCACTCAGCCTACCGGAATCACCGGTTCAACAAACGCGGCAACGCCACTGGGTTCGGCAAGTCCTCTTGCCGCATTGTCCGCGACCAATGGCGTAGGTGCGACAACATCAGCCGAAATCGCCGATATGGATCGTCGATTGCGAGCGCTCGATGAAAACAATCGAATGCTGACCGCCCAATTGGCGCAGATGCAACAGCAGGGTGAATTGTACAAAGAGCGGGCAGCGCTGCTGCAGAAGCAATTGGGCGACGTGACGGCACAAGTTCAAGGTTCGGATCATGGGACTTCACGAGTAGCTACGAGTTCTCCAGCAGTGCAGCCTCTCGGTATTCAGGCTTCGACCAGCGCACGGAGTATGGCGACTTTAACGGCGAATAACTCGCTGGCTCGAGAGGCCGGTTCTATTCAAATTCCGGGGACTGTGACGGAAGTAGACGGTGATACCATTCGAATTCGTATTGCTGCCGACCAAATTTTTGCCTCTGGTACCGATCAGCTCAACAGCAGTGCCAGCGATATTCTCGATCGAGTGGCCAGCACCATAGCCACAAAATTTCCAAAACAACGAGTCGGTATTGAAGGACATGCAGATGATGGCCCCCTGTACGGAGGCAATTACGGATCGCCGTTACAGTTATCAACGGCCCAGGCGATGCGAGTTGTTGATTATTTGACCAAGCGAAACGAACTTGCTCCCAATCAACTCTTTACGATTGGGCATGGTACCAATCATCCGAGAGCAAGTAATCAAACTGCGATTGGGAGAGCCGAGAATCGTCGGATTGAGATTGTCGTCTATCCAACCACGTTCTGATTTCGTACCACCGGCGGTTCTCGCTCGGCCGTGATCTTGGCTTTATTCACTTTTCGCTACGCGGTGAATAGATGCTCGCTGATGGGATCTCAGAGTCCTCAATGATGGCCGATACGATCAAGCGTACAGCGGCTATAGCAGTGAAGGCCAGGATCAACGAATCAAAAAGTTTCTGCGGGATCTTTTTTATGATCCATCTTCCAAATAGCAATCCGCTGATGACAACCGGCGCGAGGCAGAGATTTAAAAGCAAGGTTTGCTGATCAATTAAACCCAGGTTTAAACTGAAAGGAACTTTACTGATATTCAGGATGAGAAAAAACCAAGCGCTCGTTGCAACCAATTGCATTTTTGGCAGAGCAATGGCCAAGAGAAACAAAGCGACGATTGGACCGGCAGCGTTGGCAAGCATGGTAGTGATTCCGGTGGTGATACCCATGAACCAGGCAAACCAAGTTGCATGCGGTATGTTCTCAAGTAAATCAGGCCGGTACATGCGAAATAGCTGGCCCGACGTCAGCGTCAAAATAATGATGCCGATCAAAGGTTTAAACGTGCGTTCATCGAGCCATGAGAGAAGCCACCAGCCGATGACGACACCAATCAGCGCAGGGGGAAGCAGTCGCAGCACGTAATTCCAAAGTACGTCTTTACCTACCAGATAGACGGCGCAGATATCACCGATGATCAGCAGTGGGAGCAAAACGCCTGTTGATAATCGGGCTCCGAAAACCCATGCAAATACGATGACATGAACCATGCTGACCCCCGAGAGTCCGCTTTTGGCCACTCCGATTCCGAAAGCTCCCAGAAGTAAGTAACACCAACTTTCGATCGACAGCTCGAACATGGTTAAAGCGGCTTTCGAAAATAGGGGCTTGTCATCTTTGGTAAGCAACGTTGTTGGAAGTGTACCAGACTTGCTTCAAACCGCGAGGCAGTCTGGTCCCATCTGTCATTATCCGAGGAAAGAACAGTATAATGTTCAGTACGAGACTATCCGAAAACCATTAGCCGAAGGCGTTAGCCGCGGTTTTTATCTAGGAGCGGAGAGTCGAGCCGATTTGCCATGAACCGCCTTGGCGTTGGTCGAGGTTTCGGGTTTTCTGATAGGCTTTAAGCTAGATTGCTGTTGTGAAGTTAACCATTTTTTGCAGGGAGAATTTTGATGAAGCTTGCCGCTTTTTT
>JBIKMB010000203.1:0-10268 GCA_044359485.1 Pirellulaceae bacterium | reverse complement strand
AAACACTCGAAGATATTTCCAAGAGCATCGGAACGATTCCAGGTACAACCATTTGCGGCCTTGCCGACGGTGCGGCTTGGCCAATCAAGAACGCTTTGCAAAAGTTTAAACCTGAATTCGAAGAATTCATTCGATCAGGTCGCAAGTCTGAGATGCGGGAAGTCGCATTGGCACATTAACCCCTCGGAGTTCAGCCAAAACTCTTCTCTGAGGACCATTCATTGACAGAACAGATTTGACTGGGAGCAAATTTGTGGGCAGCGTAAGAATCAACGACATCGAAATCGACGTCGATCCAAAAGCAAACATCATTCAAGCTGCTCAGCAAGCTGGTGTTGAAATTCCGTACTATTGTTGGCATCACGACCTTAGCGTTGTTGCAAGTTGCCGCATGTGCCTTGTCGAAGTCGGTGAGAAAAAACCGGACGGCACCGTGAGCATGCTTCCCAAACTTATGCCCGCGTGCCAAACACCCGCCAAGCCTGGCACCGTAGTGGTGACCGACAGCGACAAGGTTAAGAAATCACGCGAGCAAACACTCGAGTATCTCTTGCTCAATCATCCGCTGGATTGTTCCATTTGCGACCAAGCTGGTGAATGCTATCTGCAGGACTACACCTACAAGTTCGGGCGAGCCCACAGCCGACTGAACGAACCCAAAGTTCAGCGGTTTGATAAATATCACATCGGCGATCAAATTGCCCTGTTCACGGACCGCTGCGTGATGTGCACCCGCTGCGTCCGCTTTACTCGCGAAATCAGCGGCACCTCAGAATTGCATGTCGTCAATCGCGGAAGTGTCGAAGAGATCGATGTCTTTCCAGGCCATGAATGCAACAATAAGCTCGCCGGCAACGTGGTGGATCTATGCCCAGTGGGTGCGCTGTGCAGCAAAGATTTTCTCTACAAACAGCGCGTGTGGTGGCTCAAGACGGTACAAAGCGTTTGCACCGGCTGCAGCACAGGTTGCAGCATCGAAGTCGATCAAAGCGAAGAAAAAGTTTACCGCTTGCGACCTCGAGAAAACCCTCAAGCCCAAGGCTCCTTCATGTGCGATGAAGGCCGCTTCGGCTGGAAATACATCGCGAGTGAAACGCGATTGAAAGCTCCCCGAAAAGGCAAACTGCTCCAGACAACGGAATCGTCAGATCCCGCAGAAGGCCAAACGAAAAGCGATCTTGATTTCAGCGACCCTTGGCCTGGCATCTTAAAAGATGTCCACAGCGCGATCGCCGAAGCCACTCGGCAAGATGCTCATAAATTTATTGCGGTGTTCTCGCCATTCATGACTTGTGAGGAAAGCTACCTGCTCGCTTCGTACCTCAAGTCGGTCAATTCAGGTATTCGGCTGGTGCTCGGCCCTGTTCCGCACGTCGGTGTCGATGATTGTTATCCCAAGGGCGCCAAGGGTGAAAGTCCTTCTCCCGACAAAGTGAAATTCACCATTCGCGCAGAGAAATGCCCCAACCGACGAGGCGTCAGTGCGATACTCAAACACTTCCAAGGCCAAGTCCTTGAATGGTCTGCGATTCAGTCCGAATTCGCTTCGCAGCAAATCCAATCGGCCTACTTTGTCGGAGGCTACCCGCATTCCATCTTGTCGGATGCGGAAGTTAAAAACCTGCTGGCACTGAAGCTTTTGATTGTCCAGGATATCCTACAGTCAAAAATTTCTGATCAAGCAAATTTTGTTTTGGCGGCAGCTTCCTTCGCAGAGCGAGAAGGGGTTGTTATCAATCATGCCGGTTTGGCACAGCGTTTCTATGCAGCGGTTCGAGCCCCGGAATCCGCACGAGCGGACGGTCGAATTCTGATGGAATTGGCGGGTCGCCGCGGGTTGTTCCACTCTGATTCTCTACTACAAGAGATCGCCGCGAACATTCCAGCGTTTGCTTCTTTGAACCAAGCCACACTGGGTGAACTTGGAGTGAAAGTATTATCATGATGTCTTGGGATTATCTCTGGCCACTTGCCGTTGCGATGGGCATTGTTCTGGCAGTCGTTCCGATTGCTGGCCTGTATATGACTTTCATCGAACGCAAACTGGCTGCATTGATTCAAAATCGCGTCGGTCCCAATCGCGTCGGACCCGCTGGTTTATTACAAGCCGTTGCAGATGGAATCAAAATTTTCCTGAAGGAACAGGTTGTCCCCAACCACGTTTTCAAATCGATCTATTTTTTGGCACCCACCATTGGCCTTATCTGCGCCATGCTCTCGATTGCAGTGGTTCCTTTCGGACCAACCGAAGCGGGTGAGAAGGAAGGCTTTCGCGCAATCATCGCCCCTGGTGTCGATATCGGTCTGCTGTATTTGCTGGCTGTCTCTGGATTGTCGGCCTATGGAATTATCCTCGGAGGCTGGGCATCGAATAACAAATACAGTTTGTATGGCGCGATACGCTCTTGTGCTCAGTTCATCAGTTATGAAATTCCTCTCGGACTGTCACTGCTCGGCGTGATTGCTGCTGCCGGTACGCTGAATATTGAATCGATTGTGGCGTCACAAGGACCAGGATTGACGCACTGGAACGTCTGGTGGCAACCGCTGGCGGCTCTAATGTTTTTTACCGCCGCTTTGGCTGAAACCAACCGTCTCCCGTTCGACTTGCCCGAGTGCGAACAAGAACTCGTCGGCGGTTTCCATACCGAATACAGCGGAATCAAATTCGTATTGTTCTTCCTGGCGGAATACACCCATGTAGTCACAGTCAGCTTTCTAACTGTGCTGCTGTTTTTCGGCGGCTGGCATCTTCCCGGCCTCACCGAACCGTTCGATAACTCCTGGGGTGGTTACGCACTGCGATGGTGCGTGCTGCTGGGCAAAGTGGCTATGGTAATCGGTTTGATTATTCAACTGCGTTGGACTTTGCCACGTTTCCGCTTCGATCAGTTGATGGGCGTTGCTTGGAAAGGACTTATCCCACTTGGCATGCTGAATCTCATAGGACTCGCTGTTGTCCTGACGCTTGATTTATCCAAATGGTGGCTAGCGGCCTACTCGCTGTTCATTCTCGTAATGGTCGGAGTCGCCAATGTTGCCAGCATTCGACGAACCGCCCTATCTACATCCCGTTCACAAACGGCCACTGAAATGCGCACTGCGCCCTATGAAGGTGCATCTACATGAGCGAAGAAAATAAAAATACCAAGAAACAGATCACCTGGGCTGAACCTCCTCAAATGACTTTGATGGAAACGTTGTATATCCCTGCAATCGCAGCAGGGATTGGAACGACCGTCAAGCGAATGTTTGGAAAAAACGAGACGCGTCAGTATCCAGAAGTCGAGCCCGAAATTCCGCCGAATTACCGCGGTGTCCACCGACTTAACCGAGACGATCAAGGCCGAGTGAAATGTGTTGCCTGCTTCCTGTGCCAAACGGTTTGTCCCGCAAAGTGTATTACCATCGAAGCCACCGCTACGGATAAAACCGATCCGAAGTGGGCTGATCGCGACAAGTATCCAGCCACGTTTGAGATCGATGAACTTCGCTGTATCTATTGCGGTATGTGCGAACAGGCTTGCCCAGTAGATGCTATCGAACTGACCAGCATTTATGACCTGACGGGGATGAGCCGCGAAGAGATGATCTTCGATAAAGAAAAATTGCTGGAAGTTTTTGATGAGACCAGTCAGTCCGGCAAGGACCCTGTCCGCACCAAACGGGGTGAACTGGGCCCCGCCTCTGAGATTTTGTCCGAATTGCCAGATCAATCGAACTAAATATTCCCCACAGCTGACCAGATTTTACCCAAACGTTTCCTAAGTGATTCCTCCAATGATCCCTTTTCCGTTAGCCCAGATCACCGAACGAACTCTCGTGGTTGCCCCGTGGCATATCGCGGTGCTCGCTTTAGGTATCATCGGGTTGATTTTGATTCGCGTTTCCTTCGGACAAAGTAAGCCATCCAAAACAATAACGTTTGGCGGATTCGCTGCCTTGACAGCAGCCTTCCTCATTAACATCGCTTCACTTCCCTGGGGTGTCGAACAAAGTTTGTTGGTCACTTTCGGCTGGCTAGCCGCAGTATCCGCAATCGCGTTTGTCTCATTCCGTACACCCGTCTACGCAGCCCTAAGCTTTACTGCGATCGTTCTCGATGTTTGCGGGATTTATGTGCTTAACACAGCCCCTTTCTTGGCAGCATCGACCATGATTGTGTACGCCGGCGCTACCATCATCATCTTCTTGTTCGTTTTGATGTTCGCACAACGCAGTCACCTGCAAGCTTATGACTTGACGATCAACCTACCTCGCTTCAGCCTTCTTGCTGGCTTGGTGGTCTTCAGCGGCTTGTTGTACGCCATCAGTGAACTGAACCTAACCGAACCGAAACCACTCACGGAACAAAAAGTTGAAGCGTTAGGCCAGCTCATGTTTACCGACTATCTCTGGAGCGTTGAAATCGCTGGAGTATTGTTGTTGGTCGCCGCGATCGCCGCGATTCTTATTGCCCAGGACAATGAACCCGATCGGCTGCTGGAAACGGAAGTCCCGAAGTCTACGCATACCCAATGGGACGGAGCGAAATGATGACTCCCTTAACGCAACAAACTTTAATGGTCGGCGCTTTGCTTTTCGCGTTTGGTCTGATCGGATTTTTATCGCGGCGCAATTTGATTTTGATTTTCTTATCGATCGAGTTGATGCTCGCAGGTGTAGCCACCAACTTTATCGCTTTCGGTGCCCACTATGGAATCGCAAGCGGTCAGTTCTTTGCGATTCTCATTTTGACCGTTGCGTCGTGCGAAGCAGCGATCGCGTTAGCGCTTGTCGTCGCGCTTTATCGGCGAAAATCTACTTTAGATGTTGAGCTGTGGTCCGAACTTCGCGAAACCGATCCGGATAAGGCTAAGCCAATTTCCGACAGTGAGGAAGAAGTCGAAACCGATTATCCAGTGCTCACTCCTGCCGGTGTCGATCCTCTAACAACTAAAGTTCCCGCGACCTTGACGGACATCACGGTAACGAAAGCATAATTTGGGAAGATTCCATGCTCCAAGCGATTTGGTTAGTACCTCTGGCCCCACTATGCGGATCTTTGATCTGCCTAGCATTGATTATGGCTGGCCGCCGTAAAGATCTCGCTCACCTACCTGCCATCGCAGGCATGGCGATCGCTGCCGTGGTTGCGGCTGTAACCTACTTCGAAAGCACAGGTGGCGTCACTGTTTCTCTCATTCAAGCCTACACTTGGTTGAATGTGGGGACGATCCATATTCCCGTAACACTCCGATTGGATGGCCTCAGCTTAACGCATGTGAATGTCGTCGCCTTTATATCGCTGCTAGTCGCGATCTATTCCAGTGGCTATATGAAAGGGGATGCTGGCTACGCACGCTTCTTCGCTCTCATTAGCGCATTCGTTTTTTGCATGAGTATGTTGGTGCTGGTGGGCAACCTACTATTGCTCTATGCGTTTTGGGAAGGTGTGGGTTTATGTAGCTATCTGTTGATCGGCTTTTGGCACCAAAAACCCTCGGCGGCTGCAGCGGCCATGAAAGCTTTTCTGGTCAACCGTTTGGCCGACTGTGCATTCCTCGCCGGTGTTATCACTCTCTGGTACGGAGTCGGCTTGGTATTAGATGATTCGACCAGCACTTTGGCTCGCTTGGATTATGATGCGATCTTCACAGCTGTCCCGTTGTTGGCTGAACAGCATCCAGACCTTCTCGGTTGGGTTGGCTGTTTTATCCTGATTGGTGCGATCGGCAAATCGGCTCAATTTCCGTTCCATGTCTGGTTACCTGATGCGATGGAAGGTCCTACGCCCGTCAGCGCTTTGATCCATGCGGCTACCATGGTGACCGCTGGTATTTATCTGTTGGCCCGCATGTCCCCTTTGCTGGCTGAAGCACCCACCGCTCTGATGCTGGCTGGTTGGCTCGGCGCAATAACTGCAGTGTTAGGCGGCGTGATCGCTTTGTTCCAGAATGATCTGAAACGGGTCTTAGCCTATTCGACGGTGAGTCAACTCGGATATATGTTCCTGGCATTCGGTGCTGGACTTGGCGAAGCCACATTGAGCTTGGCTGTTGTCGCAGCCATGTTCCACTTGATTACCCATGCTTTCTTCAAAGCTCAACTGTTTCTCACGGCTGGCAATGTGATGCATGCGATGGGGGATGTGATTGATATGCGTCAATTTGGCGGCCTGCGATCGGTACTCCCGCGCACCCATATTTTGTTTTTGCTTGGAGCCATCGCTTTGGTGGGACTGCCGCCGCTGGCCGGGTTCTGGAGCAAAGAAAGTATTCTCGGTTTGCTGCTCTCGCAACTAAATGATCCGGTCTATGGATCTATGTTCGCTTGCTGGTTTGTACTAGGTCTGATAGCTGCTTTCTTAACGGCCATCTACACCAGCAAAGCGTACTTTAGAACGTTTCATGGTGAAGAGCATTGGCCGAGTGAGGCAGGCGAACATCCGCATGAAGCTTCTATGCCGATGATCGCTCCGCTTTGGGTCCTGGCCGTCGGCACAATCTTTTCAGGAGTCATTATTTTCTACTTTGATACTCTCGCCCACTTCATTCTACCTATGCCATTTTTGGAAGTCGCCCACGAACATCATCATGAGAGTTGGCTGTTGATCGGTCTCTCCATCGGTATTGCGGTGAGTGGCGTGTGGATCGGTCGCTGGTGGGGCTTGAAAAAAATCGATACCCAGTCGGCAAAATCGCCAAATGTTTTCGCGATTTTCGCGGAAAATCGCTTCTATTTGGATGAACTTTTCTACAACGTCCTCGTAGCACCTTGCCTTTATCTAGCCAGTGTTATCGCCGCGTTTGATCTCTATGTGATCGACAGCTTCACGCGATACATCGCTTCGATGCCTGAAACTATCGGCAATCGAATTCGTCTCTGGCAGAGCGGACCGATCTCGCGATACGCGGCAGGAATGGTCGTCGGAATAATCGCTCTGCTAACCATCGTCTATTTGCGGAGCTAAGGTGAACCATATGAATACCATTTTACCTTTGCTTTTAATCGCGATTCCTTTGCTGACTGGCGCCGCATTGGTGCTTTCGGCTAAACAGCTCAGCGAAGCGACTGGCAAGTCGCTAGCGCTTTGGTTAGCGGCCGTTGTGTGTGGTTTGTCGATATGGCAATGGTTTGCAGTCTCAGATTTACTTTCCCAACCCACTACTTCCTCTGCATCTGTTCAGGCCGCTGGAGCTTTGGTTCCAGTTCCTTTCACGATTAGTGCTCCCGGTGGAATCCGTGTGCAGATTGCACTCGGTGCCGACTCCTTAGGGGCAGCGATGGTGCTGCTCACTGCGATCATCGGCTGGACTTCATTAACGGTTGCCACACAACATGTCACCAAGAACTTTACGAGCTATGCGGGTTGGATCATGCTGGCCCAAGCAGGTTTGATGATCGTTTTCTTGGCGATGGATATCCTGTTGTTCTACATTGGATTTGAACTCGCCATTCTGCCGCTGCTGGTGCTGATTGCCGGTTGGGGAGAAGAAGATTCGCCGCGAGTTGCCAAACGTTTTGTGCTATTCACTCTAGCTGGCAGTATCCCGTTGGTGCTCGCGCTGGTCGGCATTATTTGGCTCTATTCAACACCAGGAAGTATCACCACGCTGTTTTCTGAACTTTCGCTGCGGGCCGCTGCCGGGACAGCTACGTTGGAGCAACAGCAATGGATTTTTGGGCTGTTGATCTTCGGCCTGGGAATTAAGATGGCTCTCATTCCGTTGCATACCTGGTTGCCCGATACCTATCGCGCCGCAACCCCAACCACCTCGGCCCTCTTGGCCGCTGTCGTGCTGAAAATGGGGCTCTTCGGCTTTTTGCGACTCGCCATTCCGATGCTACCCGCAGCGACCGATCATTATGGTGTGGTCGTGCTAGGGAGCTTGGGCGTTTTAGCGATCGTTTATGGTGGCTTGAGCGCGTTAGCGCAGCGCGATCTTCGGCTCTTGCTAGCCTACAGCAGCTTAAGTCACGTCGGCTTTATCACCCTGGGTCTATTCTCGCTGACGCGTGAAGGAGTGGCCGGTGCAGCGCTGCAGATGTTTAATCACGGCATCACTACTGCGGCGATGTTTTTATTGGCTGGCTGTTTGATCCAACGCAGCGGTACCGCGATGATCCAGGGGCTCGGTCCGGGTCTGGCGAGTGTGTATCCGCGTTTAGCCATTTTGACCATCTTTTTCTTGATGGCGGGGGCTGGAATGCCGGGTGCGAATAATTTTGTGGGCGAACTTTTAGCTCTCAGTGGAATGTTGTCGGTATCTCCCTTTTTGGCTGGTGTAGCCATCCTTGGAATTCTGCTGGGGGCTTGGTACTCACTCCGCTTAGCGAAGGATGTTTTGTTTGGTACCGCGTCCAGCAAATCGACTCCGCGGCAGAAGCCGAACTTGTTTGATTTATCTCTTGCCGAATGGCTTCCTCTGTCGGTCCTAGTCGCTATCACCTTGTTGATTGGACTGTGGCCGCAGGTTGCGATTGAGTCGATTCAAATGGATACCAATCGTTTAGTTCAGGTTTATGAAACATTGCCAGCCCAGGTCGCTGCCCAGTCGAGCGACCTGAATTTGCCGCTCACATCGACTACACTGCCCACTTCGCCCAACCTGGAGGCGACACGCTAATGTCTGCTGAATTGCTCAATAGTTTTTTAACCGTCTTGCCCGCTGTGGTGCTTTTCGGCTTGGCCTGTGCTTATCTGCTGATTGGAATGTTTCAAGACAACTCCTCACCGGCCGGCATACAATCGATCAACGGTTGGGGCGTTGTTTCGATGGTGCTGCTTGGCGGAATATGGATTGGCGTTGTTTGGTTCGGGCTCCAGCCAACCGGCTTGACCACGAAGCTTTTTCAGTCGGACGCAGTCGCGCTGCATGGCACGTATTTAACGCTGCTGGCAGGCGTATTGATTGCGGCATTTTCGATTACCTACACACCGCGGCGTTATGCGTACGAGTTTCATGCGTGTTTGTTGCTGCTGTTGGCAGGTTCAATTTTTCTTGCGGCTGCAGCCGATCTCACAACGTTGTATTTAGCGGTTGAAATGGTCAGTCTGCCGACCACTCTATTGTTATCGATCAGCCGACGCGACAATTCGGGTCGAGAAGCGACCTTAAAATATTTTGCGATGAGTGCTTTTGCGTCTGCCGTTTTTCTGATGGGGGCTTCGTACCTTTTTGGATTGTCGGGTACCACATCATTGGCGGGTATTGCGGCAGCGTTGGCAACTAATGAGACAACGTTGGCCAATGTGGCGATAGCGTTGGTTTTGGGAGGCCTAGCGTTTCGTATTACGGCGGTGCCCTTTCATTTTTATGCACCGGACGTTTTTACGGGTAGTTCGCTCCCAGTAGCTGCCATGATTGCAACGGTTCCGAAGATTGCTGGATTTTTGGCGATCGTTCGTTTGCTGGGCGGAGCTCAGTTGAATCCTGGATTCATTGAGACAGCGGGGGTGTTGTTGATCGTGTTAGCGTTGACCACCATGACTGCTGGTAATTTTATGGCGCTCGCGCAAACCAAGTGGCGACGATTGTTGGCATATTCCAGTGTGGCTCATTCGGGCTATTTGTTACTGGGTGTTGCGGCGGCCTTGTATCGCGGTGGTGAAACAACATCCATTCTTTCGTATTTGAGCGCTTATACGGTGATGACATTGGGAGTATTTGCGGCCTTAGCTACGCTTTTTTCGAGCAGCGATAGCGATCCGAGTTTGGCGGATTTGGAGGGTTTGCACCAGCGTGCTCCTGGGCTGTGTATCGCATTGACGATTTGTTTATTGAGTTTGATTGGTGTTCCATTGACGGCTGGTTTTTGGGCCAAGTTTGGTATATTCCAGGATGCGATTCGCACGGCTCGCGTGGAGTTGATTGTAGGTGCGATTGTGATGGCATTGAATGCGGCGGTTGGCGCGATGTATTATCTCTCGTTGCTTTTCCGCATCTATCGTTCCCCGCACGTCAATACTGCGTCTACAGCGATTCCCAAGTTCACTCCATCGTTTGCATTGTGCGTGGCTTGTGCGGCCATCACTGTGCTGTGGTTTTTAGCGCCCAATTGGATGTAATTGGTCTAGCGGTTGCCTTATCAGCCGACGGCGTTAGCCGCGGTTTTCGCATTCCACTGGTACCTGCGTGACGGTTTACACCCACGCCTTCCCAATTTCCCTCGCGTGTCTGTGCAGCGAATCGTTTAACCCTATTTTTCGCAACCATGATTGGAGTTGAAGCGGCTTACTTTGGGGGTGGGAATTTTTTTGTCGGTTAGTCAGGTGGTTTCGCTAA
>JBIKMB010000202.1:0-10344 GCA_044359485.1 Pirellulaceae bacterium | reverse complement strand
CTGGAGTTCCGACCATTTTCAAGAAAGACGCTGGCATGCGGCTATCCCCATTGCTCTTGGCTCGCTCGCCTTCCTTGTAGCTCCCTTCACCCAAGGAAACTTGTGGCTCACCATGATTTGCTTCATGATCGCAGCCGCCGGTATCAAAGCTTACATGCCTGCCTTCTGGGCCCTGCCAAGTCTTTTCATGACCAATGTGGCCGCTGCCGGGAGCATCGGACTGATCAACTCCTTTGGAAACCTGGGGGGCTTTGTTGGCCCAATGCTATTGGGATCAATCAAGGAATCGACGCGATCTTATGACGCTGGACTGTACGCTTTGGCAGGTCTCTCCGGCATGTCCGTCCTATTGCTACTCGCGCTACCCTTAAAAACCTCCAAGGGGAAAACATCTATCCTTAAAGCGGACAACGAAAACGCTTCTTAGAATATTTCGTTGCGGCGGCCGCCGCAGCCCAATTAGCGATGCTTATCATTCGAATCGCCGCGATGGATTTTTGAAAAAAAGAATCGAACAGATTTAAAGAGATTTTCATTTCCTACTAGAAATGAATCGCTTTTTGGAAGATACTACGACGTAGCACTTCGATGGAACTGGCACGCTTTCCAGAGTTGTGTTTCTGCATCCTCTCTCAGTTTGCGGTTTCACATTTCTATTATTTCGAGACCCCAAGTCATTGGGGCGGGAAGGCGGTATCGAATGGCATCATGGCCTGAGCGCAGCATTGCGCCAACACTGCGAACGTTTCTGTTCGCGATCTTCGGTTTTTGTCTATTGAGTTCTAATCTTGCAGTTGGATCATTGCACGCGCAAGATCCAGCGGCAACTCCGGCCGCCGAGGGTACAGCACCTCCGGCAGAAACACCGGCAACACCCGAAAGTCCTCCGGCTGACGCTGTAGCAGCACCCGCCGAGGGAGAAGTGACTGCGACCTCAGCAGCTCCGTCGATTGAAGATCGCTTGGCCGCAATCGAGGCCTACGTTAACAATGGCGATCCAAAAGGAATCTTGGCAGTGCCTGGTCCTGGCCATAACGGCTTTATCATGGTTTGCGCCGCTTTGGTTCTCTTCATGACCCTCCCAGGACTCTCTTTATTTTATGGAGGCTTGGTACGCAAGAAGAACGTGCTCTCCGTGGTCGCTCAGTGCTTTGGTTGCGCTGGCTTAGTGACCATCCTCTGGGTAACCGTTGGCTACACCATGGTGTTTGGTGAAGGTGGGAGCCCCTATCTGGGAAGCTTTAAACACGTGATGCTACAGGGCGTGGGAGCCGCTCCCGATACCAATTATTGCTATTGGGTTTCCGAAACGGTATTCGTCTGCTTCCAGCTTATGTTCGCTATTATCACTCCCGCGTTGATTGTCGGTGCGATCGCCGAACGCATGAAGTACTCTGCGATCATGCTGTTTATCACCCTTTGGATGTTCGCGGTTTACTTCCCCTTAGCTCACATGGTGTGGGGTGTCGACGGTTTGATGAATGGTGTCTGGAATGGCAGCGCCAAGATTTTGTCGATCGATTTTGCTGGTGGTACGGTCGTGCACATGAGCTCGGGCTGGAGCGCCTTGGTGCTCTGCTTGATCCTCGGCCCACGTTTGGGATTTGGCAAGTCACCGATGCCACCACACAGCATGGTACTCTGCTCGATCGGCACTGGTATGCTTTGGGTCGGTTGGTATGGTTTCAACGCTGGATCGGCACTGGCAGCCGATGGTGTATCCGCCAATGCTTTTTTGACAACGACGATTGCAGCCGCTATTGCTAGTTTCGTTTGGCCACTGATCGAATACATTCGCAACGGTAAGCCTTCGATTCTCGGTTTCTGTTCGGGCGCAGTCGCAGGTTTGGTCGTTGTGACTCCAGCGTGCGGTTTCATCGATGTGACAGGTGCTGTGATCATCGGTGTTCTGGCAGGTATCGTACCCTATGTTTTCTGCACGTTGGTGAAACGAGCGTTCAAGTACGACGATGCCCTGGACACCTTCGGAGTTCACGCCGTTGGTGGTACGCTGGGTGCGTTGCTTACCGGTTTCCTGGCAACTTCCGATGTGAATGCCAACCTGATTGGCAGCTATGCGACCGATAACGGTTTGAAAGCTGCTCTGGAAGGCGGCACTCTCTGGATCGAACAACTCAAGGCCATGGGTCTCACCATCGTTCTATCTGTGGTCGCTACCGTTGTTATCGCCTTTATTGTGAAAGCTACGATCGGCCTTCGCCCAACAGCGGAAGTCGAAAGTAATGGCCTGGACTTGGCTGAACATGGTGAAGCTGGATACGAAATCTAAGGAGATAATAAACATGAAAAAAGTTGAAGCGATCATTCGTCATTTCAAGTTGGAAGATGTTAAAGCTGCCCTGACGGAAAAGGGAATTGTGGGTATGACGGTCAGCGAAGTTCGAGGATTCGGTCGCCAGAAAGGGCACACCGAAATCTATCGCGGGTCGGAATATGCGATTGAATTCGTCCCTAAGGTTAAAGTCGAAATCGTCTGTAAAGATGAAGACTGGGAGACGGTCGTACAAGCTATCGTGACCGCGGCGCAAACCGGTCAGGTGGGTGACGGTAAAATCTTCGTCACCGATATTCAGACCGTGGTTCGTATTCGCACCGGCGAAAAAGATGGCTCAGCCGTCTAGCCGATTTTGGTAAAAGGGGATTGAAACATTCCTTGACCACGCCATTTTGAGAAACCTGTGGATTTGCAATGCAACATCCACAGGTTTTTTGTTGTGCTACCTCAATCGCAATGCCTTGCTTATCATCACCATCCGCCGCAATAGCAGCGCCTCGTACCACACCTGAACCTTCCATTTTTCTTTTAGACTTTATCCTGGGTTACCAGAGCAACCCCTCGCATCTTTTTTGGATAGGACAGTTCGTGATCCAGAGGACGATGCTGCGCTGCGACGCACAGTTCTTTGCGGAACCATGCTTTATGGCTGCGTTCCATTCGACAATTTAATGACCATCTCCATGGTGATCGCTCGCCGCTTTAGCTTTTCCATGATCTTCATGGCCATGCTCTACTTCAGAACCTGACATATCGTGATCACCATGCTCGGCAGCCGCTTGTGGCTCTTTTTTCTTATAGGCCTCAGAGGTTTCGTTCAACACAAAAACTTCGACGCGCGAGTTAAGTATGGCCGCTTTGTAAGCACCTTCGACAACCGAAGGCTCGAAGCTACCGGCTTGGCTAAGACGAAGCCGTTCTTCGGCGATTCCATGTTCGGTTAAATACATTAGCACCGCCAAACTTCGCTTGTAGCATAATTGCCAAAGCTGTTCGTCGATCGCTGGACTCGGTAACTGGGGAGGTGAGACATGCCCCCTTATCTCGAGTTTATAGGGCATCGCTTTAATAACTTGGATAAGTTTGCTCAAATCCTCTTTAGCCGAGTTGGAAAGTACATCGGAGCCATCGTCAAAGGTGAGTGATATGGCAATTCCAATGCGATTGCCTGCAGATGAAATGGCGACAGCCGAAGCGCGATTTGAAATGACTGTTTCACCGACGGATGAATCCATCGACGGTTGATCGCTGCCAACGTATTTTTGGGGACCCTTACTGCTCAAACGACCCGATTTATCCATGGGTGGTCGGTAATTGCCGGTCCCTGGATGGCGAAAAGCTTCCGGGTTTTTGAAATAATCGGCTACAGCCTTTTTGACCTCAGGTTTTTGCGAGGTGAGCCACATCACCATGAAGAAAGCCATCATCGCCGTCACAAAATCGGCGTAGGCAACTTTCCACGCACCACCACCTTTACCAGCCATTGCCTTTCCCCTCCGCGATTAAGCGTTAAGCTGTTCAGCATCCTTGAAAAGCTTCTCCATTTCCGCTTCGGCTGGCCGCATATCATGGGCTACTCCGCGTCGAGCGACTTCGATAGCAAATCGCGGTGGCATCCCTTCGACAAAGGCGAGTACACCGGCCGCTATCGCACGGAAGAAGCTACTCTCCTTGCCCGCCATGATTTCTAGTTTTGCGACTAAAGGGGCGATGAAACCGTAAGATAATAAAATACCGAGAAAGGTTCCAACCAAGGCCGCGCCCACTTTATGCCCAATCTCTTCAACCGGTCCGTCAATGTGCTCCATCGTGATCACGATACCCAGCACCGCAGCGACAATACCGAATCCAGGCAAGCCGTCCGCGGTTTTCGACAACACACCCAATGGAGCATGATGCTCTTCTTCCATAGAACGAATTTCAACGTCGAGCAGTGAACGCAGTTGCTGGGGTGTCACACTACCATCTAAAAAAGGCCCCAAAGATCCTTTAATGAAATCGGTGACATGATGATTTCTTGAAATCCGTGGGTAACGCTGAAAGATTGAACTGTCATGCGGATTGGCTAGGTGAGATTCGATCGCCAATAAACCATCCATGCGAGCCTTGCGAAAAATCTCGTACATCAGACTGAATAGCTCTATGTAGGCCGCTTTGCTGAATTTGTCACCCAAGAAGGTGCTGATGATTCCCTTAATCAAACTCTTCAAAACGCTCAAGGGTGACATGACGACCAAAGCCCCCAGAGCGGAACCACCGATGGTTACAATCTCAGAGGGATGAATCAACGCTTCGACATGGCCCCCAGCCATGCTAAATCCCCCGAGCACCGATCCGACAACAATGAGAAAGCCAATGATTGTCAGCATGAACCACCTCAATCGGTATCCATACCACCACGAGCATGCGATGCGATACTCGCGCAAGACTGCCAGAGAATGCGACCCTGAACAAGTTTACGTTACCGGTCATAGCGAGCCGACTTTTTCAGATTTAGAGAAGACGAATTTTAGACAAACTTAGCTACTTTTAATTAGGGATTTGGATAAGTCGGTTCCTACCCGAATAATCCATACAATTGCTACAGCCCGAGAAATCGAATTCCGAAATCGCCCCTGCATCGAAAAACACAATGAACAGATTGTCGTGACAAACGCTTCGAGTTGCCTAAGAAAACCAATGCGCAACACGCATTGGCGGCTTACTAATTCGCTATCCCAAAGGGGAGCAGCGAAAGCTGATGAGTGATGGGTAAGTGAGCCTTAGACTTCAATCACTTGAGTATCCGCGATGACAAAGACTCGGTCTTGTGTAGTACGGTCGATGACTTTCGTACCCGTGAAGGTACCAAATGCTGGCAAGATCAAGCCGCGAGGCGTTAACCAAAAGCAGGCTAACTTCTCACGCACCAATAAACTTGCCGAGCCACGCCACGCCGGATGAAGATGGCCCGCCAAAAAGTACTCGCTCTGCTTCGAGGAAACAACCTCGCAACTTGAAACAGAATCACTCATCTTTGCTGTTAATTCGGGAAAATGGAGCAAACGAAATGGCTCCATAACCACTCCCTCGGGTTCCACAAGCAACGGCCAATCAGCTGGCCATTTCTTTGTGTGGCGATCATGATTCCCTTTGATCAATCGCCAGCGACACCTAGATACTCTTGCAAAAAAATCACTGATCTCCCGATGCACTCGCTCGTTCAGCGAATCCGCAGCATGAATCAAATCGCCTAAAATAATACACTCCGAAGGCTCATAAGCTTCGATTAACATTTGCAAGCGATTCAAACTATCGCGACTGCTAACCGCGGGCACAGCCAAACCCGCTTGACGAAATGTAGCGTCCTTACCTAAATGCACGTCGGCAACAAACAACACTTTACGTTCAGACCAATACACAGCCCGCTCCGACAACAAATACAAACTCTGGCCACCCAGAATTAAGCGATAACACTCTTCCGTTACTCTTCTGGATTTTTCTGTATCGTCGGCTCGTGACACGGTCTACCTGAGTATTGATAACGAAATGCTGCTCTGGGGCTGATCAATATACTATAAAAATCATACCAGGAGTGGATTCGACATTGACCCTTATATCACCTCAACGAGAAGCATCGAGTTCCAATTGCTGTTGCATCTTCATGACTCTCTCAGCCAGCGTCTCGCTGCTCAAACGCTCTCGCATACGCTCGACCAACAAAGGAAAAGCTAAGGGTGTCGGCTTTTTAGGTCGCTCAATAATACATTCCAAGGATTCGATTCGCAGCATTGTGGACATCAAACGTTTCCATTCCAGTTGTTTTTCCAGGGCTTCGCGGCGACTTTGCAATAACAGCAGTGAATCCGGTTCAAATTGTGCGAACACATCATAGAAAAGATTACTGGATGCTTGTAAATAACGCATCGTTTTGTTTCGCCCGGGAAATCCGGAATGAATCATTCCCGATATTCGAGCGATCTCACGAAAATGTCGCTTCGCCATTTCCGTCGCATTCAAGCTTTCCGTTATGTCGCCTTCTAAGTTCTCAACTGAAAATAGTTCCGCCGTAGGGACACCTTCCCAATCGACCGCTTCGACCGATTCTAATAACAATCCATAATCATTGATGGCGATCGAAAATGTGATCGGCTTTAATCGGCTCAACCGTAAAGCCAACAATGCTGCCAAACCTTCATGAACAAGCCGACCCTCGAAGGGATAGAAAAGCAACAAATGCCTTTTTTTGAATTCCACTTGTTCAATGAGTAACTGATGCTCTTGCGGGAGCCGGCTCCACTTGGCTTGCAACATCAGCAACGGTTTCACCGCTTCCATTTCACTCCCTTGATATTCGCCGCGAGAGGCGTTCGCAATCTCCAGTCGCATCGCGGCTGATAATTCGCTTGACAATGGCATGCGACCACCCATCCATCTCGGAATGGCTGTCGGGGTTCCCCTCGCTTTCTTCACATAAGCGGTGTTGTCACGAACTCTCACCAATTCGAGCAATTTGCCGGCGAGTAAAAATCGGTCCCCCGGTTTGAGTCGCGCAACAAAAGTCTCTTCCACAGTGCCCAGCTTACTCCCTTTTAAATATTGAACTTGTATCTCAGCATCCGAGGTGATAGTGCCGATCGACATACGATGTTGTCGTATCGTCCGTTTGTCGGTAACGCTATAACCTTCCTCGGTGCGTTGCAGGCGATGAAACTCAGGATACGCCTGCAGCGACTCACCCCCGTCGGTACAAAACTTCAGCACCCATGCCCACTCATCGTCCGTCAATGATTCAAAAGCGACTGTATCACGAACTTCTCGCAATAACGACTCGCTAAGGAATCGACTTTCGATCCCACAGGTGACCGCATGTTGCACTAAAACATCGAGCGGCTTCGACTCCGGAATCCTTCTTTCCAGTTGACGGTGCACCATCGCCCTGCGGGCTGCCGCTAACTCCACCAACTCTAAGGCATGGGTTGGCACAAACGTTAATCGACTCGCCACTCCGGGTCGATGCCCGCTGCGTCCAGCACGTTGAATCAGTCTGGCAATTCCTTTGGGACTCCCAATCTGAATTACTTGTTCCACCAAAGGATAATCGACACCGAGGTCGAGACTGCTTGTGCAGACCACAGCTTTTAAATCACCCACTCGCAGTCGCTCTTCTACCCACTGTCGCACGCCGGTGTCCAGCGAACCATGATGGATGGCTAACATCCCAGCCCAATCTGGACGAGCTTTCAAAATCGCTTGATACCATACTTCCGTTTGCGATCGAGTATTGGTGAAGATCAATGTGTTTTTGGCTTGATCAACCAATCCCACGACTTCGGCCACCATGGTTCCACCACTATGACCGGCCCACGGAAATCGCTCGATTTTGGATGGCAACAGCGAAGCGATCTCGGTTTTCTTTTGTATATCTCCTTCGATAATCAAAGCGTTATCGATTCGTTCCGGTCCGACGAGAGTCGCAAGCGCCTGTTCCAAGTTGCCCAACGTAGCAGAGATACCCCAGACCTTAATCTTGGGACATAATCGACGAATCTTAGCCAAGGCTAACTCTGCCTGAACTCCTCGCTTGGTTCCCATTAGTTCATGCCACTCATCTACCACCACACACCGCAAACTCTCCAAGCGATCCCGGAAGTCTGCGTAGGTAAGCAAAATGGTCAAGCTTTCCGGCGTGGTGACCAAAGCATCGGGAATATTTTTTCGCTGTTTGGCTTTCGCCGAGCTGCCAACGTCGCTGGTGCGCAGCTGCACGCGCCATGGAACGTTTAATTGCTCGGCACTGCTTTGGAGGGCGTTGACCGTATCGCCAGCCAGGGCGCGTAAAGGAGTAATCCAGAGAACCTTAAGTCCCGCAGATAACTCACCCCCATTTGCCTGCAATTCATTCCAAGCTTCCACGACCGGACCGAGCCATATGGCCATCGTCTTACCGGTGCCCGTAGCGGCATGCACCAAACCGCTGCGCCCAGCCGCATACGCTTCCCAGGTTTGGCACTGAAAGGAAAAGGGCTTCCAGCGGCGACTACGAAACCATTTCTCGAGTTGTTTCCAGGACTTAGGCTGGATCTGCGAAGGAACAGCGGTCAAACAATACCCCCCAAATAGAGAAAATAGCAGCTTGTCCCCTCTATATAGTATCAGCGGCGCACAGGGGGAGCTCACTCCACAATCGCGCCAAATTCGGGTCGATGTTGTTTTGGCTGGGGCTTGGGGCCTTTTTTCGCGGGGTGTGACATGTCGGTTCCGAGCGGGGCTTGGGCGGAATCCTTACGGAACCTTCCGCATCACCTGCGCGAACGCAGTTACCTCTACAGCAATGGTACAACGCGACACGATGGAGATTTCGTGTTGTGTTGGCTCCACCATGCGTTTCGTCTCGATGAGAATCCGGCTCTGGACGTTGCGAGCATTTTGGCAGAAAAAAGTGGCAAGCCGCTGCTGATTTACCAAGCGGTATGCGAGCACTACCGATACGCTTCCGATCGACACCACTGGTTTATGCTTGAAGGCATCCGCGACCTGCAAGCACGTATGGCCCACAGCGGGCTTTCCTACGTGTTTCATTTGGGGCGCCCAGGGCATCGTGAACCGCACCTGAAAACCTTGACACGCCAAGCCTCTTTGTTGGTTACCGAGGATTTCCCTCTTGATCCGACCATGCCGTGGACAGAGCGTCTGCGGAGCACAACACCCACTCCGATTGTGTTGGTCGACTCAGCTTGTGTTGTACCAATGCTGCTGGTTGGTAAAGCCTATGATCGTGCTTTCGCCTTTCGCGAAGCGACCGAAAAACTATATGCCGAACGGATCGATCAAGCTTGGCCCGAGTGCTCTGCCAAGCCAACGCCCTACAAGGGTCCCCTCCCCTTTGCGTCGGTTGACCTTCAGCATGGTTCGCTGGCCGAACTGATTGCCCATTGCAACATCGATCACGCGATTGGTCCGGTGGGTGATACCCGAGGTGGAACGACCGCAGGCTATGAACGCTGGAATGAATTCAAAAAGCTTCATCTGCATCAATACGCAAAACGTCGCAACGACGCTGCTGTCCGCGGCGTGAGCCGCATGTCGGCCTACTTGCATTATGGTATGGTTTCCCCATTTCGTATCGCTCGCGAAGCGGCTCAGTGCAAAGCGGAGAAGTACCTGGATGAACTGCTGATTTGGCGAGAATTGGCCTACAATTTTTGCCGTTTTCGCGATGGTGTTGAAACACTGGAAGCGATACCGGAATGGGCCAGGAAAACCCTGAACGAACATCGCCACGACATGCGAAACTGTCTTCACTCCTGGGAGGTCAGCGCTCGCGGTCGGACGGGTGATTCACTCTGGGACGCATCCCAACGCAGCTTGCTGAAGCATGGCGAATTGCATAATAACCTGCGTATGACTTGGGGCAAACAAATCCTGCAGTGGACCGCAGGACCTGCGGAAGCTTTAGCTAGACTGCAAGATCTCAACCATCGCTATGCGTTGGATGGCCGCAACCCAGCAAGTTACGGTGGAATTTTGTGGTGCCTCGGCCAATTCGACCGCCCCTTCACTCCACCGCAACCTGTTATTGGCACTGTCCGCCCCCGATCCTTGGATGAGCATCTAGAACGGATTGATTTCAGCAAATATCGAACACTGATCGATCGGTCCAGTTTTGGCTTTTCGCCCACGATTGCCTGCATTGGCGCCGGTCTTGCTGGCCTGAGTTGTGTGCGGACTCTTATGGACCACGGATTGAACGTTACTTTGTTCGATAAATCACGGAGTGTCGGTGGACGCACCGCTCAGAGGCGTGGTGAGGGAGGCTGGAGCTGCGATCACGGGGCTCAATACTTCACCGTGAGAGATCGGCGACTAGCGAAGTATGCGCAAAGCTGGGCCGAAGATGGGGTGATCGAGGCTTGGCAAGGACGTGTTGTCGAACTTCAGCGCGGTGTGATCGTTGATAAGGATCGGCCACAATTGCGTTGGGTTGGAACTCCGGCAATGAACGCCTTAGCCCGGCATTTGGCCAGCGGCTTGACCATTCAAGCGGAATGCACCATCAGCCAGACCAG
>JBIKMB010000416.1:0-2926 GCA_044359485.1 Pirellulaceae bacterium | reverse complement strand
AGCGATAAATACCGGTGGCATTGACTTCAGGCAGCAGATTATTCTTGGCCGAAATCAATTCGAGTTCCCGCTGTTTAATCTGCCACTTTTGTTGGCGAAGTTCGACGCTTCGCAGCAAACCTTCTTCTTTGACTTCTTCCCAGCCAAAAGCCAAGCGAGCAGTGGTCGGTTCATCGATGGGGCGAATAAGGCGATTGTCGGTAGGAGCCCAGCCGATCAGATAACGAAGATCGCGCTCACGTCCCAGCAATCCACCCGGATCGTTGCCGACAACATTTGACCCGCTAAAGGCTCGCTCAAGTTGACCTTGAAACAAGTAGACTTGAGACCGCGACTGAGCTTCCAGCTCAGGAGCACCTTCTCCCACATCCAATTTCGACTTCGCCACCCGCCACAACGCATTGGCGCTTTCGTGCCCCAAACGGGCCGCTTCCACCGCGCGATAAGCGGTATACAAATCCCAGTAAGCGTTCTCGACGTCGCGAACTAAGTTTCGGACGCGACCTTCGAATTCATGCAAGGCTAAATCTTCGTTGATACGCGCCAACATCACAGGAATACGATTCACCAAAGCTCCACGACCACGCATCAAAGGATGCTGTACCTGAACTTCCATACTGGTGAAGTAGTCCGAAGGAACTTCACGGCCCAGACCGGGCGTGGGTATGTTGTTGAACGAATAGGTTGTGTTGCTGCGGCCCGTGACAATCGTACCTTCAGCCGTTCGTTTCGACAGAGCGAATTGCAAATTGCTGTCGACTCCCTGGAATAATTGAGGGTTAAAGGGGTTACCTGGTCCCACATTACGCGGCCGATCGGTCGTGTTGTATCCAAAGGCAGACGAGAACTGCGAATCGAATTCCGCAAGGGCATCTTCCACACCGCCAACCTGATTGCTGCGAACCGCTCCACGAGGCGCTAGCCGATTGCCGTTCCCATCGATATTCAGTGGTTGACCACCCGACTGACTGGCCGCAATCGCCGCATCATAAACACTGCTCACCTGACCTTCCGCACCGCTGAGCACCAATGCCGACTGTCCATTGATCTGCTGTTGATTACCGGAAGAAGTTCGCAAAATTTTCGAGTTCTCCAGCGCCAGTTGGACACACTCTTCCAAAGTTAAGTCCACGATTTCGCCATACTCGAGGTTGCGCAGAGAAAAGGGCTTGTAAGAATCGCGAGCTTCCGCCAGCGGATTGCTATCCAGATCCGGATACTCGATTTCTTGAGCCGTCTCGAGATAATGCACCAGATCTGCTCTCTCACGCAGAAAATACGGCTGCGTCGGTGCACAGCCAGTGAGGGCTACGGCTCCCAATTGGAGATAAGCCGCAAATTTAAAGAGAGTTTGACGCATAAATCGAGGGTCCCGCCCAACCGGACAGTCGCCAATTCCATACGGGTGCTAAGGCTAGCCTACGAGGCAGCCGCACGCATGCAAGGTGGAATTGACCACAGATCTAGTTTTGAAAACCCCCCTGTCTCAGCAACCGATTCGGATCCGAAAATCCAATTCTTTTGCCTTCGACAGATCTAGTTATCGACCCCTTAATCCTCAAATCTTGATCAATCGTTACATTTTATCAAAAAAATGCCCCCTCATTTCCACCGCCACCCCCCATGACCAACTACTTTTCTTGGGATTTAAAAGCGTATAATTCGAATGAACCTGTCGCTAGCAACGCCGGTCTATTCCCAATAGCTTTGGCTTTCAACACTTCGCTGCCTCGGCGGCAACCCAAACACTCGGAGACATTTTTTATCGTGCACTCTCAGAACCGCGCGACCCACTCATCAGACAACACGTCGTTGGAGACCCAGTCATCAGCCCGCCAGTCAGTCAAGACGAAGTCCCACAACACTCATTCAGACAAGGAAGTTTGCATCGTTGCCCGCGTTCTAGACACCGCAGACTCCGAACTTCCCAATCCCTTAGATGAACTGACTGGCTTGGCAGAGACCGCTGGTACGGAAGTTGTCGCTGGTATTATTCAGCGACGGATTAGCCCCGATCAGCGAACCTACATCGGCAAAGGCAAGGTCGATGAACTGAAGCAACTGGTCAAGTTGCATCAGGCGGATATCGTCGTCTTTGACAACGATCTCTCACCCGCCCAGTCTCGCAATATCGAAAAAGAAATCGAAACCAAGGTGATCGATCGCACGCAACTTATTCTCGATATCTTCGCCCACAACGCGCGGACCTATGAATCGCGTTTAGCCGTCGAATTGGCCCAACTGGAATATTCACTCCCCCGACTCAAACGCATGTGGACCCACCTTTCCCGCCAAACCATGGGCGTCGGCATGCGTGGACCAGGTGAAAAGCAATTGGAAGTCGACCGACGTTTGGCTGTCAAGCGAATCCATGAACTGAAAGAAGAATTGAAAAAAGTCGAACAACGCCGACAACGCGAAGTGGCCGCTCGACGCGATCGCATGACGGTATCGCTGGTCGGTTACACCAATGCTGGCAAAAGCACATTGATGAACGCGCTGACGGATGCCAATGTCGAAGCCGCCGATAAGCTGTTCGCCACTCTGGATACCCGCACCCGCCGCTGGCAATTGCCAGGCTGGGGCCCGGTATTGCTGAGCGACACCGTCGGTTTTATCCGCGATTTGCCTCACCATCTCATTGCCAGCTTCCGCGCCACTCTCGAAGAAGCTCGTGAAGCCGATCTACTGTTGCATATCGCCGATGCTAGCAACCCGGCGGTTCTTCAGCAAATATCAGCGGTCTACTCGGTGCTCAAAGAACTCGGTATCGAAGAAAAGGACACCCTACTGGTGTTGAACAAAATCGATCGACCAGGCGCCGAGGATCGCTGCCTGTTGGTCCAACAACGTTATCCCAATGCCATTCGCCTCAGCGCCCATAGCCGAGATGGTTTTCCCGACCTAGCCGATAAGGTGAGCCATG
>JBIKMB010000415.1:0-2935 GCA_044359485.1 Pirellulaceae bacterium | reverse complement strand
CCCGACATCGTGCGGATTTCCAGATTTGTGCTCCGAACTTGATTCAGTATATGGACATCGCGCCGAGCCAAATGGTTGGGGTTTCGGCTGGTTTGATTCCATTCTTGGAACACGATGATGCTAACCGTGCGTTGATGGGTTCTAACATGCAACGCCAAGCGGTTCCCCTCTTGATTACCGAACCCCCGATTGTTGCTACAGGTCTAGAAAAAGAGGTAGCTCGGAATAGCTCAATGGTGATTCGTGCTCGAAGAAGTGGCAAAGTAACCTACTGCGATGCCAACCGAATCGAAGTCGGAACAGATATTTATCACTTGAAGAAATTCCAGGGACTTAACGAACGAACTTGCTTGAATCAGCGTCCAATCGTCAACTTGGGCGACAAAGTCAAGGACGGGCAGATTATTGCCGATGGTGCGGCGACTCATTTGGGCGAGCTGGCTCTAGGTCGAAACGTGCTTGTGGGCTTCATGTCGTTTGATGGGTTCAATTACGAAGATGCGATCATCATCAGCGAAGAACTAGTCAAGAACGATACATACACATCGATTCACATTGAAGAGTTTGATGTTGAAATTCGCGAAACGAAACTTGGACGTGAAGAGTTCACTCGCGATATTCCCAACGTCAGCGAGAAGGCGTTACGCAATTTAGACGAAACCGGCATCGTGCGTGTCGGGACCTATGTTCGACCTGGTGATATTTTGGTCGGCAAGGTTTCGCCCAAGAGCAAGACCGAGCAAACTCCAGAAGAAAAATTGCTGCATGCGATTTTCGGTCGTGTGGGCGAAGACGTTAAAAACGATTCGCTGGAAGTGAGTTCCGGTGTTGAGGGTATTGTGATCAACACCCAGAAGTTCTCGCGTAGAATGAGCCTTACCGATGATGAAAGGAAGGAATTCGAAAAGGAACTCAAGCGGATCGAAACGGAAGGTAACGCAGACATTTCCAAGGTCTTCAGTGGCATGATCGAGGAAATGGAAAAGGCGGCTGGTACCAAGCTAACCGACACCGATGGTACTCCATTTGCGGGTGGACAAGATCCGAAATTTGTTGCCGAACAAGCACAGACATTTAATTTGTCGCGTTTGCTGAATCGTTTGGATCCTGGTCATCACAGCGAATTGCGGCGCATTTACAAAGATTGCTGGTCCGCGGTGGAACATGCCCTGGACGAGCGCGATCGCAAATCGAACAGCATGAAGCGCGGCGACGAATTGCGCAACGGCGTGCTACAGATGGTGAAGGTTTACATCGCCACCAAACGCGTGATCAGCGTGGGCGATAAGATGGCAGGTCGTCACGGAAATAAGGGGGTTATCTCGAAGGTGTTGCCTGTCGAAGATATGCCTTTCTTGCCCGATGGTACACCACTGCAAATCTTGCTCAATCCGCTTGGTGTTCCCAGCCGTATGAACGTGGGACAGATTTTGGAAACCCATCTTGGTTGGGCGGGAGCCAATTTAGGCTTCCAAGCAGTGACGCCCGTTTTTGATGGGGCCACCGAATCGGACATCAACGATTGTTTGGAAGCTGCCAAGCTTCCTCGCCACGGCAAGATCCGTCTATGCGATGGACGAACCGGAGAGCAGATGGAGCAGGAAACCACCGTTGGCTACATCTATATGTTGAAATTGCATCATTTGGTTGATGACAAAGTTCACGCCCGGTCCACAGGTCCTTACTCGCTTATTACGCAGCAGCCTCTGGGTGGTAAAGCCCGGTTTGGTGGTCAGCGTTTCGGGGAGATGGAAGTTTGGGCATTGGAGGCATACGGAGCCGCTTACATCTTGCAAGAGTTGTTGACGGTCAAGAGCGACGACGTTGAAGGACGCACCAAGATTTATGAATCGATGGTCAAGGGTGAAAACACGTTGGAAGCCGGCACACCAGCCAGCTTTGACGTTCTCACCAATGAGATTCGAGGTTTGGCACTCAACATGCGTTTGGAAAAGCGTCGCCTTTAATAGAATCAGGCAGTTGAAAACCTGACAGAAATAGTTTTCCGGTAAAGGGGATTGTCCCTGACAGGGATGCCCCTTTACACCAAGCAAAAAACGAAAAAGCAAATCCGACATAACCGTGGTGGTCTTCCCAATTGCCAGTGGAAGATAGCCTATAGACCTATCCGATCGAGAGTCACCTCGGTGACGCTGAACCCCAAAAGGAGCCTTTTTTAATGGCCATTGGCGAAACAACTTACGATCGCGTTAATGATTACACCTCAGTGAAGATCAGTCTTGCTCGTCCGCAGGATATTCGTAGCTGGTCCTTCGGAGAGGTGAAAAAACCCGAAACTATCAATTATCGAACGTATCGACCTGAAAAAGATGGGTTGTTCTGCGAAAGAATTTTTGGTCCAGAGAAGGACTGGGAATGTGCCTGCGGCAAGTATCGCGGTATGAAATACAAAGGAATGATCTGCGATCGATGCGGTGTTAAAGTGACGCACAGCCGCGTTCGTCGCAAGCGAATGGGACACGTTGAATTGGCGGCTCCCGTTGTACACATTTGGTTTTTTAAGGCCATGCCGAGTCGTCTCGGTACCCTGCTTGATATGAAAACCAGCAGCTTGGAAAAGGTTATCTATTTCCAGGACTACGTGGTGATCGACAAGAAAGAGACCGATCTGGAAAACCAGCAATTGCTGACCGAAGAAGAGTATCGCGCAGCGAAAGCCCAGTGGGGTGAGAACGCATTTGATGCGGATATGGGAGCCGAAGCCGTTCGAAAGTTGTTGTCGGCCCTCGACTTAGTCAAGCTTTCTGAAGAGTTGCGGCTTGATTTGGTCAAAACCGAAAGCAAGCAAAAAAAGAAGGATCTGATCAATCGCTTGAAGCTGGTCGAATCGATCCGCGACAGCGATAATCGTCCCGAATGGATGGTGCTCGATGTTATTCCGGTGATTCCGCCCGACTTGCGTCCTTTGGTTCTG
>JBIKMB010000414.1:0-2951 GCA_044359485.1 Pirellulaceae bacterium | reverse complement strand
AAAAAGTTATCTCGAAGAAATTGGAAAGCGAAATGCAATTCCTGCCGAAGCTCTAGAACCGAATTTCGCCGCCCTGGCAAGATTTTCAAATTTACTGCCGTCACTCAATGTGGATAAGTTTGACATTGTGGACCACCGCGAACTTACTTGGCTACCCAATGATACCAAAATCAAAGTATGGCTCATTCGCCATGTTACAAAGGAGAAGTATGGCTTGTCGCCAGATAGAACAACTCTCGGGCTTGTTGTTGACGGCAGAGAAAGTTGCTTGGCCATCGACGGTATCGAGCGACGCCCCATCGAAGACATCTATTCCATCTTTAAGTATTGCGAACTTAAGTATGCTAAACTCATCCAAGATTCTGAATCGGAGGAATTGCTGCCACTAAGCTATTGGCCCTCCCAGTGGAAAGGTGAACCCGTCACCGATGTTGAACTTGTTTCGGTGGTCGTTGCCAATAGCGAACTGAATCTTCGCAATCACACACTTGCCTTAGCTACCGCGAAAAAAAATGACCAATCCGGTTGGATTGTTTTCGATGGCCCTCGCACCATGTGGTATCCGCAAGCTGAGCAACCGAGCCGAGACAAGGGCGATTACGATGACAAGGCGGTTTTGGAGATTCACCTTGGGCGTCAATTACTCGGCTTTCCACTGGAAGCCAAGGATAGGTCGATTTGTCTCAATAATACAAAACCGCGTACGCCTGAAGAAATCGTGAGCACCTACGAACGATTACTCGATGAAATCCCCACCGCGAACAGCGAGAGACAAATCGAGCTACTTAAGCCTTTCGGGCCCATCGAAACACATTTCGATTCCTATCTCGACGCAGTCGTAGCCACTCGAGGCACGAGGCGAGAAGATTCATTCGTCACGCTTTACGAGAGACTTCTGGCCCTTTCCGAATCATTCACGGGAGAAACGAAAACCGCGCTGGCGAACTCCACGTTGTTGATCAGTTACTTCGAATCGTATGCCAATATCCTCGTGTCGAAGAATCGAAACAGCGATGTGTTTGAATTCATTCGTCGCTATGAATCCACCTACGAACATCATCTTGGCTACTCCCGATTGGGTAAAGCGGCACTTAAAGCTGGTGATAGTGCACTGGCCGAAAAACTCCTCTTTAAACTTGGAGAAAATCTCTTTCCGGCTGTAAACCACCCTGAAGAGATGATCATCTTGGCCGAGATATGGAAAAGGAAGGGTAACGTTCAGCAGGGTCAGCAACTCTTGATCGAGTGCCTCATAGAACTCAATCGCGAAATTGCCGAAGACGAAAAAAAGCACCGTACACATTTTGAAGGTGCAAAAAGAGATAAGTCCAACTATAGAATTTTTTACCAGGGTTTTATATCTCTATATCCTGACAGCAAAAACTTGCTCAGAAAACAAGGTTTACGAGCAGAGCCCTCATCAATAAACCTCCAGGCGATATTCCCATGGATTTGGTAATGCGGAACTTAATAACGTCAGCCAGGAGATACGAGTTTGGGTGAATCATCCTCGTGAAACCACATCCTATTGCCCCCCGACTCCAACACCCAATTGCGTTGCGATGTCCCTGCAGAGGAATGTAAATGTTGTCAACGTACCAGTGCAATGACAATTGCCAGTGTCACCATGACCGCGCCGATAAATCGGTAGAATAGCGTACTGCGTGCCAAGCCACTACCCGTCTGGGTGAAGTAGTGTGCCCCGATCCATGCAAATAACACAGACCATAATCCGCGCAACGAATAAACAATGTTGATTCGCGTTGCATCACCGAATTGACCCAAAGCATAAGTCACACTAAGACCCTGAGTCGCCATTAAGAAAGCGGCCAATAGCAATGACCGGCTAGCTCCTATCGAACGAATGTGAGCCACAGAGTTGGTCCATGGCAATAAACCCACGGACAAAAAACCAACCGAAACAAACATCGACGACAAAAAGGGTAGGGCACCATACCTCTTTCCCGCCCGCTGCACTGCAATATCAAAAATAGACAGCAATATAGCCGCCAATAACGCGAAGCCAATCGAAAATGCTGCTCGCCGCGCCGTGAGTTTTGTCTCCGAGGACGAACTGGCTCCAAACTGAATAATGGCTACGCCGAGCGTCGCCATGAAGGCCGCAATCCAGATACTCGGCGTGATTCCCTGATCGGCAAGCATCGAACTGATCAGAGCAACCAAGATAATCTTAACACCAAATACCGGTGTCGCCAGCGAAACATCCCCTAAACGAAACGCTAGATACGTGGCCAATTGCCCCGTAACAAAGGCCGCTCCAACCCATACCGCTTCCCACCATGAAGCTAGCGGTATCCAAGCCCCTTGCGTTGCCCCAACCACTAGCCATATCGCTGCCAAGGTAAAATTTGATAACGCTGTCGCCGTATAGGGCGTTACTCCCAACGATGTTGCCCGACGCGCGAAAGTCGCCGCTAAAACGAATAAAATACTCGATAACAGCGGAAAAAATAAATGGAGTGAGTCTTGCATAGCTCTGCTTTTTTAATACCAGCTTCCTGCCTCGTCGAGCGTCTTAGATGCCTATCGGAAAACCCCGATTACCGCGACCAACGCCAAGGCGGTGCATAGCTAATCGGGTTGACTCTTCGCTGCTACATTAAAACCGCGGCTAACGCCAATGGTTTTCGGATAGGCTCGTAATCCTGTAACTGAATTGTAACACCCCAGTCTTTTGACTACACAAACATACACAAAATGTTGAAACTTTGTCGCAACCATTTGCCAAAACAAACGCCCGAATGCCCCCCCCTGCGTTGACGCTCCTACCAAACTTCGCGACAATCAAACAAGCCTTTGACTATCATCCCAGCGCGGCCGAGTGGAACGCCAGCATGCGAATATTGAAATTTTCTTGGAGCATAAACCGACAACAGTCGTTTCCTGCTCGCGCCGCCTTTACGTTAGTCGAACTGCTGGTCGTGATTGCG
>JBIKMB010000413.1:0-2970 GCA_044359485.1 Pirellulaceae bacterium | reverse complement strand
AGACAATAGCGCATGATATCAGAAGTCCTTTAAACTATTCAGGTAGTTGAACAGGTTGTCGGTCGTTTCTGATTCCCAGAAAGCGATGAACGGAAGGTTCAATCGTATAGATGATGTGCCGAACAGATCCGTCACAGAACGCAACATTGAAGCCACTGCTGTGACTGCTACCGAATCTCCAGAACTCGGCATAGCCTTTGCGGTCTTGCAGTGGAGGGTTATCTGTCCACGCATGCAGATCAAAGTCGTCGCCTGCCAAAAAGCTATGGTCATCGCCGTAATCCAAGCCGGTCTCATAATGGTCTGGATTGAGGTACTTTTCGCCAACCATGTAGGTATTGGAGGTACCATCGATGATATCGGCCAGTTTGGTGACGGAGCGTTGATGCGAAATACCGTTGCAGGCGTTCATATTGTAGAATCCATTGCCGGCGAATCCATTCGCGGGATCAGGCCCACCACCCCACATCACTTTGACATCGCCCGCATTGGCAGCATAGTCGGCTCGATTGGTCGACGGAACTGGATCAGCATTATAAGCATGGCCCCCCGGGACACCCGCAGCGATCGCGCGCGTGTATAACGCGGCGGCACGCCTGGATGGACAGATGTAAGTTGCGACTACGGTTTGAGTAGCCTTTGCCGTACTGGCCATTTGCTGGGGCGTTATCACATTCGCTTGCCCATCGCCACACAAATTATATAAATTCTGTTGCTCCATCTGTGGCAAGATGGAGAAGGCCCAACTCCCAGGTTGTCGCGCTCCCGGTCCACGATCTGCATCGCCCATCCAATACCAGCCCCAACCTCCGGAGGGAAGAACTTTGAAGGTGTCGTGATGATTATGAAACGCCAAGCCAATCTGTTTAAGGTTATTCACGCATTGAACTCGACGGGCCGATTCCCTGGCCGCTTGCACAGCCGGAAGGAGCAATCCGACCAAGATACCGATGATGGCAATCACAACCAAAAGTTCAACCAAGGTAAAGCCGCTTCGCATATGATGTTGACGCATAAGAATTCCCGAACGGTAGAAAAGAATGAAAGCCGTGACGGTTTTGGGGAGTGCGGTCGTGTAAGTTTAAATGCTATAAAGGGCATAAATACCCGTTGAGTTAGTGTAATGTAAATCACGCGTATATTCGATGCAACATCGAAAAAAGGGGGGGGCGGTGAAGCGTTTTCGTCACAAGGCGATGTCGCAAGTTGAAACTGCGAGAGTCGGTAAAAAACGGGTCTATTATCGCGTCGAGGACGGACGCAGGTAGCTAAGATAGGTCCGAAGTTTATCCGCTTAAGCTTGTCTGCTAGGAGCCGGCTTGGCGGATCTAGGTGGTATTCTTTCATCTTTGGGTATATTCCCTCACATTGTGGATGTTTCATGCAGTTGAGAGTTTAGGTAGATGCATAATGGCATTTCTTATTTGCGTATTGGCATGATCTACCTGGCGATTTCGATCTCGACCGGCTCGGTGGTCGCATTTTTTTTATGGGGCTTAGATCGAATCACCGAATGCCATTGGCAGAATCCGTGGTTACTTTATGGCTTGCCCATTTTTGGGGTCATTTCATCTGTGCTGTATCGACGCTTCGGTCAACGCGCTGAACAGGGAAATGCTCTTGTTTTTGAGGAGATTCAGAAGCCAAGGCAAGGTGTACCTGCTGCGATGGCTCCCTTGGTCTTGATCGGTACATTTCTAACGCACCTTGGTGGTGGTTCCGCGGGTCGAGAGGGGACTGCCGTGCAAATGGGTGGAAGTCTCGCAAGCGTCATCGCAAGAAGATTTGGCATTCAAACGCAGCAGTTAAGTCCATTTCTTAACGCGGGCGTTGCAGCGGGATTCGGAGCAGTCTTTGGAACACCCGTGGCGGGCGCGATTTTTTCGTTAGAGGTTTTGAGCCGAGGCAAATTGAATTTTCTAGCGACGATTCCTTGTTTGTTCTGCGCGATACTTTCGGATGAGGTCACGACTTGGTGGGGAATTGTCCATACGCCATTTGCAGTTCCTTCCTTCTCGAACGGGGCAGTCGCAGGCTCGCTCTCCGCTGCGACGGCTTATGTTTTATTGCTGCAAGTTGTTTTGGCCAGTTGTTTGTTCGGGATGGCCAGTTGCTTGTTTGTGCGGACGACTCATTGCATTTCGAGTATGGCTAAGCACTGGATTTCCATCGATTGGCTTAGGCCGCTAGCGGGCGGTTTTGTCTTGATCGCTCTCGCACTGATCTTTGAGGGAGATGCCTATTTAGGTTTAGGCGTGAACTCCAATCCAAAGGCGCTGAATTCCATTACGATTTCGAGTTGTTTTGTCGCCGGAGGAGCAACGCACTTCAGTTGGATCTTGAAACTTCTGTTTACGGCTTTCACTGTGGGGACCGCTTTCAAGGGTGGTGAGGTGACTCCTTTATTTTTTGTTGGCGCCGCTCTCGGAAATTCGATTGGCGTCTTGCTCGGAGCGCCGGTCGATTTAATGGCTGCTTTAGGATTGCTTGCCGTCTTCGCAAGCGCCACCAAAACACCATTTGCAAGTACCGTCTTGGGGATTGAATTATTCGCGTCGGATACCTCAGGTGTATGGTTGATCGGCTTTATAGTTTATACCGCGACATCATGCTTTATCGCGAGTTTCATAAGTGGCAAGCAGACGATCTACCGAAGGGTACAAGCAGAGCAAGGAGTCCAGAACGGCTCGAAGGCGAACTAAGAGTTAAGCGATGAGACTTGCGCAACTCCGGTGGCGAAGTTCGATGCATTTCAAGGTTTCGGTTTGGGTTTGAGTGTCGCGACAAGCCTATCATTTTCATAAAATTCTATCGTACGACATTCGGTTTTTGGTATCGATAAGATCATGGGAACGCTCACGTTGAAACCCACCTCGGGGCTGGACTCGAGTTGGTACTTGACTGAAATAGTTCCATTTTCAAGACTAACTTCGATGTCGGTAATATTAGGGACCGATTTCCCGCGATAAA
>JBIKMB010000201.1:0-10559 GCA_044359485.1 Pirellulaceae bacterium | reverse complement strand
TCATGAACCTGCGAAAAATTTTTATCTTGGCTTTGTTCGCTCCGTTGGGACTTGAACTTCCTGCCGCCGCCCAACAAAACCCCGAAGCGGCCAGAGATCGAACAGCAATTCAGGAAATGATGCGCAACCGGCCAACGAATCCCGAGCCAATCAAAGCTCAGATCGAACTCCTGAAGAAAACGATTGCAGGCATGAGAGAGCGCAGAGCTCCCGATGCCGCGATCGAGCGATTGGAAGGTCGAATCAAGTTCCTGGAAGAATCGCTTCAAAATGCCAGCGGAGCCCAAAAGGAAGTTGAAGGTGAGCCCAAAAAAGAGCGACCTCGAAGAGCCGCACAACCTCAAAAAGTAGAAGCTGCTCCTCCCAAGAAAGTTCCCGCTCTAAACGATGATGCTTTACCTCCAGAGTTTGGAGCTAAACTTCTTAAGCTCGAATATTTACAAAACAAGATTGGGCATCTGCGAGCGGCAGCTCAACAACTGAAGGCCGCTGAGGCTCATGATCTTGCCCAGGATATTATGGCTAAAGCGGAATCGCTCGAGAATGAATCCATCGTTGCCAAACAAATGCTGGATCAGGATGTCAATCGCTTCAAGCGGGAACGCAGCGCAGAAGCTGAAATGCGCGAGCGCATCGAGCAAGAGATAGCAGCCCAAACGGCCCGCGCACGGCAGCGCGATGAGCAACTGCAGCGTGAACGGCAAAAGATAGAACAAGAAATGGAGTCGATGCGCAAACGCGAACAAGAGCAGGCACGATTAATGGAACGCCAACAACAAGAGTTGGAGGCCGTTCGTCGGGAATTGAAAATGCGTGAAGAAGCGATGCGCAAAGAAGTGGAGAACAACGAACGCGAAATGCGCGAGCGAGCGGAACGCCAAATTCAAGAGGTTCGCGAAAAGGCGGAAAAAGCGTTACGGGAAGCCGAGCAACGGGTTCGAGTGTTGGAACAGGAAGTGAAAGAACTTCGCGAGAAAGCCGCCGCTCCCGCAGAGCCAAAGAAAAACAAACGCAACAAAGAAACTCCGAACAGAAATAAAAATGGCACTGAATCCAAAACCTAAGGATTCGAACAGATTTTTTATCTGCAGCCAGAGAGTATCTATTCGTTGGATCGGTAAGCAGAAGTTGGTTCGCCAGCTATTCAATCGTAGGCTCGGCAGTTTTGAGCAGCGGATTCATCGATTGGATGACATCCGCACTGCCGAGCTAGGTTGCTGCTTAGACTTGAGTTGGCCGCGATTTTACCAAGACATATTCGTTTAATGACTCGCAACACAACTCACAGCGGAATCTGGTCGCAGATGGACGACCTAATTAAATCGCACAATTTGGTGGTGCCATCTGCGCAACCGCGAAATTTAGCCGAGGCTAAAGCTTAAATAAATCGCTGAACCCACCACCGCCTAAGCCACCTTTGAGCGGCCCGGATCGCTTGGGCAGTACGGGTTCGCGAACAGGTTCTTCAACTGCGGGTTCTGGCTCGGCTGCTTTTTCAACTTCCGGCATTGGCTTGGCGCCCTTGAGTGAGAGCGACATTTTTTGAGCCTCTTCATCGATGCTCAAAATCTTCACTTCGACTTGATCACCTTCTTTAACCACATTTCCCACCGACTGCACTCGATGATGGGCCAATTCGGAAATGTGCACTAAGCCTTCCACACCAGTCGCGACACGCACGAAAGCACCGAATGTGGCCAAGCGTGTCACGGTACCCTTGACGTTCGAGCCAATCGGCAATCGCTCACTCAACTTAGCCCACGGATGATCTTGCAGCGAACGATAGGATAGTGAAATTTTTCCAGTTGCCGGATCGATCTTTTCAACGCGAACCTGCACCTTTTGCCCTTCTTGCAAAATCTCGCTCGGATGCTTGACCTTTTCCCAACTCAATTGGCTGATGTGAATCAAACCATCCAAGCCCCCGAGGTCGACGAAGGCTCCGAAATCTTTGATGCTGCGAACGGTTCCCTCGGCAATCGATCCGATTTCTAATTTCTCTAAACGCTCTTTGCGTTTTTGTTCTTTCTCACGCTCCAATACCGCCCGTCGACTCAAAACAAGATTGCCGCGTTGCGGATTCGCTTCGCTAATAACGCATAGAAATTTCTGTCCGACGAAGTCCGCTGCGTTTTCAATCCGGTACTCTGCGATCTGACTGATCGGAATGAAACCTCGGATGTTGCCCACCATGACTTCCAGACCGCCGGTATTCGCACCTGTCGAGCGAGCCTCTACGATTTCACCTTCTTTCAGTTCACTCCAGTCGGCCGCATTTACTGCTTGCCCAGGAATCGTCAGCTCATACAGCCCATCGTCTTGCAGATAGGCACGTACCATCACATCCAGCGATGCGCCAACTTCAGGTACCTTTTCAAATTGAATCAGCGGAACGATACCTTCATCCGGGCCACCCAGCGTGAAAAACACATTTTCCTTGCTCACTTTCAGAACAGTGGCCAATAATCGCTGGCCTTCTTCGAGGCGTCGGCCCGCGGTATACAACGCGTCGCCCACCAACATTTTTTCCAAATCGGCATCCAGCAACGCATCGCTCATGAATGCGGAAATGTCATCGTCTGTGGGGCCTCGCTTCAATGGGACTGCAACCTTGGGAGCAAAATCCTTTTTCTTTTCATCCCGCGGTTTCCGCACTTCTCGTGCTGCGTTGTCCCCTTCCGGATCAGCCCCGTCACCGCTTTCATTACTTTTAGGCCCCTTGGCACCACCTGGTCCCTTGGCAGGGCGTCTATCCTTCCCTCCACCAGCTTGATTTGGTTTGCGAGTTTCGATTTGCTGCTGACTCTCACGCAGTCGTCGCACGGCAGCCAAATCTATTGGCCCCCGCCCCTGTTTCGACTCGCCCGAGTCGCCAACCTGCTGAGGAGCATTTTCGCCACTGTTTGCTATCTTGTTTTCTTCGCCAGTGCTCGACATCGCCTAATGACCACGCATAACAAAAAAGGAGGATTGAACTAACGTCTACGAACAGTTTCGCATCTTTTCTCAACGCAAGTTGATGCAGTTATTGAAACAGTTGAGAAAAGTACCACGATTTCGGGCGCAGAGCCCGTACAGAGTCTACCAGCTTCATCGAATTCTTTGTAGTGATGGTAGGTGCTACGCTTTTCCTGCGGCAAAATGTTCGCCAGGAAACAAAAGTCCATCTAGTAATTGTACAATAATACCCCGCACCTTTAGTGACTCCTGGGTTTACATCGGACCAATTATGCCGGAAATCCTGCCAATTTTAGGGGCTTTGCTTCCCGACGATCTTAGGCCACTCGTTGAATCGGCTCCGCTGCCAGGTCTTCAGGGAACAAGTGAACAGACCTCCCTGCGTAACGCCATCCTCGATTGGGAGCGTGAGCACACGAATAAAACGGGCAAAACGCGTTTCCCCGACGAACTGCAGGACCTCGTCTTGGCATCCCTATGGTTATTGGAAGGAGATTTGGATAGTGCCCATACTCATGCCCAAAAGTGGGATAGCCTGCATGGCTGTTGTTGGCACGCCATCATGCATCGCAGGGAAGGGGACTGGGATAACGCCAAGTATTGGTATCAACGAGCCTCCAAGAGTCCTGTGATCAGCAACTTCAGACAAACGATTCTAACGCAACATTACTATCGAATCGTAACGCCAGAGCTCGTGCGGCCTGTCAAAATTGATGAGTTCCTGGACGACTGGGTGGACATCCATCAAAAAGCCGTTCAACCTTCTGCACCCGAAAATCTGGTGAAGACGCTCCGCGGTCTCGACTGGATCGAATGGCAATTGCTACTGGCACATTGCTTTCATGTGATCCGCTGAGCATTTATAACGACATCGGCGGCATTCATCAGCCGATAGCGTTAGCCACGGTTTTCGGATTCTTCGGATGAGACCGAAATACGATGTTTCGAACAGCGAAGGTCTTCGACCAACTACAGACCGGGCGTATAGAAAAATTGGCGGTCAGGTAAACGCGGTTGTCGCGGAGCATCTTGGTAATAACCATCCGTCCATGGGCCAATACCTGGATTCCAAGGGGCAGTGCCATGAGGATGCTGCCAATAGCCACCAGGAGGTGGATAATATCCGGGGGGTAAATAGCCAGGCGGATAACCACCTGGAAAAGTATTTCCCATACCCTGTTGCCCCATACCCTGTTGCCCCATACCCGGTTGCCCCATCTGGCTCGGCATACTATCGATCATTCCATCCCCCATCGGCGAACCATTCCCTGCAGCGGGAACCGGCAGTGGATGATGAGGGATAGGATTGGGCCAAAATCCACCTTGCCAAAAAGGATTTGTACCCCAAAACTGTGTGTTCGGGCCCCATTGATCGTAAGGCGCTCCATAGGGTCGATAAGGAAATCGCCAAGCTTCATACGGCTGAACCGGGTTGCCCCATTGCTCAACAATGTGCATGTTGTCCGCCGACGAACCGACCTGAATGGAACTGCGAAACTGCCGAAAACCACTTCGCTGAAAATCGGATCGCACCGGAGCGACCGGTTCCATCTTCTCGGCGTATTGATGCACTCGCTGTCCCGCAGGATCATGGGTGAAGCGACTAGGCAAGGTCGACCAATCGATTTTGTCACACGATGATCGAGGTGTCTGAGCGTGAACCGCTCCGACAGAGGCCAGGAGGCAAACAGACAACACGAATGAGCTGATCTGGATTGGCGTCTTCATAGCTTTTAGACTAATTGCACGCCCAAAAAATTCAGCTATTTTCCCTAACCGGACACCAAAGATCTCATCAAAACGATCATTTGTATCGAAAGCAACGGTCCTGAGGGAGAGGATACGAAAAGTCCCCTTCGCATGCTCTTCCCCCGATGCTCACAGCCCAATGATTGACTTAGGGAACGACCTAAGCGCTCATTTTTGGCTTGCCCCCTCTATGCACCAATTTTTCACCGACTCATTGGCGTCTTATTACCGCCTCGGATCGATCTCACTTGCAAAACGTTTTCAGTTCCGTCTGAATCTGCTTAATGCGTTTGCCAATCGTTGCTCGCGCTGCGGCTAAATCGGTGGACGATTCGCGATCAAGGCTAGCGAAAATGTAGAACTTCACTTTGGGCTCCGTACCCGATGGTCGCACGGCCACATAATTTCCCGTTTGGTCCAAATCTAAGATGACCATGTTGGCCGCTGGAGCATCGAGTTTCTCTGCAGCACCGTTGGCGCGACGAATGGTGAGAGCATCATAATCGCGTACCGCGATGACATTTAAACCGCCGAGCTGCTTAGGGGGTTCGGTCCGGAATGTCTGCATCAATTTTTTCATCGCAGCCATTCCTTCACTACCTTCCATCTGGACGTTGAGCACCGATTCCTCGTGATATCCATGTTGCATCAACAATTCATCGAGACGCTGATGTATCGTTTGACCTTTTGACTTCAGTTGAGCAGCCAATAATGCCATCAGCAAGCATGCTACCGCACCATCTTTGTCGCGAGCATAACTGCCGATCAAAAAACCGTGCGACTCCTCGGTTCCAAATTCAAACTCGCGTGGTCCCAACTGATCCATCAAGCCGCCAATCCACTTAAAGCCCACATGGATATTTCCTTGGCATTGCACCCCATAGGATTCGCAAATCCGACGGATCAATTCGGTCGTGACCAAAGTTTTAATCACGTAGGAATTCGCCTTCAATTGACCGGTCGCTTTGCGGACCCCAAGCACATAATCGGTCAGTAAAGCTCCGAGTTGATTCCCATTGATCGTCGCCCATTCAGAATCCTGGGTTGGCTTTAATTTCGCAGCCGCTCCCATGCGATCGCAGTCAGGGTCGGTTGCCAAAATCAAATCCACGGCACCGATCGAAGTAGCCGACGCATCGCTTTGACTCTTCTTGGCTAACGCGATCATGGAATCAAAGACCGGAATATTCTCTGGGTTGCTAACATTGCCTGGCACATTGGGAAAATCACCACTTGGCTGAGCGTGTGGTGCAAAAACTTCTACGCTCTTGAAGCCTGCCGCCGTCAATAAGGGTGGCACGGCAAAACCACCAACGCCATGCAGAGGCGAGTACAAAATATTGACATCCCGCGGACCAGGAAACGCAAACTTTACAGCCTCCGCTAAATAATCGCGATCGATCTCCGCAGTACAAATCTCTACCTTGCCGTTCTTCAATGCCTCCGCAAAGGGAACCTTTTTGATTTCCTGTACCGTCATCACTCGATCGATAATCGCTTGATCATGCGGCGGCAATACTTGACCACCCGTCGATTGATAGACCTTCACCGCATTATCGCTCGGCGGATTATGGCTCGCCGTTACCATGATTCCGCAATCACAATTCTTGGCTCGAACCGCATAGCTCAACTGTGGAGTAGCGCGATAATCGTCCAGAAAGAAAACTCGAAAACCGTTAGCCACCATAATCGAAGCACATAATTCAGCGAAGTGTCGCGAGTTGTGTCGAGTATCATAAGCGATCGCACAACGCAGTTCCTTTGTTGGCTCGGTACTGCGAAGATAGTCAGCTAAACCTTGCGCACTTTCGCCAATGGTGCGATCATTGATCGCGTTCGAGCCGAAAGCGTACATCCGGCCGCGCCGCCCCCCAGTTCCAAAAGGAATCACCGTCCAAAAGACATCGTCGAGCTTTTGCCATTTTCCTTCGCGTATATGCTCGAGAATCGCTTTTCGATAATCCGAATAACGCTCTTCGGTCAACCAACATTTCAGGTTTTCAACGGCGCCGGCGGTCACTTTCCCTTCCGATTGAGCGTTCCGAACGCTCGCCAACGCTGTTTCGATCTCAGCCGATAATGTCCCTTGGGTCATGGTGTGTCCAATGTTTTATGTTGGATATTGGAAAAAGAATTGAAGGCGATTCCGTTCGGGTCGTTATACGCCAACTCGCAAGGACTCGGCAACCCGTAATACTTGGGTTTCCCAATACCCCTAGACTTCCAAATATTCGTTTATGCGTGGAACCGCGATCCTGGGTCGGCAGAAGCTTTACTGTCGATTACACTAGGCAGATCCGTAGGTGATGCCGCCGGTGGATGAAGGCGATCGTAAGAGATAGTGTCGCAGCGATGATTTTCGAAAATCGCAATATATGGGATCGATCAGCCCATTTTTGAATTATAGACTCGAAGAGGTTGGGAAAAATGAGCGAACCGATCATAAGCGTCAGCGGCCTCCGCGGAATCGTAGGAACCGAATTAACTCCGCTGGTCGCCGTAAAATACATCGCCGCATTTTGCAGTCAATTACCTCGGGGCAATGTGGTTCTATCGCGTGATGGTCGCGGGAGTGGAGCTATGCTGGCCGCTGCCGTAAGCTCGACCCTACAAGCTCATGGATTCGATGTATTGGATGCGGGTATTTGCGCAACTCCCACTGTCGGTGTTCTGGTTCGTGAAGAACAAGCCGTTGGAGCAATCCAGATTTCGGCCAGCCACAATCCACCTCAATACAATGGTATCAAACTTTTCAATCGCGAAGGACGCGTTATACCCGCTGCTGAAGGAGAACGAGTTCGCGATGCGTATCGTCAAGGCGTTGTGGGCTGGCGCGATGTCAATGGCTTAGGCTCTTCCTCCAAGATCGTAGACCCTCACGCAGCACACGAACAATTGGTCCTCAAGACGATCGATCCAGGTGTCATTGCAGCGCGACGATTTCGCGTTCTCTTGGATAGCAACCGAGGCGCTGGAAGTTTATTGGGGAGTCGCCTGTTGGAATCACTCGGTATCCACGCTCTGTTCTTGGGCCACACCCCAGACGGAAAATTTGAACATCCCCCAGAACCGCTCGCCGAAAACTTGCAAACCACAGCCGCCGCAGTTCGACAATCAGGATTCGATATCGGTTTCTGTCAAGATCCAGACGCTGACCGACTGGCGATCATCGATGAGCAAGGCCACTATATCGGTGAAGAGTACACCGTTGCACTTTGCCTTCTGGAAGTCTTATCACGAGCCAAGGGGCCAATCGTTACGAACTGCGCGACCTCAAGCATGTCCAAGGTCATCGCAGCCGATCACGGAGTTCCCTATTTGAAATCCGCTGTAGGCGAAGCGAATGTGGTCGACTTGATGAAGGAAAGTGGCGCTTTGTTTGGAGGCGAAGGCAACGGTGGTCCGATCGATCCGCGGGTTGGCTGGGTTCGCGACAGTTTTGTCGGAATGGCACTTGTTCTGAGTTTGATGGCGCGAACCGGTTTGAAAGTTTCGCAATTGGTAAAACGCATTCCATTTTTTGCGATGGTAAAACAAAAAATCAGTTTTCCGGTAGAGCAATTACCACAAGCTTATCTGCGTTTGCAAGAGATCCTGCAGCCTTTGGAGTCGAGCCTGCAGGATGGTTTGCGTATGGATTGGAGTGATCGTTGGCTTTTGGTTCGTGGCAGCAATACCGAACCAATTGTGCGTCTGATTGCCGAAGCGCCGACGCAGGAAGCAGCGACCGAGTTATGCACGAAAGCGGAACAGATTTTGCTTGGCCGCTCGTGAGGCAACACGAAACACTGGAATGCAGACAGTCCCATTTCTGTGATCCGAGCGGCTTGATCGCTGCTTGAAATTCCTCCGATGCTCGCCGTAAATGCAGGGGAGCCAAACCACGCGGCGAGCCCTCTGGAGTCCTATTTTTGGATCGAATTAATGTTCGCAGCGGCCGAGTGAAACAGGTGCTCGAATCGTAGCATAGCGGTCGCCTGATGGACGGCCGCGCGGTTTGCGGCGAGGTTCTTTTTTTGCTCCGCTACTTGATTGAGGCATCGATTTATACCATCCTGTATCAGGTGTACCCGCCTTTGATTTCCGCTTCTTGGAGATAACACGATGCGATCCCGCCTCTTTCGCAGCACAGCTCACATTTGTTTACTCATAACCTCCATGGCTTTCGCGGCAAAGTCTCAGGCCCAAGAAGGAGACGCTGCCAAGCCGGCAGCTGAGCCAAATGTTTGGGCCACCTCGTTAGCTTGGGATGCCCCCAACAATCAAGTGTGGGCCACGCAAGCCCAAGGTCTATTGCTTCGCCCTGGACAAGTTGTTCGCGCTTCGCTCGATAACCTCGCGGCTGCAACGAAAGTTTATGAAACCGGCGCATCTGCTTGGGCAATCGCGATCGTTCCCGAAGCAAACTCACTGCTGAGCGTCGATTACAAAGGCAAATTGCTTCGCTCCGACCTCGCCACTCCCAATACGACTCAACCGATCGAAGTCCCGATGCGTTGGTCGCGCGTCTTGCTGCCAGTCGGAGATGGCAAAGTGATCGCCGGTACCGAAGATGGCAAGCTGATCGAAATCCATCTCCCAGATGGCGCCGTTGTCGCTCAATGGGATGCACATGCCGCAGCCATTCACAACTTGGCTCTCTCTCCTGACAAAGCGTTGTTGGCAAGTTGCGCGGGCGATGGAACAATCAAAATTTGGAATCGTTCAAACAATAGCGAAGTCAAAACACTATCGTTCGGCAAGTCGGCGGTATGGGAGATGTCGTTCACACGTGACAACAGCAAAATCGTAGCGGCGGATGCCGATCGAAGACTCAATCTGTTCGATATTGCCAGCGGTAAATTGCAGATGACGCTGCAGATGCTGCCTGACTGGGGAACTTCACTCGCCATGCACCCCGCGGAAAATGTTGTGGCTGTGGGCTGCATGAATGGTTCAGTGCACTTTTATGATCTGAATTCATTCCGTCGTGTTGGTTCGTGGGACGGTGTGGGGAGTGGTGTTTGGGATGTACTGTTTACGCCCGATGGTAGTCGAGCTTTGGTGGCAACTCGCAAACATGGGATTGCAAATATCGCCGCAGATGTTTGGTCTGCGCCATTAACTGCAGCTCGAACCGACGCTGCCACCGAAGTTCCACCAGCACCTTAGCCTCCACCCAAATCGATTTTGCCATCGGCATACTCCTACGGCGTCACCCGCGGTTCGGCCTACCGCGCAGAATTTTCGGACGGGCATGAACTGGTATCATCGACTAGCTGTGAACGTTAGGGTTAATGCGTGCATCTTTTTTATACCGATCACTTCGAACTCCCCCTTCCACCGGGACATCGCTTTCCGATGTCCAAGTATCGATTGCTTCGGCAGCGAATTGTAGAAACACCACTGCACCGTGATGATCTGCTGTTGGTTCCACCTGCCGCCACCGACGAACAACTCTCCTTGGCACACGCTCAGCAATATGTGGAACGCGTGCGCGACGGACTACTGACAGAACCGGAGATCCGCAGGATTGGGTTTCCTTGGTCTCATGCAATGGTAGAACGGTCTCGCCGCAGTTCGGGTGCGACTTTGGCAGCAGCCCGAATCGCTTTACAGCACCGTGTCGGTATTAACTTAGCGGGCGGAACACATCACGCGATGTCGGATGCTGGCGAAGGGTATTGTGTTTTCAATGATGCCGCAGTCACCATTCGCACTTTGCTGCATGAAGGCACCATTCAACACGCCGCGGTGATCGATTGCGATGTTCATCAAGGAAATGGGACTGCCGAGATACTGGGGAAGCAATCCAATGTCTTTACCTTTTCGATTCATGGAGAAAAGAACTTTCCCATTCGCAAAACGGCAAG
>JBIKMB010000412.1:0-2996 GCA_044359485.1 Pirellulaceae bacterium | reverse complement strand
GCTTTGAGCAACCGACTAACGGCTTTTCGAACCGAGTCGTCATCATCCACAACATGAACGACAGACCTGTTTTCCATTAGATGGTTCCTACGCTGTAATGTTGCGTGAGTTTCGGTGCCGTCTCGAGAGATGGCAGTTCTTCGTCATGTCCGCTCTCTGGTATTTGAAACCCAAACAGCGCACCCTTTCCTTCGACACTTTCCACCCAGATCTTGCCACCGTGCTCCTCGATCAACGTTTTAGAAATGGCCAAACCAATTCCCATACCCTCTCTTTTTGTCGAGTAAAATCGATCAAAAATTCGGCTCAATTGTTCAACTGGAATTCCCGGCCCAGTATCAGCCACAGTCACTACAACCATCGAATGTGAACTCTTTACCGCTATTTGCAAATGCCGCACCTCAACATTGCCCGACATCGCCTCAACGCTATTGGCGATCAAATTCAAGAGCACTTGTTGCAAATGTGTTCGGTCGCCAGAGATATAGAGGCTTTCCGATGGCACCGTCAAGCTGACCTCGATACCGCGCCGCCGCGTTTCAGTACGAACGAAAGCGATCACATCCTGGATAACGCTCTGCACCTCTACACACGACTTCTCCACTTCGCCTCTGCTCATCAATTTTCTAAGTTTGCGAATCACTTCACCAGCCCGCAAATCGTCATTACGAATATCCACCAAAATAGTTTTCAAGTCATCCAGCGGCGGAGTCGAATCCTCTAGCAATAACTCACCCGCCTCCGCATTGCTCAGGATGGCAGCTAAAGGCTGATTGATTTCGTGAGCGATTGAAGCTGTCAATTCACTTAAAGTGGCTAACCGATTCGCGTGAATAAGCTCTCGTCGAGTCTCTTCCGCCTTGCGCCGCTCGGTCAAATCCAGGATCGAGATCAGGACCAGTCGATCCAGGTCGGAGTCCAAAGGGATCAGACTCAATTCGATCGGAAACTCCTCACCACCATATCGCAAGCCGTAGCACTCTTTCGTCTTGGCTTCCTCAGGGAAGACGCCGCTTAAGCATGATCTTAATTCTTCAAGGAACAAATCTTGAAAGCGCTGTGGCAACAACTTATTGAAGTTCATCCCCACGCATTGCTCTCGAGTTGTTCCAAACCAACGTTCGGTTTGTTGATTGACCAGAACGATCGTTCCAGCGGACTCTACAATCAACATCGCATTCGGCGTCGACTCGACCACCAAGCGAAATCGATCTTCTAATTTCCGTTTATTTTCCGATTCATGGATCAAAAGCGCATGCGATTTTCGCTGCTCTTGCACCATGATCGCCATGAAAAGAAGCGGCAGGGATAGAGCTAACAGGAATAACTGCAAGTGCAAAACATGATCGTCCGGTGCCCCGCGGATAAAAGGTCCAATGCCCCGAACGGCATTGGCCGTCGACAAATAGGCAATCGCCAATAAAGCCCAACTCGCACCAGCCAACTCAAAGCGAATCGTCGCCCACAACAGGATCGGTATGGGAACATAAACCAAAGTCGGAATCGCATCGGTGTCGACGGCTGACGTAAACACCAAGCCACCAACCGTCAACAATATGGCAGCCAAAACCAAGGCTTCGACTTTCTCCATCCAAGGCGACTGCCGCAACCACGCAGGTAATTGCAACAGTGTCGTGGCGAACGCAGGTGTTGCAATCACCATGCCAAGAGCCACGCAGAGAAACGTTCGAATGGTCGCCGGCCACACAATAATTCCGCCACTCAGCCATGTCATCAAGTCCTTGGGAAGCGTGGTGGCCAGAGGCACTACCAGTCCCGCCGTAACGACGAAAACGATCATCGCTCCGATGGAAGTGAAGGGTGTCTTCTGCGTTATTTGCCGAATGCCCCACACGCCCAACGCCACTGTCGCGAAATGAAATTGGGCGGTGAATAACGCGGTGGATTCAGGTATCTGCCGATCGCCGTAATACGCGCTGTATGCCCCTAAACACAACCCAAGATAATAACGCCACCAATGTCGATAGGACGATAGTAACAAGGCGGTAAAGGTGAGCGCCCCGGGAGCCCATAACGTCGTCCGCTCGTAAGGGGGAAAACGAAATAAAAAGGTAAATCGCTGCAAGCCAAAGAAAAGGACCGCAAAGAGCAGAGCCAACGCAAGGGATCCCGCGCCGCTACGCACCGCGTTCCTTACCCAACCGTTCTTATGCACCAGAACCCCTCCTAGAGACACCTCATATAAAACCCTCACCTTAGCTCCTCGCACTGGCCGATGCTGCTTCAGCACCTGACACATCCCTCGATCAGTATACACACGCCCACGGCCCAGACCCTAGAAAAACATCAACCGTTGCATTAGCTGCGGTTTCCGGCCCCGGTTTCCGGCCGACGGCGTTAGGCCTTGTTTTCCGGCCGCGATTATCTGGTTTTCGGACAGACCCTAACTGAGATTCTGTCTCAATAGCACTTGTTTTTGGGGCATCACCCCGAAATAATAAAGCTGTGGCGAAAGAAAAGCCGCCTAGCCGCATTCCCCCCACCTGGCAACCATATAACGATGACACCGATAACCGAAGATTTGCCTCTCTCCTGCATCGAAGCGATTCCCGGCGAACGCATCTCTGTATATCGCAGCCACCATGAGGATAAGGATTTTGAAATCCGCTTCGAGAGCTTCAATGAAGGGATAGGCTGGTTTGTCCAAAATTCGATTCGCTTGACACAGCGCGAACTGTCGGCTCTGAAAGGCTTGCTCAGTTGTCAAAAGCAAGGAAGTTGCCGGCAAAGGGTCGATGTGGACCTGGAAAATACAGAGAGCGAGCCGAGGATCATTCGTTTTCCCGAACCAATCCCCGCTCGCTCAAATACCAAAGTCGCCCAATAAGGCGAGTTTATCCGATCTTCTTACCCGTCACTTGCGCAGCCGAGGCAGCGGTATTCTGCAGCAGTTTGCTGTATTCTTCTACGCCTTCCTGTTCGTCCAGCAGAATATCTTCCAAGAAGATCTCCAGGGGGCGATTTCCCTCCGCCAG
>JBIKMB010000200.1:0-10667 GCA_044359485.1 Pirellulaceae bacterium | reverse complement strand
GTGGAGGTGGGAGTGAACACAGCGGGACTTCAATATCGCCGAAATTGGGCGGGAAGTCACGCGGAAAATTCGCTTAGTTTTTCCGAAAACTACCCTAATGGAGTGAAAACTTCAGGAGATGGTCCACTCATTCTCCATGCGGACTATACGTCTTGGCTGCCAGGTGAGTAAAATGATCCGATTGTGCTGGTTATTTGAATCTGCGAGCGGTTTATGTCGTCCATGACCGACCAAACGAAAGGCGAGGGAATTACTTCCTCTAACTTAATCGTGAATGCGAGCAACTTTTTTTTGTGGACAAATGGCGTTCGGAGACAACGTCTCAGAGTATTGTTTCTCGTGGTCCTTATTTTACTCTACATTTTGACGGGATTGTCAGTGCCGGTTCTCGGGCAAAATGGCTCAGCCGCGGCTGTTCAAGAACCCTATTCGATTCAAAACCATTTTTTTAAACGTTTTTGCAATAGCTGCCACGAATCCAAAAGAAAAGATGAGTTCGATTTATCCGCCTTGACGGAAAATTTTGCCGACGAGCAGAATCGACAGTTATGGGTGGAAGTGCGCGATCAAATTGCTAATGGCTTGATGCCCCCTGCTGAGGAACTGCAGCCTGATAGCAGCGAGCGAAGCAAGGCAGTTCAGTCGATCGAGACGCAGTGGATAGCTGCTATTCAAAAAGAACGTGAGGTCACAGGTCGGGTCCCGCTTCGTCGATTAAGCCGCATCGAATATCAAAACACGATACGCGATTTGCTGGGTGTTGAAGTTGATGTATCTGATCTCATTCCCGAAGATACGGTGTCGGATGGTTTTGGGAATCAAGCCGAGTCCCTGCACGTGTCATCCTTTTTGTTGGACGGATATTTAGCCGCGGCTGATCGAGTACTTGATGCGGCAATCGCCAACGGCCCGCGTCCCCATACAATCAACAAACGATTCGATATTCGCGATGAACGGACGGTCAAAGCGAAAGGGAGTGTTTACCGACACGAAGCCGATGGCGTGGCCGTATTCAGTTCGTGGGTATCTGCAAATATTCAAGTGACAATGTGGCAATTCAATACGCGAGGGCGTGGTAAATATCGCTTTCGCATTTCGGCATACGGGATTCAAACGGATAAGCCGGTAACTTTTTATGTTAAAGCGGGACCGATGAATGCCGCGGCCGAGCAATATCTGATCGGATACTTTTCCGTTCCGCCCAACGAACCGAAGGTGATTGAATTTGTTGAAAACATGGAATCCAATCTTACGATTCGAATCGTAGTCGATGGCTTGGGTGTAACGCCGCCTCAGGTCGAGAAGATCGGCGCGGAAAATTACAAAGGACCTGGGCTATTGATACAGCATGTTGATATCGAGGGGCCCATTCATGAAGTATGGCCACCCGAAAGCCACCAGAGGATCTTTGGTGAGTTGAAGCAGTCGGCCATTGCATCCCAAGGGAATCGTCGTGAAGTTGTTTCGGAAACGCCGCAAACAGATGCCCAAGAAATACTTTCTCGATTTGCGAGAAGAGCCTTTCGGCGTGAAATTTCCGATGCAGATATCCAGCCCTTTCTGATAAGATTCGAACGCCTACAGAAACAAGGGCGATCATTCGAAGAGTCGATACGTGTCGCGCTGAAAGGAATTCTCTTATCGCCGGAATTTCTGTTTTTGCGCGAGTCAGTGGGAGATTTGGACAACTTTGCACTTGCTTCTCGCTTGTCTTACTTTCTTTGGAGTTCTATGCCCGATGAGGAGTTATTCATTCTGGCGCTGCAGGGAAAATTAAAAGACCTCTCGATACTCCATCAGCAAGTGGAAAGGATGCTGGAAGATCCAAAGTCAGCAGCCTTCAAAAGGAATTTTGTTGATCAATGGCTCGGGCTGCAAGCGATCGATGATACCTCACCGGATGCCATGCTGTATCCGGAGTATGATGACTTGTTGAAGGTCTCTATGCTTAAAGAGATCGAGCTTTTCTTTGATGAGGTGTTTCGCAATGATCTCAGTATTGCGAATTTCATCGATTCCGACTTCACCTATCTCAACGGGCGACTAGCACGGCATTATGGAATAAAGGGTGTGCCTGAGGGAGTCGAGTTCCAAAAGGTCAGCTTACCCAGCGATTCGCCGCGGGGAGGCATTCTGACGACGGGAGCCGTATTGAAGGTCACGGCCAACGGAACGACCACATCGCCCATCATTCGCGGAAACTGGCTGCTCAGCAGAATTTTGGATAGGCCACCGCCGAAACCACCAGAGAATATTGAGGCAGTCGAGCCCGATATTCGTGGCGCAACCACCATTCGAAATCAACTTGCCAAACATCGCGACCTGCCGCAATGTGCTGGATGTCACAGAATCATCGATCCGCATGGATTCGCATTTGAAAACTTTGATGTCATCGGCGGCTGGCGGGAATACTATCGTAGTATCGGCGAAGGGGCTGAAGTGACGCAGGAAGGTCGGCGAATGCGATATCGACAAGGACCTCTTATTGAAATTGACGACGAATTGGTCGATGGGAGGAAATTCAACTCCGTTGAGGCTTACAAGCAATTGCTCCTGTCCAACCAAGACGAACTCGCAGCCGCTTTCGCGGGAAAGCTATTGAGCTATGCTACAGGTGGTAAAGTTGGCCTAGCCGATCGCGCTGATATCGATACGATCGTCCAGGTAGCTCGCGAAAAAAAGTTTGGCCTCCGTTCAATGATTCATGCGGTAATCGATTCACACGCATTTCGAAAGAAATAGTCGAAAAGGATGTTGGTGCACCATGGCTCTTACGAGACGAAAATTTCTTAGGTCCGCTGGAATCGGTTTGGCATTGCCTTGCTTTGGTTCGCTAGCAAAGAGAATTGCCGGGGCAGAAAATTCCAACGCTATTCGGCGTATGATTTGCGTTTGCGCACCTCTCGGTTTGTACGCACCGAACTTTTTTCCGCAAGAGGCAGGTATCGACTACGGGAACACGCGTTATCTCGAGCTGCTCAAAGACTTTCGAAAGGAAATGACCGTCATTTCTGGTTTGTCTCATGTAGGTACTAATCCTGGTTTTGCTCATCAAGCAACAGCTAGTTTTTTGACTGGAGCACAAGGGGCAGGAAAGCCAGGTTTCCGAAATTCGATTTCCCTTGACCAATTGGCAGCTGAGCATCTAGGAAGCAAAACTCGTTTTTCTAGTTTGGTAATGTCCGGCGAAGGTCTCGGGCTCTCGTGGACTCGGACAGGAGCGATTGTTCCGGCGTCCACGTCGCCGTCAAAATTATTTTCGCAATTGTTCCTGGACGGCTCTCCAGACGAATTGCGAGCTCAATATCGCCGACTCGAAGACGGTCAGAGTATTCTCGATGATGTTTCTGACCAAGCGAAAGCAATACGACGTTCGCTCGGCAGTGTAGACCGTCAAAAATTGGACGAATACTTGAGTAGTGTACGAGCCTTGGAAGAGAAAATTGGCTCGGACGAAGGGTGGGCAAAGAAACCGAAGAGCAAAGTGAATGTGCAACCCCCAATCGATATTTCGAATCCTGCCGACTTAATCGGCAGGACGAGACTGATGTTCGATCTAGCCCACTTGGCTTTGGAAACAGATTCGACTCGGCTGATCACGATTATGTTGGCCGGTTCCACCAATGCGCCGCCCATTGAGGGTGTTTCTCTGGGGCACCATGATTTATCGCATCATGGGAAAGATCCAGGAAAAATCGCACAATTGGAGATCGTTGAGCAAGAAACTCTCAAGACACTGCAAGGACTACTTGGCAAATTGAAGGCGACCCACGAAGAGGACGGAACTTTACTAGATAAAACAATGGTATTTTTTGGCAGTAATCTGGGTGATGCCAGTAGCCATTCGGTCAAGAATCTACCGGTACTGATATGCGGTGGTGGATTCAAGCATGGAAGTTATCTGAAGTTTAATGAATCAGAAAATGTTCCGTTGTGCAACCTTTACTTGAATATGCTCCAGCGATTGGGCTTAGAAATCGACAGCTTCGGTACAAGCACTGGTACCTTAAGTGCTCTACAAATGGTCGGTTGAAGTTTTTCCGGTTATGTGATCGAGTTCAGCGAGAAAAAACTGTCCGGCCTTCTTTTATCGTTTCAACTACAATAATGTCTTTGATCGTAGTTGACTCAACCTTCAATGGATTTTTTTCCAAAATGACTAAGTCTGCGAGTTTGCCAACTTCCAGAGTTCCTTTCGTTTTTTCTTCTTTCAGCTGATATGCAGCAGTCGCAGTTACTGCTTTTAGGGCGTCATAAGGTCCGATTCGTTCATCGGGCCCAACGATTTTTCCAGTTCCCGAAAGTCGATTCACACCCGCATCAACTAGCGCCAAAATGGAAGGGGTGGGGGAAACGGGCGCATCATGCGAGTAGGTGAAAGGTAGTCCTGCTCGCAGAAAAGTTCGAGACGCCATGGCGCCGGCAGACCGTTCTGAACCCCACAGTCTTACCACGGCATCTCCCCCCGGAATAATACCCGCCGTCAAGAAGCTAGGAATGGCGCCATACTCCTTCATCAATGCTATCTGGTCGAGCCTAAGCCAAGTAGCATGGACAAAAACGGGTCGATGATCTCGCTTACCATGTTTTTTGACCGCTTTCGCAATTGCTGCCAAAGCTTGATCGGCCGCTGCGTCACCATTCATGTGCATGTGAATTTGTAATTCAGTAGGCCAGTATTTATCAAAAACAGCATCGAGAAGCTCGTCTGGAATTTGTCTATACCCCGAAAAAGAACCTGTCTTACCAGCTGGATTTTCGGTGTAGGGCTTAGTAAACCAAGCAGTATCAAGGCTTCCGTCCAACCAAAACTTAACACCGCCAAGTCGAACGCGGTTGATATAACGATCATCCAGATCGGGCCGAGCCGCTCGCAACTTCTCCACAATTCCACGGCGATCCACGTTATATTGCGACGCGACTGAATAGGCTGCGGCGAGAGAATCATCGAGCGCAGAATCTTTTGCCGCGATATACAAGTCGATGGGTAGTAGCTTTTTGTCAATTGCATTGAGCACAATCTCGATATCATCATTGCCTAACCCGAGTCCTGCCTCCATCGCGGTGGTCTGACCGTAGCTAGCCCAGACTTCGGCCGCGCCTAAAATCGCTCGGCTTGCTAATTCTTCATTAAAAGGCGGACGTTTGCTGCGGACAGCATTTAGAGCGGTTTCCTCCATAGGGCCAAGCAGCGACTTGCCATCCGATTTTCTCGCAAAGATTCCACCTGTCGGGTCGGCAGTCTCCGAAGTAATACCCGCTGCCTGAAAAGCAGCCTGATTGGCTGCTCCCAAATGTCCCGAGGAATCTACAACCATTACAGGTCGATCGGTCGAAATTTGGTCTAGTTCTTCACCGGTGGGAGGGCGTCCTTCCTTCATTGCGCGAGCTTGATATCCAAAGCCAACAATCCAAGCACCTTTGGGTGTCAGTTGCACTTGCTTTTTCATGCGATCGATGAGTTCTGGTATATCATTGCAACCAAAGAGGTTCGCGTCGACAAGATTTTTCCCAAAGTAGACAAAATGCCCATGCGTATCGATAAAACCGGGTAATAATGTTTTGCCAGCTAAATCAACAAGTTTGTCTTCAGCACTAATCCGTTTCTTGGCTTCCTTAAAAGTTCCGGTGAATTGTATTTTACCATCCTTTACGATTAGACTTTCCACATACTCAGGTGCCGCACCCTGCATCGTCAGGATGTCTCCACCGAAGTAAAGTGTAGCCCCCTTAAACTCTGCGGTTGATGAAGCTGTTTGGGCTGAGGCAATTGTCATCAAGCTGAGGATCGTGGTGACAAAGGTAACGTAAGTTGCGTTGCGATTCAGCATGGTAGTGATGTCGTAGAGCGTAGAAATTGTTGCGAAACATTGTGCGAAGTTTAATTGACGGTTGGCCAGGACTCAAGTCCGTCAGCAATACCGGCCAAATACTTTGGTGGTTCCATTAGGAATAGATGGCCGTTGAAAATGCATTACGAAATTTAGCTTCAATCTTTAATGACCTACTATCGCATAGGATGATTGGTTTATGAATCTTTCTGTTGCCTTAAGCACATGGTTGTGGGTGGCTTTCATAGTTGGGGCAGACGATGTACCGTGGTTAAAGGATACTCAACAACCACCAACACATTTGGCACCTTTACCTCGCCCACTGACTTCTTTGTTAACGGAAAGTGAATTTCGATCTGTAGACGTGCTGGCCGTATGGAGGCAACGCAGGAAGGATTTAGGGGACGCCTGGCAAAAGGTTCTAGGGCCAGATCCTGTAAAGCCAGGATCTGCAAAAATCGAGGTGCTGCAGACCGAAGAACTTGAAACCATTTCACGTAAATTGATCCGTTATGAGAATGAAGTAGGCGAATTTCTCACGGCTTATTTGCTTGAGCCGATCGGAGTGACAAATCCCAGGCCCGCCATAGTTGCTTTGCACGCCACAACCAATCAAACGAACAGAACCATAGCCGGTATCGGCGGCACTCGTGATGAGCAAATCGGTTTGCGTTTAGCGCAACGAGGATTTGTTGTGATTTGTCCGGAGAACTTTTTGTGGAGAGGAGGCATGGGCTATCAAGAAGCGGTTGCCAATTTTCAGAAGCGATATCCCAATTCTTTGGGAATGCGAAAAATGCTGTTTGATGCCAGTCGAGCCATCGATATCGTCGCCTCGCTTCCTACCGTAGATTCGCAGAAAATTGGTGCGGTCGGCCATTCGCTTGGCGCGAAAGAAGTTCTCTACCTCACAGCTTTGGATGAGAGAATATCGGCCGCGGTGTTCAGCGAGGGAGGAATTGAATTCGAATCCACCAATTGGCAAGCTCCGTGGTATCTCGGCCCCGCTGTTTCAGACAAAACCTTTCCCAGAAATCACCATGAATTGATTGCTCTGATAGCACCGCGACCGTTTCTTGTCCTAGGAGGTGAGTCTTCAGGAGCAGCGGATGGAGATCGATCATGGCCTTATCTACAAGCTGCTATGCCAGTGTACCGACTGTATGGCAAGACGCCACGCTTGGGATTGCTCAATCACCATCAAGGTCACACCGTATCCGACCAGAGCTTTGAACGGCTTGCTGAATGGTTCGAATGCTATCTCAAGTAGGGACTAGCGATCGTGTTCGGGCTATTCGCGCCAGAGAGCTTTCATTCAACTGCCCGCTATGGCGTGAGCTTTCTATTCGTGCCATTTTGTGTGGTTTTCCAGGCACTGGTTCGGCATTTGCCGGAAAGTTTTATGTTCTATAAGGAAATCCGTCCTTAGGTATTTCACGGTTTCTGTGTCTGCACGGATCTTGACTTGTATGCAGAATACATTCGTGTGCAGACAACATTCGAACGGATTGCGTGTCGTATTCGGCAAAAGGTTTGTCCGAGGCCGTCGAGTGAGTTTAATCGGTAAGTCAAAATTTAGGAAGGACGATGCGGTATGGAGAAGAGGGCTGGCAGCGACCTATCGCAAGCTGCAATCGATCGAATTATTCAGATGGCTTGGGAGGATCGCACCAGTTTCGATGCGATCCGGGAGCAGTTCGGGTTAACCCCGGGTGAAGTTATCGCGTTGATGCGACGCGAGATGAAACCGTCGTCCTTTAAGATGTGGCGGGAAAGAACCAAAGGTAGAAAAACCAAACACGTCGCTTTGCGGGGATTTGAGGTGGGAAGGTTTCGTTGTTCCAGCCAAAAGGATTGAATGTAAGTTGATCCGGCGGGCTACCACACATTGCTCGAGATTCTACCGAGGGCTCATGACCGCTTAGGTCCCAGTAGGAAAAGACTCGGTAGATAGATACTCGGAAGATAGATACTCGGAAGATAGGATCTCGATAAACAAAAAACTTCCCTCGACCAGAAATGAGCGAGGGAAGTCTATGTAAAAAGATGGTCAACGAAGAGTGTGTCAGAGAATTTTTTCGGCTCTCTGCCAAAGAACAGTGCAATGATTTGCATCATTTTTGCGCTGGTGGGAATCGAACCCACATTAACCGGCGACCTATGCATGTACTCCAACGAGACAGTTGATCATCTTGTTCTCAATGAAAGTCGGAGGAGTCGGAATCGAACCGCTCTCGATCGTTCCGGACGACCTGTGCAAACCAGTACACTTCACCCCCGATAGAATTAAGAAGTCGGGGGCGTCTAGATTCTCAATAGTCGCTCACCCGATACGATAGCTGAGTCGTGAAAGACTGGGAAATATTGCGTACATGTTAATTTAGCCGTGGTTTGAGACGTTTTTTGGAATCTGTCGTTTGAATTATTGTGAATGCCCTTGTATCAGTAAAGATACATCTGGGAGCGAAAGGTTCAGACCCGGAAGGGAAAAAGCAAGAGTTTACAAACAATTAGTATCGCTTTCTGAGATGTTTCCTAAAGTTAACTGCAAATATCTCTCGTCCAGGTCGCTGGGGATATGTCCGATGTCGATGACGATCTACGTTGATGAATCAGCCAAAACGCGAACGCTTATCATTTGGGTCAAAAAGAATTGGAGAACCTGAGTCACGGAGCGACACTTGATCCAAGTCCCCGTTGCCGTTGCTGTCCACCATCGTGATATCGGTTTTTCCATCGTTATCGGAATCGACTGCTAGAACGTCAGCAAATCCATCGCCATTCGAATCTTTTGTATACTCGTTCCCTCGTCCGTCGGCATTAGTGTCAACTAGCTCTTCCTCAAAAATACCATCGCCGTCGGAATCTACCGACCAAACATCGGCGTTGCCATCCCAATTGGTATCCAAGGCAACCCGATCAAATTTTCCGTCCTCGTTACTATCTACGAATACATCATCAAGTGCACCGTCGCCTGTTTTGTCATTCGCAAGAGTATCAAAGGTTCCATTTCCATCGGTGTCAAAGGCGAACACATCCAGCTTCCTATCTCGATCGACATCTCTACCGACGGTGTCAACCCAACCATCTTCATCGGTATCAACGCCCACTTTATCAAAATAACCATCCCCGTTTGAATCCATTGCGACTCCATCGATAAGCCCATCATCATTTAAATCGATGGGTACCATATCCGCTTGGCCATTTTGATCGACATCGATGGGTTGCATTTCGAAGTCATCATTCATTTCAAAATTGTCGTTCATATTGGCTTTTCCTCATCCCAAAAAAGTCGTATTAAAGTGGCGAAAAGGCTTTGTAGATTATAAAGTAAGTTTGAGTGCAATCATCCCACGAAAGGAAAAGGTTTAAGTATTTTTGCTCAATGCCATTGCGCCAGGCAATTCTTCGTGAAAACGTCTGAGCGCGAAACCCGATCGTTTTATCGATAATTGGGTGATATGATCTACCAAATGCCAACCGAAAAGCCCACTTCCAGGAACAGCTTCGTAGAATTGGGAACTGACATCTTGATGTAGGGCTCGCTTCATGGCCGACGCCATGCGCATTTGAACCTTGGGTAGTTCATCGGTCGGAAGCTTCTCAAGTAATTGCCTATCTCGCTGCATCGCGTACTGCGCGTTAAGCTGCATGGAGCGACGGCACTCTAAAGCCATTACGGCTGCAGTTTCAAGTGTCGTATCCCACCATTGAAGTGCCTGTATTCCATAGGCTCGTAAGCGAAGTTGTTTTTCTTTCTCCTTGACACTGTTATCAAGCTGTCGTCCCACCAGCGACAATCCCAAAGCGCCTACCATTGCGAATCCCAGTGGATCGCCGATCGAAGCGCGTCCAAGTCCCATTAGCAATTGCCCGCCGATGCCACCAAAAACTGCCAGCATCGCTCCTTTTTCGGCCAGTCCAGCTGTTCGTCGTAGCCCAGCCAACGCAGCACAGCGGACTTCTTCTGGAAAGATCCAAGATATAGCATGAAGATTGTGGCCCAGTTCTCCTAAGGCTTTACTCATACTGGCCTGAACCTGGCGGAGTTCACCACGCAATTGCTGATGCACTCGCCAAGCTTCTTTTTCTTGAACGGAGCGATCGACAATCTTCTCTCCCATTACATCGTTAAGCCACTCACGTTCGCACTGCGCCATATAGTGGGGATACATCAATACACAGCGATCTAGCCATCGAGATAATTGGTGTCGAGCAACTTCAAGAATCGATAAACGCTCAATCAAACGCTCTCTCAAGTCATCCGTCAGCGGGCCGGGTGGCGCAGAAAGAACATCTTGAATGAGTGATTCAACCGTCGTTTGTCTTTCCAAATGCTGCTGAGCAATGAAGAAGTTTCCGAATACCCCAGCTAAATACTTCTCGCAGCGACTGTTGAAATACTCCTGATACAGCGTCCCCAGCGGAACCTTGGTCGTGCGAATTGTTAATGCTCTTAACTCTTTGAGTTCCCACAATTGAATTAAGGTTCTGTTGTCAGCAATCAGTGTAGGTTTCGGAGAGGATGATTCTATGTCGATTGCAACAGCACCAAATGTCTCTTTCCATACTAAGCTTCGATCGCTGATTTGTTTAAGATCCAGACCGATTGTATCCGGCTTATCTTGCTGGATGGAAAGAGCGATCAGTCGTATTGCATCGTCCACGCGTTCTAAGCGATAAGGGCGAGTTGCTTCCCAAGAAATCTTCTTAGGTTCCAGGTTGCTTCCTTGCACATTGACGGACAAACACACCAGAGAATGATCGATTGTCGATGCTAATGTTTCTTTGAGAACTAGCGACTTCCACAACTCTTTTTCTGATTCCAGCAGATTC
>JBIKMB010000044.1:0-34618 GCA_044359485.1 Pirellulaceae bacterium | reverse complement strand
AAATCCGAACGAATCGTTCCCTAAAGTTCCCTAAATTCTCGGCGAGCCGACACGTTATGTCGCAATTCGTTAACTGGATGTCGCAAAATTGACTCGATTTGGGGGAATGAATGGGCTAAAATTACAGTTGCTCACCAGTTTACCGATGTCGCGATTCCATCGTATCGACCCAAAACTATACTATGTTTTCCGGATCGATCCAACAACCAGAACAGGGTGGAATTCACTCGATAAACCGAACTCCCGCCTGCATTGATTTCATGAGTTAATCGAGTTTGCGAGGTTATAGGATGTATTGGCAACTTTCCAAGCGATGGAATGGCTCGAGCTTCAGTTGCACCGAATCTAATGGCGTGACATTATTGAGTGTCGTGCCAGTACTAGCATTCTCTTCACCATTTCACCTCTGCATTATCCTCTATCTGGCATTCATTCTGCCAGCCATATCTCGATCGCTACCCGCCCAGCAGACCAACGAGAGCAACGGAGAAATCAGTTTCAGCCCAGAAGATATGGCCTTCTTCGAAAACAAAGTTCGTCCACTTCTGGTTGAACATTGTTATGAATGCCACAGCGTCAAATCGCCAAAGTTAAAAGCCAACCTTCGCGTAGATAGCCGGAAAGCTCTGCTAAAAGGTGGTGATTCCGGAGCAGCGATCGACTTGGCTCACCCCGATGAAAGTTTGCTTATGCAAGCGATCACCTACGAAGGCTACGAAATGCCCCCCAAAGGGAAACTTTCTGATGAAGCGATTCAAACCTTTCGGCGGTGGTTGGAATTAGGGGCTCCTTGGCCTACCGAAGCAGAGCCCACCGTCGAAGGTTCCGCACCTAAATTTGATTTGCAAAAACGTGTGGCCGAACATTGGATGTGGAAGCCGGTTCAGAACCCACCCATCCCAGCAGTACAGAATCGAGACTGGCCAAAAAGTGATGCCGATCATTTCATTCTTCGAGATCTAGAACAAGCTGGCCTCACACCCGCGAAAAAAGCAGATCGACTCGCCATTCTACGACGGCTCTACTTCGATATTATTGGCCTGCCCCCCACGGCTGAGCAGGTCGCCCAGTTTATCGAGGACAGTTCTCCTCAAGCGTTTGAAAAAGTTGTCGATCAATTGCTGAACTCTCCTCATTTTGGCGAACGCTGGGGTAGACATTGGCTCGACTTGGTTCGCTATGCCGAATCGAGAGGCCATGAATTCGACAATGATTCGCCCAATGCATATCAATACCGCGATTACATCATTCGCGCTTTGAACGCCGACATTCCCTACGATCAACTAGTCCGCGAACACATCGCCGGCGATTTAATCCAACAACCACGACTCCATCCCGACAAGAAATTTAATGAGTCGGTACTCGGAACCGGTTTTTGGTTCCTGGGCGAATGGGTCCATTCGCCTGTTGATGTCCGCAAGGATGAAGCAGATCGCTTCGATAATATGCTGGATGTTATGTCCAAAACTTTTCTAGGTGTCACCGTCGCGTGCGCTCGCTGCCATGACCATAAATTTGATGCGATTTCCTCGGATGACTACTATGCGCTCTCCGGTTTTCTCCAAAGTAGCGACTACCGACAAGCACCTTTCGAATCCATGGAGCAAAATCGCTTGGTCGCTGAAAAACTCCAACGCTTGGATCAAGAGTTTGGAAAGGAACTGAAAAGAATTCTGGCGGATGCTGACTTAACTGCTCCAACTCCGCAGCCGCAAGCCATTCGCAACGACAAAATCGTGGTGGACTACTCCCATCCTGCGACTGGAGAATTCATGCAAGATGGAGTTATCTTTGGCTTCGCCCCCCGCTCTCGCGGAGAACTCTACTTAGATGATACAGGTGGGGTCAGAATTCGACCTGCCACCGTCGCTGTCAATGATTCATTTTGGCATGGTCTCAAAGCCGTCACCGAAGGCGCCGTTCAAAATAGCAGTCAACTCGACCAGCTTCCAAAACCTGGTCGGACTCTTCGCTCTCCAACCTTTGAAGTTACCGATGGAAATGTATTCTGTCGCGTTGAAGGTAAAGGTCATATCGTCGCCTGCGTCGATTCACATCGGCTCATCGCCGGTCCCCTGCACGGTGATACGATTCGAGGTGTAGGCGAAACCGACCGCTGGATCCATCTGAACCTCAAACGATACATCGGTCATCGTCTGCATCTTGAGTTCGTGCCGGCGGATTCGGCAACCTTGGCCGTTCACCTCGTCGCGCAAGGAATCAGCGATGAAGAACGCCGTCAAATCGATTCAGAATTGGATCTGCAAGCTCTCGCATACCAAACGTTTGCTCAGTCGTTGGACTCTATTGTCAACACAACCATCGAACGCAAACGTATAACTTTTACCGATTTTGAATCGGGAAGTTATGGCGAATGGATCGTAGAAGGAGAGGCATTTGGCCCCGCCCCGCAAACAGCCGAAACAATTGCGGACTATCAAGGCGATGTGAATCATCGAGGTAAGTTCTTTGTCAACTCCCACAATATCCGCAAAGTTGGATCTAATACTGCGGCGGGCGATCAGTTGATCGGAACGCTAACCTCTCCGGAATTCATGATCGACTGCGACGAAATCGAATTTCTTATCGGTGGTGGAGCCCACGCAGGCAAGACTTGTGTCAATTTGCTTGTGGATGGCAAAGTAGTGCACTCGGCAACCGGTCGCAACAATAATCGCATGAACGAGCACAGTTGGGACGTAAAAGCTCTCAAAGGCCAACGAGCCAAGATAGAAGTTGTCGATGCATTTGAGGGGGGATGGGGCAACATCGGCGTGGATGATATTGCTTTTATCCATCTCACTTCGAAACCTGCTTCTAACAGCGATGCGCAACAACTGGCTGCCCGCTGGAAAGAACAACGAAGTCAATTGAAATCGGAAGCAGTCTTCACTTCGCATACAGCTCCCGCCATGATGGATGGCTCCGGCGAGAATGATTATCTTCTTATCCGAGGTAACCCTGCCAAACCTGGAAAGCTGGAACCGCGACGGTTTTTATCCGCGATCAGCGGAGAAGAACCTATGACTATTCCGGTCGGTAGCGGTCGATTGCAATTGGCCGAATGGATTAATAGCCCTACCAATCCACTCACTCATCGCGTTATCGTCAATCGCATCTGGCACTATCTCATGGGACGAGGCATTGTGCCGACTGTCGATGACTTTGGTGTGCTTGGGCAACGTCCATCCAACCCCGCACTGCTCGACCATCTCACCACCCGATTTCTCGCTGAGGGACGCAGTATCAAAAAAATGATTCGATACATCGTCCTCTCGAAAACCTATCAAATGTCAAGCCAATCAGACCCAACTGCTCTAGCCAAAGATCCCAACAACCTTCTTTGGCACCATCGTCCACCCAAACGCTTGGAAGGCGAAGCGATTCGAGATGCTTTACTTACAATTTCTGGAACGCTTAGCAACAAACAATTTGGTCCCCCAGTTCCAATCCACTTGACACCCTTCATGGATGGCCGCGGTCGACCAGGAGTCAGCGGACCGCTCGACGGCGAAGGTCGAAGATCGATCTACATCTCGGTTCGCCGCAACTTCATATCCCCATGGATGCTCGCCTTCGATACCCCTGTTCCATTCAGTACTATGGGACGGCGAAATGTTTCCAACGTACCCGCCCAAGCTTTAATTCTTATGAACGATCCTATGGTTTTGCAGCAAGCTGCCCAGTGGAGAAATCGTATTCTGGCTTTTTCGAGCAATTCCCAGGAACGAATTCGCTACATGTACCTAGCCGCATTCGCCCGACCACCGCGCGACGAGGAACTTGCTATTGCCTCCAACGTTCTCGTAGACGCCAATGATCCTCAGCAATGGGCTGACCTTGCACATATTTTGATCAATACCAAAGAGTTTATCTTTTTAAGGTAGCCCCATGTATCAACAATATCCATGCCAGCGCTACCGCTCCCAAGCCTTATCCCGTCGCGAGATGCTGCAGCAGTGCTCTAGCGGATTCGCTGCTCTTGCCCTTTCAGCCTTAAGTCTAGATCGCGCTTTTGCATCCGAAAGCACTGAACTTGGCCGCGCCGGACATGGACCGCATCACCAAGTGCGGGCAAAGCATGTAATCTTCCTTTACATGGATGGCGGTCCGTCGCAAGTCGATACTTTTGATCCCAAACCACTGCTAGACAAATATAACGGCCGAGACCCGGCAGAATTTTTCACCGTTGAACCCACCCAATTCAATAACAATGGAAAGGTTCTCGCTAGCCTCTGGAAATTTCAACAGCACGGTGCCTCAGGCTTACCTGTCAGTTCGCTCTTCCCGAACATCGCGACCTGCGCAGATGATCTCGCTGTCATTCGCTCTATGACCTCCGAATTTCCCGAACATACTTTCGCCAATTATTTCTTGCATACCGGCAGCGGCTTGCAAGGGCGGCCAAGCATGGGCGCTTGGGTCAACTATGGATTAGGAAGCGAGTGCCAAGACCTACCTGGCTTCGTGGTCCTCAACGGTGGACTGATTCCACCCGGCGGACTCGATTGCTTCGGTAGCGGTTTCCTCCCCGCCAGCTTTCAAGGTTCTGTCTTTAAACCCTCCGGGACCGGTGTTGCCAATATCGAACGAACAGAGGTAAACAGCCAGTCCCAACGCCGAAAACTGGATATTGTCAAACAACTCGACCAACTTGCCGAGAAAGATGTCGGAAAACATGATGCTCTGGAATCTGCCATTCGCAATTATGAACTCGCCTTCGCTATGCAAATGGCTGTGCCCGAAGTTATGTCCTTAACCAATGAACCTCAGCACATCAAAACGATGTACGGCTTAGATGCGGAATATGAACCAACACGAATCTACGGAGCTCAATGTCTCATCGCGAGACGCATGATAGAAAAAGGAGTCCGCTTTATCGAATTGACTTGCCCTCGCGTCGGTGGCGATCGCTGGGATCAACATGCCAATCTAAAAGAAGGACACGAAAATAACGCAAGAGCTGTCGATCAACCCATCGCAGCTCTACTGAAAGACCTAAAACAACGCGATCTACTTAAAGAGACTTTAGTTGTTTGGGCCGGCGAATTCGGACGGACACCTTTCGCCCAAGGATCAGATGGCCGCGACCATAATCCGTTTGGATTTTCTGTTTGGCTCGCCGGAGGCGGCGTCAAACCGGGAATGACCTATGGAGCGACCGATGATTTCGGATACAAGGCGATCGAAAATAGGGCGGAAATGCATGATTTGCATGCCACCATTTTGCATCTTATGGGAGTCGATCATACTCGAAGCACCTTCCGCTTCGGCGGACGCGATATGCGACTAACCGATGTCAAAGGACACGTCATTCACGATATCATCTCATAATTGCATCGGCCTAATACGCTTATACAGGATCTTGATATGCATGACCGACTCAATGTTTGCATTCTCACTTGCTTCTGTCTTTTGTTGCTAACCCATCTCTCTTATAGCGAAACACCAAAACCCAATGTCATTGTGATCCTTGCCGATGACCTCGGCTGGAGCGACACTACACTCTACGGACAAACAAAGTTTCATCAAACACCCAATCTCGAGCGACTCGCTCAGCGTGGCGTGCGTTTTACCCAAGCCTATTCGGCAAGTCCACTCTGCTCTCCAACGCGATCGGCATTACTTACAGGGCTTAGTCCCGCTCGCACCGGAATCACGACCCCCAATGGCCATACTCCTCAAGTTGTCTTGCAAGCTACCTTACCTGCAGGTGCCGCCCCGAATCAAAAAGCTATTCAACCCTCACCTCCAACTCGGTTAAAACAGGAATACCGAACTCTCGCTGAGTCGCTGCAAGACGCAGGATATGCCACTGGACATTTTGGAAAATGGCATCTAGGTTCAGAACCCTTTTCTCCGTTGCAACAGGGTTTCGATATCGATATTCCTCATCATCCTGGCCCAGGCCCCGCTGGCAGCTACGTCGCCCCCTGGAAGTTTAAAGATTTCTCTGCCAACACTCCCAAGGAACATATCGAAGATCGAATGATCTCCGAAGCCATAAGTTGGATTGAACAAAACAAAGATAATCCCTTCTATCTCAACTACTGGATGTTTAGCGTCCATGCACCATTCGACGCCAAACAGGCATTGATTGAAAAATATACCGATCGTGTCGATACTTCTGATGAACAACGTTGCCCAACCTATGCCGCTATGCTGGAGAGCATGGATGATGCAATCGGCCGCCTGCTCGACTCGTTAGATAGACTCAAACTGAGCGATAATACTATTATCATTTTCACTGCCGACAATGGCGGAAATCTTTACAGCGACGTAGCAGGTGTTCCACCTACCAGCAATCGTCCACTACGCGGTGGCAAAGCGACTCTGTTTGAAGGAGGAACTCGGGTTCCCTGCGTTGTGCTATGGCCCGGCGTCACGAAGCCCAATACCTTCAACGATTCACTTTTGCAGAGCGAAGATTTCTACCCTACTCTGCTTCACGGCTTGAAACTACCACCTGCTCCCGAACAAAAGTTCGACGGTGCCAATATGCTTCCGGCTCTGCAGGGCGAATCGCTGCGAGATCGCTACCTCTATCAATATTTTCCACACAGCCCACAAGTGCCTGATTGGCTGCCACCTTGCGTGTCGGTGCATCATCAAGAATGGAAGCTAATCCGCATTTTTCATGGTGGCGACAATGGAAACCATCGCTATCTGCTGTTTAATCTACGAGACGATTTGAGCGAAAAAATAAATTTAGCCGATCAGTTTCCAGACATGGTTCGCACACTCGACTCAAAAATCGAACAATTTCTTGAGGAGACCGCTGCAGTTGCTCCAGTTCCTAATCCTCGCTTTGATCCAACCCAATATGACCCCAGTCTAGAAGGTAAATCGCAACGTAAACCTTCCAATCTCCCATCAAAAATTGACTCCGCAAACGCAAACATGATCCAAAACGAAAATGATCCCGCTCTAAAAGGCTGGAAGGTTCGAAATTGTCGTGCGTCCCTTGAGGCGGGAATCCTAAAACTGGAAGATATCAAGACCAACAGCTTTCTCGGCTTTGCTGCAGGCAAACACCAAGGCCCCACTCAAGTAAAGTTTCGCTTGAAGACAAACGTCGGACCAGCACACGTTGACTGGCTTCCAGGTGGAGCGGCAAGTACAGCACAAGTGGTAAATTACCATTCCTCGACGGAGCAATGGCAGGAGATTACGGTCGATTTGCCTGCAACAACACCACTCGGAATCGTACGCCTCTACTTCCCAGTAAATACTAGGGAAGCTCAAATCGACTTTATCGAGATCGAGTCAGCATCGCCACCAAAGATATCAAAATCAGATTTTTAAAAATCTTGATAGAATGATTCCTTCATGCATTTGATTACAATAATAGATTGGTGATCAAACTTTCCTTGTGCCGATCTTGACATGCAAATTGCAAATACCGCATCTGAAAAATACATCGAAGAAAATCTGAAGCGTCACGTTGATTGCCTGGCCGGATTGATCGGCCCACGATTTTTAAAGCGTCCGAAGTCGATTCAGTCAACCATCGGCTACATTGAAAGCCAATGGACCAACATGGGCTATTCGATTGAACTCGAGAACTATGATGCCCAAGGCGTACAAGCGACGAATATTATTATCGAATCACCTGGCATCAACGATAAACATATCGTATTACTGGGCGCACACTACGATACCGTCAGCTGCACACCAGGTGCTGATGATAACGCCTCGGCCGTTGCCGTTATGCTAGAGGTCAGTCGCTTACTGCGGCTAAAAAAAACGAAGAAAAGAGTCCGATATGTGGCATTCGCCTGCGAAGAGCCACCTCATTTCCATCTGGGGGACATGGGAAGTCAAATTCATGCTCGAGCAGCGAAGAAACGCGGCGATCGCATCGATGCGATGCTCTGCTTGGAAATGGTCGGCTACTATCGCGATGAGCCCGGCTCACAAGCGATTCCACCCGGTATCCCCAAATGGCTACAGCGCTTATTTCCCAACAAAGGAAACTTTCTCGCCGCTGTTGGAAATCTAAATTCCTGGAAACTCTGCTGGAATTTCCGACGCAGCTTTAAACGGGCATCACCTCACATGCCAGTATTTTCGATCGTGCTACCTGAAAAAATACGGGAAATTCGTTTGAGCGATAACAGTTCGTTTTGGGATCAAGGTTACCCAGCTCTCATGCTTACCGACACAAGCTTTCTGAGGAATCCAAACTACCATCAAGAAACCGACACACCCGATACTCTCGATTATGCCCGTATGACCCAAGTGGTCCTCGGCGTCGCCGAATCCCTAACCAACCTTTAATCGCTCTCGTCCATGCTCTCCCCTATCCCTGCACTCCTTTTACCTCTTTGCTTTGTATCGGCGACTATATTTAAGTGCTTCAGCAAGCGTTCAGGGGAATCCATAAAAGCCTTGGTCACGCGAAAATGCTCGGTATCCTCGTACGCGATCGGCAGAATACCTTCCTCACTGAATGAGTAGATTAGAGCGTTAGGATAGGACATCAGAATGGGAGAATGCGTGGCGATTATTAATTGCGAATCTTGCTCCACCACCGAATGGAGCAAAATCAAAAACTCGAGTTGGCGCTGAGGTGAAAGTGCCGCTTCTGGTTCGTCAAGGAAATAGAGTCCCTGGCCAAAACGGTTTTCAACCAGCGACATGAATGATTCCCCATGCGATTGCTCATGAAGCGATCGCCCCCCATAGCTACGCTGAACTCCAAGATTATCGATCTCAGTTGCCACATTAAATAAGCTTTCAGCCCTCAAAAACCATGCATCAGGAATCAATGCATGATAGCGGCGGATTTTAATCGTATCGCTGAACACCGAGTGACTATTGCGCGTCGTAAATTGCATATTGCGGCTCCCACCCTCCGCATTAAGTCCATTGGCAATCGCAATCGCTTCGAGCAAAGTTGATTTGCCGGAACCATTTTCGCCCACAAAAAATGTCACTTGCGGATGAAGATCCAATGTCCTCAAATTCTTCAACGCAGGCAAATCAAAAGAGTAATCCCTTCGTGGGCTTCTCGTACGATCGATAAAAATCTTTTCGATATAAGGCCCGGGTGTAGCACCATGTTTTAAGGATCGCATTTATCCACAACCCCATTATCTTATGCTCTACAAAACTTGAAGTCATCTCGGAGTTACCGCGACTCCAAATGCTGAAAAAGCTCACTTTGGACGGGCCAATTGAAATAAATCCATTGTTCGACACCAATTCTCTCCACCCATTCGGGCAATACTGCGAAGCTTGTGTGGATCCGGCTGTCCATCCGCGCCGAGTATCTCATCCTCGATATGGATCATTACGACTTCGCCAATGACTAAATTTGCAGATATTGGACCATTCCCTACAGGTATAATTTGAAGAAGTTTACACTCCAATGCAAAAGGAATCTTTGCAAGTCGCGGCGGTTTGACTCGCAATGACGACTCGGTGTCGCGACCAATGAGTCTAACTTCACTTTCCCCATAAGGTAGCATGCTACTTGACTGATTGATTGCTTCAGCGTCGGGTTCCGTCGCAGCATTGATTACAAATTCACCTGTTTGCTCAATATTTAGAAGCGTATCTTTCTTGCCTCCATCGCGTTTGAGCGTTGGTGAAAAAACTACAACCGGCGGATTCGCACCGAAGAGATTAAAAAAGCTGAAGGGTGCTAGATTGAGGCTTCCGTCTTCGGAAATCGTCGACACCCAAGCAATCGGCCGAGGAGCGACTAATCCGACCAACATCTGATACACTTCGAGTACTTGTGCGGATTTCACATCGATTTGCATTGGATCCTCTAAAACGGCACAACGCCGGAAGCTGTGACTCAGTCTCACTATAACCAAGAAAACGGATAGTTGGGGTCATCTAATGATGCGGCGTTGACCGCAACATGCAATGGAGCAAACGTATCAATCATCACCGCTAATTCATCTGTGTAAGTAGCATTGCGACTCGCCACGATAGTTCCCGGATGCGGTCCGTGTGGGATGCCATGGGGATGCAAAGTAAACGATCCCGACTCGACCCCACGCCTGCTACCGAATTGACCACGCACGTAGTACAGAACCTCATCCGATTCGACATTGCTGTGAGCGTAAGGAACTTTGATCGCGTCAGGATGCGTATCGAGCATACGCGGCGCGAATGTACAAACCACAAATCCGTCAGCCTGAAATGTCTGATGGATCGGAGGGGGTTGATGAACTTTTCCAGTAATCGGTTCAAAGTCATCGGCATTGAAGGCAAAGGGATAAATCATTCCATCCCAACCGACGACATCACAAGGATGGCAGGACAAAACATATCTTACCCAGCGATTTCCATCCTTAATCAATACCGGATACTCTCCCTCCTGCAGCACAGGCTGCTGCAGAACAGGACCACGCAAATCCCGCTCACAGAACGGAGCTCCAAGCCGAAACTGTCCGTCCGGATTGATATATCGCGGCGGAAAACCTAGCGATCCACGAGCTTCGACGACCAGTAAATCTGCTTGGCTCACATCGTCAAACACTACTCGATAAGTGGTACATTTCGGAATGATCAAATAATCCATCGGCCCAAATTTCAGCTGACCATACATGCTTTCCAAATACCCGCTGCCATGGTGAACGAAAATCATTTCGTCTTGCTGGGCATTTCGGTAGAAGTCTAGCTGCTGCTCCACTGGACGGCACCGAGCAATCAGGCAATCTGAATTGAAAAACATGGGAATGCGTCCGCGTACCGCATCGCCGCTTCTCTGCAATCCACTGGTTTTCAAATGCACATGCCGCAACGTGCAATCGCTCGCAGCCTCAAGTTTTGTTGTGCCGATGGCTTCGATTTTCAGTACGCGCGTCGGCGGTCGCAAATGATAGGCGATACTATAAGCTCGACTGAAACCTTCTGAAGAAATGACTTCTTCATAATAGAGCCCTTCGCCCAAATAACCTGGCTCAACTTGATGAGCAGTATGTCGTTTCTTTGGAATACTGCCTCTTTGTAGATAAGGGGGCATATAAAACTCCTAACTCGCATTCTGCTCGCCGGCAATCACTTTATTCTCTAGAACTCCAAGTCTTTCAACTTCCAAACGAACCACATCACCAACTTTCAGCCAACCACCTACCGCTTCCGGGGTCAGTTCAAGAATACATCCACCACCAACCGTTCCTGAGCCGATCACATCACCAGGTAGAAGCCGACAATTGCGGCTTGCATGCGCCAACAACTGAGGCCATGACCAGTACATCGAACCACCATTTCCTCGGGATATCAAATGACCATTGACTAAAGCTTTCATTTCCACTTGGAGTCGACCATTGCGATAAACGTCCGCTAGCGACTCCAACGGAACAACCGACGGTCCAAGAGCGTTTGCAAAATCTTTGCCTTTGCTGGGCCCCAAACCTACCGCCATTTCCTGACGCTGCAAATCACGGGCAGACCAGTCGTTATAAATTGTGAATCCCAAAACAACATCCATCGCTCGATCATCTGCTGGAAGATTGATACACTCCTTCGAAATGACAATTGCCAATTCGAGCTCGTAATCTAATTGACTTGTATTATCAGGGCAAACAACGCAATCTCCATGTCCAACCACGGAATTTGGATTTGAAAAATAGAAAACGGGAATCTCGTACCACTGCGGAATCATTCCGAGTCCGCGTTGAGCTCGACATGTCTTCACATGTTGCTCAAAGGCATAGAAGTCGCGAATCGTGCGAACCACTGGAAGTGGTAAACCAGTCAATGGAGAGTCATCCATTACAAAGTACCCCGAACCGCTTGTTCTCGCTCGATCGCTTCGAATAGTGCTTTAAAGTTGCCCTTGCCAAAACTCTTCGAGCCTTCGCGCTGGATAATTTCGAAGAACAATGTTGGCCTATCCTGTACGGGCTTGGTAAAAATTTGCAACATGTAGCCTTCGTCATCCCGATCAACCAGAATCCCCAAATCCGCTAACTCCTCAATATTTTCCTTGATAGAACCGACCCGATCCATAACCGTATCATAATAAGTTCGCGGTACACGCAGGAACGAAACATCGTTCGCCTTCAATGCACGAACGGTATGAACAATGTCGTTAGTGGCCAGAGCGATATGCTGCACCCCAGCCCCCCCATAAAAGTCGATGTATTCCTCGATCTGACTTCTTCTGCGACCTTGAGCGGGTTCATTGATGGGAAATTTGATTCTTCCTCGACCGCTCTGAACCACCTTGGACATCAAAGCCGAATATTCCGTGGAAATATCTTGGTCATCGAAAGATACCAATTGTTCAAAGCCCAGAACGGTCCGATAAAACTCGACCCATTCATTCATTTTTCCTTCTTCAACATTTCCGACGATATGATCAATCGCCAACAATCCTGTTTCATGGTACGTGGCAGGGTTATAGCGGGAGGGATCAATGGGGTCGAAGCCTGGTGCGAATGCACCCTTATATTGATCGCGATTGACAAAAGTATGCGTCGTATCTCCATAGGCCCGAATCGTAGCATAATGATAGATACCATGAGCGTCCTCAATCGATTTTGGTCCAATCACTCCAACCGCTCCGCGACTGACCGCAAGATTATAGGCCTCACGAACATCATCAACCTGTAAAGCAATATCGGATACTCCATCACCATGCAGGATCAGTCGCGACGCATCGGGATGGTTCGCTCGCAATGGCGACATCAAGACGAACGTGATGCCACCTTGTTTCAGTACGTAACCCGCTTCATTTTTAACTTTCGTTTCCAAGCCAGCATAAGCAACGACATCGAACCCATAAGCGTTACGATAAAAGTAGGCAGACTGCCGCGCGTTTCCGACAAAAAACTTGACATGATCGATCTTACGAATTGAGATTTCTTCAACCATCTATCACTCCTTAAGATCAGAACTATAAACCAAATCACAATTTATACTTGTTTTGCCCACGTTGAGAAAAACCTTAAGCACTCAGGATTCGCCAAAGCACCAACATTTCCAATATCGCAACCCAGTAGTGCATTACGAACAGCGATCTCGGAAATTTTGCCGCTCAAGGTTCTCGGAAAATCCGGAGCGCTGACAATATAAGCCGGTACATGCCTCGGCGAGCAATGGGTCCGCAAGCGACTCTTGATTTTGTCGATAAGCTCTTCGGTTAGGGTGTTGCCCGTTTGCAATTTTACAAAAAGCACAATTTTTTCATCACCATCGCGTCTCAAAACTGTCGCGACCGATTCGGATAATTCCTCGAAGGCCGCCACTTGCTGATAGATCTCACCGGTCCCTATTCTAACACCACCTGGATTTAAGGTTGCATCCGAACGACCGTAAATTACAAAACCACCATGCTTGGACTCTTTGACCCAATCTCCATGCCACCAAGCGTTTTCATAGCGACTGAAATAGGCCGATCGAAAACGACTCCCGTCCTCATCCCCCCAAAAACCTACTGGCATACTTGGAAACGCATTCGCGCATACCAACTCACCTGGTTGTTCGATCAAATCGTTTCCTTGAGCATCCCACACCCGAACATCCATCCCAAGACCGCGGCACTGGATCTCGCCAGCGTGAATCGGTAACGTTGGATTTCCAAGTACAAAGCAGGAAACGATGTCCGTTCCGCCAGATATAGATGCCAACTGGATATTGCTCCCGACATTTTGATAAAGCCAGCCAAATTGATCTGGCAATAGTGGCGATCCCGTCGACATGACGCAGCGAATTCGGCTCAAATCGTGCTCAGCTTTCGGTATGTAACCTTCCTTCTCTATCGCGGCAAAATATCGAGCACTTGCGCCGAAATGGGTAACTTTACATTGCTCGCCTGCCTGCCACAAAGTTCCTAACTGCGGAGCGATGGGAGATCCATCGTACAATACAATGGTTTCTGTCGAAGCCAATGCACTGACCAACCAATTCCACATCATCCATCCGGTGCTCGTATAGTAAAGCACACTATCCTGGGATGTCATATTCAAATGCAGTCGATGTTCTTTCACATGCTGCAACAGCGATCCTCCTGCTCCATGCACGATGCATTTCGGCTTTCCTGTCGTGCCCGAAGAATAGAGAATATAGAGTGGTTGGTTGAACGGAAACCTTTCGAAAGGAACGGGCACAGCTTCTAAGGCATCGATATCGCTCCATACTTGTCGAACAATTCGATCGGGAGCCTCAAATTGAGGACTTCCCACGCTCACCCACTGCTCTACGCTGGGTAGCTTTTCGAGTAATTGACAGACACGACGTTCCAGTTCGATCGATTTTCCAGCATAGCGTGATCGAGTGGCGGATAAAAACAATTTGGGTCGAATCTGCGAGAAGCGATCCAACAGAGCATCATCGCCAAAATCGGGCGAGCAGCAGGACCAAATCGCTCCGCACGCGCTTGTTGCCAGCAGTCCGATTACCGCCTCGGCACGATTCGGCAACAACGCTGCAACACGGTCCCCTTTGCCAACGCCAACCTGCCGCAAATAGCGAGTAAAGCGAAGGACTTTTTCAAGCAATTCCCCTCGAGAAATCGTTTGCGTTTCACCGGCCTCATCGATGGTAATCAAAGCGGTCGAGTTTGCGAAACGCTCATCTTGGCAACGATTCACCTGTAGCACGTTTTCGGCAAAACTAAGTTCACCCTCAGGAAAGAATGGGCGTGCCCATATCGGAGACGATGCGACAAAGTCCGAATCGCCGAGGTTACCTAACAGACCAGAGAAACGCCAAATGCCCCGCCAGAATGCACCTGGATGCTCAACACTCCATTGATGAAGGAGACGATATACGTTCAAAGCATTGCGATCATCAAGCTCTGGAAATAAGCCGATTTCATCAACAAATTTGGCGTACTGGGTGGCCGAAATCTCGTCCCCACGCGGTCGCCACAATATTTCGCCCTCGTCGCTCGATTTCATGGAAACCCGATCTGTTGCTCAATTTTTGCCGCCTTGCTTCTCTGGATCGATTGCCTCTACAATCAAGTATAGCGATAGTCACACTTATCACGAAGTGCACAATATCTCAAGTGCTCAATCTTCAGTGTCCAGTCGTTGATGCAACTTCGAAAAATTTATTGATTGCAGACTTGATTTGCCAACATTGTTTGGCGGGTCGTGCGATAGTGCCTGAAGCGTTTATAAGAAGGCCAACAGACTTAACCAAGGGATTTTGGGAAGGATCGGCATATGTCAGCGGCATGGCTTCTTGGCGGCAAAAGAACCCCGATTGGTCGTTTCTTAGGGGATTTTGCCAGTCTATCTGCACCAAAACTAGCAGGTTTTTGCATTAAAGCGACTGTTGAGGAGAGCGGCATCGATACTGCTTCCATCGGCGAGATACTCATGGGACAAGTGATTTCGGCGGGAGTAGGACAGGCTCCGGCCCGACAAGCTTTGCATGCCGCTGGCCTGCCCGACTCGATCGGTGCAGTAACGATCAATAAAGTTTGTGGTTCAGGTCTATTTGCCACCATGCTGGCTGCTCGTTCCATTCAGGCCGGCATTTATCGCGCCGCCATCGCTGGCGGGATGGAAAGCATGAGCCAAGCACCGCATCTGCTGCGGCAGGGACGCACCGGCTGGAAGTATGGCTCGCAACCTTTATTGGATACCATCGAAGTAGATGGACTCCGCTGCGCACGCAGCCAAAACTTGATGGGCAACTATGCAGAAAAAGTTGCCAATTCGCATCAATTATCCAGAGTTGCTCAAGACCAATGGTCCTTAACAAGTCATCAACGTGCGACCGCCGCTCAGCAACATCAGAAATTCCTGAACGAAATTGCTCCTGTTGCCGTTTCAGAGACTCAAACAATCGCTATCGATGCGGGACCGCGAGCAGATAGCTCCCTAGAAAAACTTGGGAAACTAAAACCTGCCTTCGATTCCTCCGGTTCCGTCACCGCAGGCAATGCTTCAACACTCAGCGACGGTGCCGCATCGCTTTTAGTGGTTGATGAAGATCTTAAAAACTCACTCCGTCCGCAGAACGCATTCCGTGTACTCGCTTCCGCCGTCATGAGTCGAGACCCAGCCGACTTGTTTATCGCCCCCGTAGGTGCTGTTCAAAAAGTTCTTTCTATGACGAAACTCCCTCCCTCGACAATCGATCTTTTCGAAATCAACGAAGCTTTTGCATCTCAAACCTTGGCCTGTATTCAAGAACTCGCCATCGATCCTGAAAAAGTCAATGTTCACGGTGGTGCAATCGCACTTGGGCATCCCATTGGCTGTAGTGGTGCCAGAGTTTTAGTCACTCTCATGCACGCACTGGTCGCAAAACAGGGACGCTACGGAATCGCCACTCTTTGTCTGGGTGGTGGTGAAGCGGTAGCGATGTTGATCGAACGTCAAACATCGTTAAACTGAGTATCAGGCATGACATCCTCTTCTTCGGAAAATCGCTATCGAGAAATCGCCACTCGCCATAGCGTTGATTTTGATGCTGTCTCCCCCCCTTCCCCTGCGGAACGCCTCACGCAATTAGAGCAATGCCTCAATCGAACAGATGTCCCTTACCCGATCGACGCAAAGTATGCGGAAACTTACCTTCGACGCGCTCAGCAAGGAATTCCATTTGATATCGGTACTCTATGCGACCAGACCGTGAATCTAGGCCCCTATTCGAATCAGCAATTATACGATCGCTATACATTCGAAGAACACTTAAGCTGGGCATGTCTCATCGCCGAACAGCATCGGACCAAGCACCAATTCGCTTGCCGTGAATACTTGGAGGGCGAGGAGCTTTTCCAAATTGGTGGATCAACCATCCCCGACTTTTATCTGCTAAACGCCCGCATCTATCAGCAAACAGGCTGGCAGCTAGCAACCGTTAGCATGATCATTCCTGCCGAACTTTTTTTCACTTGCCATTCACAGCGGTTCTTTCCCGTTACAACCTTCATGCGAGCCTTAGAGCAAGACTACTTGCAGGAACCCGATATTGGACACGATGTTGCCGGACATGTTGCAACCTTCACTATTCCCACAGTCGCTCATGTAATGCGCAATCACGGCATCGCCCGAAATTCGATATATGATCAGCGAGATCTACTGCTCGCAAATACAGAAGATCCAGACAAGCAACAGGCTATCCGGAGCTTGAGCGATGAACTGCTTCTCTATGCCGAACGTATTTACTGGTTCACCGTTGAATTCGGACTAGTGATGCAACAGGGGCAAGTGCGGGCGTATGGCGCCGGTATTCTCTCATCGCCAGGCGAAACCCAGTTCAGCGTGCTATCCCCGCGACCAACCCGGATCGTGATCAATCCTGCCTGCGATCGCGACTTACTGAGATTGGCTACCACCGACTATCTGATCAGCGAATTTCAGAAAACATATTTTGTTATCGAAAGCTTTGAACTTCTGGAATCGCTTACACCAGAACGAATCGTAGCCACAGCAAAATTAGCGTCCAAATTGCCCCACTTTTCCTGGCGTGATATCGCTCCAGGAGATCGTATCTTGCAAGTGGGCGAGTCCGCAGTCTCCACCAACGAAAAGTATCTGCGGCTAATGTCCGACCAACTCTGCGACGATTGCTTGACCCGAACCGCAATTCGCAATCTTCGCCTATTGCAACATGGCCTCGATCCGTCACTCGATCTTAACTCTCTCTGGAGCGGCGTCATCGCACCAGTGCCACCTGGAGTGATCGACTGGTTCAAACAAATCGATTCGGAAAAAAGATTTAATATCCCATTGCGTCCACTCAGCTTCTAAAACTGTGATCCAAAGTTTACGCACAGGGAACTGATTCGCTGAAGATACAGCCACCCGATGTTAGGCCGATTTAGGTTTGACAAATCGCTGCAATGCAACTTCGACCTCCGGTCGCTTTAACAGCTTATAGAAATTGGATCGCTCTTGATACAAACCTTCGTCGGGCGATCCAAATATACCCCTTTCAACTGCCTTGAGAATTGCCAACCTCGCAGGTTTCACCAAAGCCGAATTCGCCTCTCCTCCCCCTTGAATCTGCTCTTCCATCAGGCTTCTTTCTTTTGCCCACTCGCTGCGCGCATCCAATCGCTGACAGAGTGGTCGTCTTTCCGCCGCTTCCACAAACCGCTGGTTCCAAGCGGCTAATTCAATTTCTGCATTGCGAAGATCCCAAAGCCCATCGATCAATCCGTATTCCAGTGCCTCGGTTGCACGGATCGGTTCGCCGAAGCATAGCATTTGCAAACCGCGTCTTAAACCGACCAATGAAATCAGACGGTGTGTGCCTCCCCACCCTGGCGTCAATCCCAGCTTTGTTTCGGGCATACCCAGCACAGTTTCGGTAGCATTCGATGCAATTCTATAAGTGCATGCCATTGCAAACTCCAAACCTCCGCCCAAGCAGGCACCGTCAATCCAAGCTATCGTTGGAAAGGGGAGATTTTCCCAAAGATTAAGAGCATCTTGCCCCCGTTTTAGGAAAGCTTGAATATCTGCATCGGATTCGATTTGCATAATTCGCCGAAGATCCGCTCCAACGATATACCCCTTCTCCTTTGCACTTCGCACGAACAAGGGCCTATCAACCCCCTTAGCGGTCAAATGGCCCGCCATGGCAGTCAGTTCATCGAAAAACCCTTCATCCAACACGTTGAGACGTCGTCCCACCATGTCAATCCAGAGAATGGAATACTGGGTACCCTGATCTTCGACACGAAGATGTTGAAATGTATTCATCGAATGGACTCATGATGGGTCCAGAAAAATGGAAAAGACCACGCCAGCGAAATTATCTCGCATCGAGTACACTTGGACCACTACCTTTTGCTACAATCCAGATTCCCCAAGCAATCACTTTTCCCGACGAGAGCAGTCTACTCCATTATTTTGGCAACCGATCGATCCATTTTCTAAATCCGAATCGTAACGTCCGCAAGTTCTTATCCTCAGAAACGAATCACAAGCCTACCAGCGAAACCATCCGTTACGCTGGTGGTTCGGCGAACATTTTCCACTTACAACTGGAATTTACATTTAGAGAACGGAAAATCCGTTAGAGCATACAATAGTGGGAACCCGGAACACCGTGGCATCGAATTATCCTGTAACTATCAACCATAAAGTTCATCTACTGTCCTCAAAATGTTCTAAACTTTAAAAAGGTTTTGCGTCCAGCAACTCGGGATTCCTGGAAGGGATTTTATGCTGAACCTAAGAGAAATCACTGAATCGTTTCTCTCGCAAGAACACGTATTGCGACAGGGAGGTGGCAAGGCAGGCTGGGACCGGCAGCGGAAACTGGGGCGTCTACCCGTTCGCGAACGTCTAGAGTTGTTGCTCGATAAAGACCAACCTTTTCTGGAATTGGGCCTCTGGGCAGCGTTTCAAATGTATCCGGAATGGGGTGATGTTCCTGCGGCGGGTGTCGTGACCGGTATCGGTTGGGTCGGCGAGCGCCCCTGCCTCATTGCGGCGAATGATGCGACCGTCAAAGCGGGGGCAATGTTCCCTCAATCGGTGAAAAAACTGATTCGAGCCCAAAAGATAGCGCATCGTCTTCGCTTGCCGCTGATTTATCTGGTCGATTCAGCGGGTGTTTTTCTACCTTTGCAGGATGAGATTTTTCCTGATGAGGACGATTTTGGCCGGATTTTTCGCAATAACTCGATCCTGTCCGCTGAGGGTATTCCCCAAATCGCTGCCGTCATGGGGAACTGTATCGCCGGCGGCGCTTATTTACCCGTACTGTGCGACAAAATCCTGATGACGGAAGGTAGCCAACTCTGCCTCGCCGGTCCCGCTTTGGTGAAGGCCGCCATAGGACAAGTGGTTGATCCCGAAGAATTGGGCGGCGCAAAGATGCACTCCCAAATCAGCGGCACGGTCGACTTTTACGAGAAAAACGATACCGATTGTCTTTTGAGAATCCGTGAGCAAATGCGCTTGCTACCAGCGAGAAACTCATCCGCGGCCTCCATCGCACCCACCCGACCCGCCGAAGATTTGTATTCGATTGTGCCAGCAGATGGACAAGGCGAATACGATATACGCGATGTACTCCGATGCATCGTAGATGCCGATAGCTTCCAAGAGTTTAAAGAAGATTATGGACGAACGGTCGTAACCGGCCATGTGCGAATTGCGGGCCACCCTGCGGGCATCGTCGCCAATCAACGAAAGCGATCTCAATCCGCACAAAAGGAAATTCAAATAGGTGGCGTTCTTTATGGCGATGCCGCCGAAAAAAGTGCGCGATTTATTTTAGATTGCGATCAAAATCGAATTCCCCTTATTTTCCTCCAAGACGTCCAAGGTTTTATGGTCGGCAAACAGGCGGAACAGGGTGGTATTATTCAATCGGGAGCTCAGATGGTTCGTGCCATGAGCACAGCTACCGTTCCAAAGTTTACCGTGGTAATCGGAAGCTCGTACGGCGCAGGAAATTATGCTATGTGCGGCCGAGCCTACGATCCTGCCATGATTCTCGCTTGGCCCAACGCCCGTTTTGCGGTGATGGGAGGAAACCAAGCTGCCGATACGCTGTTATCCCTGAAAATACGTGATGCCGAAAAAAGTGGCCAACCTCTCACCGCAGAGCAAATCCAAAACATGCGGGAAACGGTCCGCGCACAATACCAGTCGCAAACCGATATTCGTTACGGTGCCGCACGAGGTTGGGTCGACGCCGTCATTGCACCCGACCAAACCCGACATTGGCTCGCCGCTGCTCTCTCAGTTCTCTCGGATCGTGAACGCTGGGAGTCGCGCTACCGCGCGAGAGCAGTATGAATTCTGTCGTTCGCATAGGAAATGCTCAAGCTTTTTGGGGTGATCGATCCACCGCCGCCGCCGAACTGCTCTCCTTGCAACCCGATCTCGACTATTTGACGATGGACTACCTTGCGGAAGTCTCCATGTCGATCTTAGCTCTGCAGCGAGAGCGTGATGCCAGTAAAGGCTATGCTCAAGATTTCGTTGAAGTTGTCCGGCAATTAGCAGATTACTGGAGTGCCGGTGGCCGCTGTCGGCTCATCGTCAATGCGGGGGGCTTACAACCGCTTCAATGCGCGATCGCTTGCCAAAAAGTACTAGAAGCAACGGGTTGCCGAAGTCTCAAAATAGGCGTTGTTCAAGGGGATGATGTGCTGCATTTGCTGAAAGATTCCCATGATCCTGAGGCGTATCGCAACCTCGATAACGGACATCCCCTCAGCGGAATTCAGCCACGACTTATTACCGCGAACGTTTATCTGGGTGCCGAGGGAATTGTGGAAGCCCTGCGGCAAGGCGCCGATATCGTCATTACGGGTCGTGTCGCCGATCCCTCGATGGTCGTAGCAGCAGCCATCCATCATTTTCAATGGAATCCAACAGACTGGAACGCTCTTGCAGGCGCAACGGTCGCCGGGCATCTGCTTGAATGCGGTACTCACGCAACCGGAGGCATCTCCACAGATTGGCTTGCTCTAAAAAATAGGGTCAACGTCGGCTTTCCAATCGCCGAAATTGCCAACGATGGAACCTGCGTCATCACCAAGGCTTCAACCTCTGGCGGAATTGTTTCAGAAGCCACCATCAAAGAACAGTTGGTTTATGAAATCGGTAATCCAGCCGAGTACATATCTCCCGACTGTCATGTTTCCTTTCTCAACTTAAAAGTCCAGTCTGTCGAGCCAAATCGTGTTGCAGTATCTGGCGCAATCGGATCGCCACCCCCGACACGCTTGAAAGTGAGCGCCACCTATCGCGATGGATATCGATCCGCAGGGACACTCACTATTTTTGGCCCGGCCGCTGTGACTAAAGCCCGAATATGTGGTGAGATCGTTTTGCAACGTCTTAAAAATGCTGGATGGACCTACAGAGACTCGCTGGTCGAATGCCTAGGAAGTGGCGATTCCATTCCCATCATTCCCAAGGATCTGAGGGCCGATTCGGCACCGGAAACAGTTTTACGCATCGCCGTCGAGTCCCCAGAGAAACCCGCCTGTGAAGCCTTCTCTAAAGAAATGATTCCCTTAGTGACAGCGGGCCCACAAGGTACCACCGGCTACTCCGAAGGGCGGCCAAACGTGCACCCCATTTTTCGCTATTGGCCTTGCCTGGTAAACTCTTCGTTGGCTAAACCAACTATCGACTTTATATCCACGCAAGCCACCTCTGTTTCAATCGCTGAACCATCGCGATGGCCGCGATATTTGCCCAATAGTAACGCTTTCACCGAAAGCGAACCCGATCAGCCATCACAAAACGTTTCGGTCGAACTTTCCTCAGGCCAAACCCACTCATTGAAACGTTTGCTTGATATTGCCTATGGCCGAAGTGGTGACAAAGGGACAGGAGCGAACATCGGCATTCTTGCCCGTAGACCAGAGGACTATCAAGCCATGGTTTCTTGGCTAACCGCTCAGAAAGTGCATGACTATTTTGCACCGCTCGGAGTCACTGAAGTTATTCGATATGAAATCCCAAATTTATATGGTTTAAATTTCGTTTTGAGGGGCATCCTGAAACGAATCATTCGCAATGATTCTCAGGGCAAAGCACTCGCTCAAGCTTTATTGATGCTTCCCCTTGATGACTATAGCAATCGCTCAACGTGACCGATCTCGATCCTTCCATGAATCCACTCGGAGGCCCTCATGGACATCGTAAACAAGATATCAAAAGCGGCAAATCGTGAAGACCTTGACTTTGAAAAGCCCTGGGTCGACGGTCAAACTATCGGAGATGTACTTCGCATCACCGCTCACAAGTATCGCGATAAAACCGCTGTTGTTTTTAGCGCTAATTTGTGGCGACGCACTTGGCAGGAACTCGATAATGAGGTCGATCACGTTGCCAAGGCTCTGTTAGCCCATGGAATAGGACGAGGTGACCATTTCGGTGTCTGGGCAACCAACGTACCTGCTTGGCTCCTGCTGCAATTCGCTACCGCTCGTATCGGCGCTGTGCTTGTCACCATCAACCCATCGTATCGAACCAATGAACTAGCTTTCGTTATCGAGCAAGCAGACCTGAAGGGACTTGCGCTGATCGATCATTTCAAAACGACCCATTACTACGATTCTTTGCGTGAAACGATTCCATCGCTGGAAAATGCGACTCCAGGTAAACTGCATTGTGATAAATTCCCCCGTCTGAAATTAGTGATCTCACTGCGTGGGGAAACCCTGGCTGGAACGTTTGCTTGGGATCAATTTCTGCAATCCGGCAACTCCGTTACCGATGAAGCATTGAACGCGGCGATAGAAAATCTTTCGTGCGATGATCCGATCAATATTCAGTTTACTTCTGGCACAACGGGACAACCCAAAGGTGCCACACTCTCTCATCGTAACATCCTTCTCAATAGTTACTTCGCCGGCGAAGGCCAAGCATTAACGGCGAACGACAGTATCTGCATTCCCGTTCCCCTTTATCACTGCTTTGGTTGCGTTCTGGGAACCTTATGCTCGATCGTTCACGGCTCAACCATGGTCTTTCCCGCTGAGAGCTTTCAAGCCGGGGCGACTCTGCAAGCGATTGAGGCTGAACGGTGCACAGCGGTGTATGGCGTCCCCACAATGTTCATCGCCATGCTCGAACATCCAGATTATCCACAGAGAAATCTTAAATCGCTACGAACAGGTATTATGGCAGGTAGTCCCTGTCCCATCGAGTTGATGCGGCGCGTTACCGGCGAAATGGGCGCCTCTCAAATGACAATTGGCTACGGTCAAACCGAAGCCTCACCATTGATTACACAAACTCGCGTAGACGATGCCATCGAATTACGAGTCGGTACAGTGGGAAGAGTGCTTGCGGGCGTAGAAGCGAAGATTATCGATCCAGAAACCGGAAGGGAATTGCCGCCACAGCAATCTGGTGAATTATGTTCGCGCGGACATAACACAATGATCGGTTACTATAAATTGCCCGAAAAAACGGCTGCTGCAATCGATACCTCTGGTTGGCTTCACACCGGTGACTTGGCTATGCAGGAACCTAACGGTTACTTTCGAATCACGGGCCGCATAAAAGATCTTGTCATTCGAGGTGGTGAAAACATTTTTCCTCGAGAGATTGAGGAACTCCTATACCATCATCCGGCAGTGAAGGATGTACAGGTCATCGGAGTTCCAGATAGAAAATTTGGCGAAGAAGTGATGGCTTGGGTTTGCATCCGAGATGGATTTCAAGTCACTGCTGACGAACTGAAAGCCTTTTGTAAGGAACGCTTAGCCTACTTCAAGGTTCCGCACTACTGGAAATTCGTCGATAGTTTTCCTACAACGGTGACGGGAAAAATACAAAAATATAAGATGAGAGAGATAAGCATTATCGAGTTGGGATTGCAAGACATCGCAAAAATAGAGACCGCTTAATTTTGCCCTGACATCCATGAGGGGAGGCGTTTTTCCAAGAAGGCTTTTAATCCTTCCATCGCTTCTGGAGTGTTGCGAGCGCGAAGATGTTCGGCAATAGCCTCCTCCGAAAGCTCTGTCTCCGCCGAGCGATGTTGGCCCTCATAGAGATGCTCCAGCAAACGTTTGGTGTCCACAATAGTTTGTGGCCCACCTGCGATGACACCATCTGCCATTTTCAGTGCGCACTCGAGCAATTGCTCAGGCTCAACGACTCGCTGTAAGAGGCCAATTTGCTGGGCCCTCGCCGCATCGATCGGCAACCCCACGAGAAACAGTTCCCTCAAATCACCTTCGCGAATTTTGCATTTCATCACTTCACTGATCAAGGCCGGCAGTAGACCGCGTCTGGCCTCTGGAAAGCCAATTTGAACATCGCGACAACCGATCGCCATATCGCAGGCCGCGACCATCCCCGCCCCACCAGCGTAAGCACCTCCATGCACAGCCGCAATCGTTACCAAGGGCGAGTATCGCAACTTGTGCAACGCTCCGGAGATACAGCGCGCGGACTCTGTCACCAATTCGGGTTTAGAGGCCTCAGCCAAATCCATTCCGGCACAGAACACTGGCCCCGCGCCTCGCAGAATAACCACACGAACGCGACTTCCATCCAACAGGTTATTTTCGAGCTGCCGAATCGATTCGATAAGCTCCGATAGCAACGCAATGGATAATGCATTTCGTCGTTCAGGCCGCTGGAGGGTTACCAGTACCACCCCCTCTTTTAGCAATTCCAAAGATACCCATTGCCCCATGACCGTCTCCAGTTCCTGCAAACGTGTTGGACTTTCAACGTTGGATATGATCCTACTAGCTTACACATACTTATCGATCGTACGAGGATCCAGTGGAATGCCACTCACCTCGATATCTTCAATCAAATCTTTGTATAGCGGTGAGTTGGCATCCATTAGACTTTGACCGATCTTTGCCCATAGGGCGAATAGTTTTGGAGAAGAAGCCTGACCTCGATGTTTCAGATCACCTTCCATGTCAAGCGCTTCGGCAACCCAACCATACTCGGTTTGAGTTTTGTCCAGCGCGATAGCGTAAACCAAAGCTGCTGTGGAATAACAGAGCTTATCGAAAATACCTTCTTCGTCACCCAACAGAAAACTCTGCTCGATAAACGTCTTTTGATACCGAGCAATGATAAAAAGAATTCGCCTGCCAAGAACTCTATTCCTGCGAAGGGCCTTACGAATCCAGCGTGTTTTAGCCGAGGTTAAATTTCGCACGCCGTCTAGATTCCCCAAACTGGGAGCAAAAGATCCGATAACATTCTTTGCAGCAAACCAGCCGAATGCAATTTTTTCGCTCCATCCCGATTTTCCACTGGCCTCTGCCACCCCGATGGGTTCCAGATATTTGGCGCGAATGGCTCTGGTCATCGCATTCGGTGCCCCAACATCGGCCAGCACAGGATTGGGACCTTCATACACCGTTGCAATGGTGAACTCGTGCATATTTTCGCCGATGTAGTTTTCAATCCATGCACCACCCCCTTCAGGTTCAAGTCCCTTTCGCATCGCCTGTCGCCGCTCATCCACATGAACCGAACGTCCTCCCTGAATCTGGTAGGTATTGATGGCCGTTTGCAATAATGCCTTAGTTGCGTAAACCTTTGCAATCATTCCCAGCGTTTCATCCCGAACTCCGTTAGCGGCCAAGCGGAAACAGACGTCACCCAACACGCGACTCGCCAGCGCATGGCAAACCGCGCGACCAAGCCACGCTTGGATCCGGGCAGCTTCACCGATCGGTTTTCCGAAGGTACTGCGAAAGAAAACCCAACCTCCAGGTTTATGCTTGTGCGAGTATTCCGATTTGGGCTCGGACGCTAAGGGATCTTGAATCAACTGGGCGAGCAGGCGGAAAATTTTCGCTGCACTATTGACGCAAATACCACCGCGACCCTTGGCTAGCGAACTAAATGCTTGGGCCAGACCTTTACCTGGCGGTCCAAGCAAACAACTAGCCGGTAAGGGGTAATCCGTCAGTCGAAAGCGAGCATTCCATAGATAATCGAAAGCTGTCAGACGATTTCGAACCATGCGGAAATTCGGCGTATCTGACTTCGGTACCTCCAATATCATCATCGCGGAATCGCGTCCCTTGGGTAAACCTTCACCTTCAATTTTTAAAACCAAGACACAGATGCCGCCGTAAATCACGTTGGTAATTGGCCATTTGACGCCCGATACCAAATAACGATCCCCATCTTTTCTGGCCGTAAGAGCTAGCCTTGAAGGATCTGCACCAACTCCCGGTTCCGTTAAAGCAAACGAACCGAGCAATTCACCTCGTGCCATCTTCGGGAGATAATAGGACTTCTGCTCTTCCGTTCCGAAATCGAGCAACGGTGTAACTGGCCCGAGAAAGTTATGCACTTCAAACATCACTGCCAAATCGGGATGAATGAGAGTAAGAGCTCGCAACAGCGGACCTAAATCGCCAAGCTTCGCGCCACTCCCCGCATATTTTTTCGGAATTGCCAATCCGAAAAATCCAAGCTCAGCTAAACCGGAGATAGTTTCATCATGAAACAACATCTTGCTATGGTCGAGCAACGTTCCCTGCTTTTTACGTTTCAACAAAAAATCGATACTAGCAGCCATCACCCCAGCAACTTCTGCAGAAGGACAGAAGACACCCGCATCTAACTCAACAGCCCGAACATTCCCAAACAGCGTTGCTAATGTTGGGGCTTCGCCAGAAAACTGCTTCTCCGCTGCCCGGTCCGCATCGTCTAAGGTCGCCAAAGAAGCGATTTCCTCCGGCGATTTTCCGGCTTGCAAAAGGATCAAAGAAATTGCATCTTCGTTGGTTTTGGCAACGCTTTTGCCTTGCGACTCCTTCGTTTCAAGTTCACCCAGCGACATACGTGTTCTCCTGCTATTTAGAAGAAGGAAAGGTGAGCAGAATTCGGTCCTGTGGGAAGAGATGAGTCGGACCCTACCGAATTAACCGACGAGCCAACGGCCACTTTCACATTCAAATGTACCTTATTCTGGTCCAGCTTTCTCTGTGGAGTTAGAAGCCCGTATTAGATTTTGCGATTTTTCGCTCGACCCTCTTTTGGGCGACTCCGCGTTGTAACCGAAAAGGAATTGAACAACCGAACGGAAAAGTCGTACTTTTTGACTACGAGAAGTCCAACATGATGAAGGGAAAATATGAATTCATATTCAAGATGCTACGTTCGAAAAGTCTAGCTTTCCGCCACGAAAAAAAGCCGTCAGAGCATCACTCTGACGGCTTTTTTGATGATTGAACAGATTCGTGCTGAATACACGAAGGCCGAAACTGCTTATTGCAAAGCGCTTTCAACAGCCTTGGTAACAGCTTCGAGATCCAATTCACTAGCTTTGCTGTAACCCAATGAGGATACAACTTTGCCGCCGGTAGCCACCAAGACAGTGATCTCGGCCTTGGCATTCAAACCGTAATCTTCAGGTCCATTTTCAAATTCGTTTGGTACAACAAATGGAATGTTCTTAGCTTTGCTGGAATCGGCCAGTTTCTTGGCGCCTTCCGAAGCAGCATCTTTGCTATCGCCCATGTAATTTACGAAAGCTCGCAGTTGTTTTTCGCTATTCTTGGCGATAGCTTCGTCCAACTTGCCGACCAAGGCCAAAACCTTTGCGTCGGACGAACGGGTGAAGACCATAACCTGCGGACGCGAACCATTTTTACAACGATAGCAGAGGTTCTTGCCAGCTTCGACTTTGTCGTCTTCAGCACCGCAAACCTTGGTAACATAGAACGGACCAATACCTTCGCCAGACTTCAAACCGCTGGTGACTTCTTCAGCGACCGAGAAAGAACCGAAGAACAGAGCAGCAGCAACTGCCAAAATTTTGACGCACTTCATCTTACTCTCCTAAGAGGAACACAAAACAAGCAACGCTTTATCTACGCCGCTACACAAGCGTTGCGATACAGGTCTATAATATACGAGGGGTCATCGTGCCGGAAAAGAGACCGACAAGAACAGCAAAATAGCCCAAACCACCCCCCTTCTCCAGTCAAAACGGCCGTTTGGAATGGAGATTGGGCGAAAATCCCGTTTTTCCAAGAAAATCAGGGCGATTTGAGCGCCTAGTTACCTCAAAACTTACGGAGCAATGACTAATGCGAAATTTGTATGGAATCGCATTTTTGCTGGCTTTCTTGGCATTCGGCCTCCAGTCTTTCGATGTCAGTCGGCCATTATTGCGAGGCGAGCAACCCGCTGATAAGGACTCGCAAACGCTAAAGCTCGATGTCTCGGTGCATCGAGGTCCAGTCGACCTTCGCTTGAGTCGCGAAGGAAATTCGATTCTGGTTGCGAACCAAGCGTCGAATTCTGTCTGCCTCATCGACGTGAAAAGCAGGCGTGTCATGAGCGAGTTTATCTGTGGGGAGCACCCAGCGAAAATCGAACTGGTGGGAGATTCTCAATGTTTGGTTACTTGTGCTCACTCAGGTGAATTGCTGTGGCTGGAATTCAAGCCAACTGGTTTTCGTTTGCTTCATCGATTTAACCTTGGCTTTGAGCCGATTGGCATTGCCGTAGACGAAAAACGGTTGCATGCGTATGTCGCGTCGGCGATCGCATCCACTGTTACGGATATTGATTTACAACAAAAAACGATTGTTCGCAAAATCGAAGTGGGACAATGGCCACGCTATTTGACTCTCTCCCCCGATGGCTCTCGACTCGCAGTCGGATGCAGTGGTGACAGTCGCATTTATGTCCTCGATCCAGTGAAAGGTGAGGTCTTGTACGATGAGCCGTTGACTGGCGCGATCAATATCGGGCATATGAGAACATCGCGTGATGGGAAGTACGCGTATTTCCCCTGGATGGTTTATCGTACAAATCCTATTGATGTTCGGAACATTCAAATGGGTTGGGTTCTCGCAAGTCGCATCGCCCGAATCAGACTTGACGGTTCAGCGACGCGCGAAGCGATTTCACTTGACGTTCCGCGGATGGCGGTCGCCGACCCTCATGGTTTGGCGCTTTCTCCAAACGAAAAGCGACTCGTGTGTGCCGCTTCTGGCACTCACGAACTTTTGGTTTATCGACTTCCCGATCTTCCTTTTGTTGGGACAGGAGGCCCCGGCGATCTAATCGATCGAAAGCTCCTGCAGGACCGCGACCTGTTTTATCGTATCGAATTGGGTGGTCGCCCAATGAACGTCGAAATTGCTGAGGATAATCGAACCGCTTATGTGGCTAATTACCTGCGAGACTCTATTCAAATTGTTGATATCGAATCGAAGCAGATCGTCGACGAAGTTATTTTGGGCCAACCAGATCGGACCCAACTCGCTTTTCGCGGTATGGAAATTTTTTACGATGGGCGACGCAGCCTCGATCAGTGGTACAGTTGTCATACCTGTCACTATAACGGCGGTACGAATTCCAAGGCGATGGATACGCAAAACGATGGAAGTGACTTGACTTTCAAAACCGTAATCCCGCTTTACGAAGTACATAAGACGGCCCCATGGACTTGGCATGGCTGGCAGGATGACCTAGAAGCTTCCATCGCAAAATCGTTCATCGATTCGATGCAAGGCAAAGCGAGTAGCTCGGAAGACAACAAAGCGGTGATTGAGTTCCTAAAATCGCTGAAGCCTGTCCCTAACCCCTATCGAAGTGCGGACGGCAATATCAGCGACTCAGCTCAACGTGGAAAGCTGGTTTTCGAGAGTTCTATTGCCGGTTGTGCAAAATGCCACTCGGGCCCAAACTTTACTGATGGTCAAATTCACGATGTTGGGCTCGGTAGTAAAGATGATCGCTACAGCGGTTACAACACCCCGTCACTAGTTGGCCTGATCAACAAAACGCGATATTTGCATGATGGTCGCGCTAAATCGTTAGAGTCAGTCCTGAAGCAATGGCATGCACCGGAAAATGTTAACGGGGAAGGAAAATTAACTGATGAACAACTTACCGATCTCATCGAATACTTGAAGTCGCTTTAGCTTAGGGGACGTCGGATAGGTAAAGTCGAAAGAAGGCTTTATGAATCGAGATGGATACGCCTAGAACTGCGAGACAGGCAATCAGTTGCGGTTCGTCAAACAACTTCGCAAGCATCAACCTGCAGCACAACCTTTTATCCACTAAAAAGCCGGCGATATCGTTTCAGCCCTTTTCCGCCTCCAGTAGCGTGCGCTGTGCAATGGACTATGATAGGGTGAACTTGAATGATATGCCCACTGAAGGTAGCCAATTCACAGGAGCTTGAGATTTTCATGCAGCCAATCTTCACTCGTTTTTTACGTTGGCGACTATCATTTTGCTCTACAGTAAAATTTCTCTTCACGCTGCTATTTATCTCGACTCCAATGACATTGTTTGCCGAGCAGCGCCCGAACATTATTTTTATATTTTCCGACGATCATGCGCAACATGCTATTTCAGCGTATGGCTCGGAAGTTAACCAAACGCCGCATTTAGATCGGATTGCAAAAGGAGGTGTTCGTTTCAAAAACAGTTTTGTAACGAATTCAATTTGCACACCCAGTCGCGCGACGTTGCTAACTGGACAGTATTCGCACATGAATGGCGTTCCTGTATTCAATCGTTTCGACGACAACCGCGACAATGTGGCTAAACATCTGCAAAAAGGTGGATACCACACCGGAATGATTGGCAAATGGCATTTGGGCAGCGACCCAACCGGCTTTGATCGCTGGATCGTATTGCCTGGTCAAGGTGCTTACTGGAACCCGCAATTCCTTTTACCCAACAAAAAGAAGTTGACCATCGAGGGACACTGCACGGATGTAACAACTGAGCTAGGCATCGAGTGGATTAAATCGCGTCCGCAAGACAAGCCGTTTTTCCTGATGCTGCATCACAAGGCGCCACATCGCGCTTGGGAACCCGCAACCCGGCATGCTGAAATATTTAAAGATAAAGTAATTCCGGAGCCCGAAACACTGTTCGATGATTATTCGACTCGGCCAACAGCCCTGCCTATCAATGAACAAACTGTTGCCAAGGATTTGACCAGACGTGATCTCAAACTGATCCCTCCGTCCGATCTTTCTGGCCCCGCGCTCCAGAAATGGTTAGGAGAAAAACCGGCCGAGGTCGAAGTTGATGGGAAAATACTCACCGGAGTTGAACTGGTAAAGTGGAAGTACCAGAAATATATGCGAGATTACCTTGCTTGCGTTCAAGGCGTAGATGATGGAATCGGCAAGGTACTAGACTACTTGGAAGAAAGTGATCTAGCTAAAAACACAATCGTAATTTATACGGCCGACAACGGCTGGTATCTTGGCGACCTCGGTTTATATGACAAGCGATTTATGTACGAACCTGGGCTAAATGTTCCGCTTCTTATCAGTGGCCCCGGTGTGAAGGCGGGAGCAGTACCTGAGCAGTTCGTAGCGAATATTGATTTGGCTCCTACTTTTCTCGACTTGGCCGGCCTACCTATTCCTGCTTCGATGCAAGGCCGTTCTCTGGCACCACTTCTGAGAGGCGAGTCACCACAGGATTGGCGAACTAGCGTTTATTATCGCTACTACCACGATCCTGGCCACCACAACACGATGGCTCACCTAGGGGTTCGTACAGCAACTCACAAGTTGATTCACTACTGGAAAAAAAATACTTACGAAATGTTCGACCTGACGAAAGATCCTACCGAACAACAAAACCTGCTGTTCGGCGATACTCTAGTCAAGAACCCAGAAGTCGCTGACAAGTTTGAGGAACTCAAGCAGGAAATTGAAAAACTTCAAAGGCAGTACCAAGATGACGGGCAATATGCGGAGCCTTCGTCTTGGCCCAAAGGAAGCGCGGATGGTCCGTGGGATGCCTATCAGGCTTCTGGACGCAAAACAATTTCTGAAGCTATCATGATGTCGGTCGATTAATCCATAAAAAATCGATAACGAGTACCCTGAGTGCAATAAAGGTCGATCGAAAAATGGCTGTTTTGATTCAAGTACGTGGTGCTGAAAAAAGTTATGGGGATCAACGACTTCTTGATGATGCGAGCGCGTCCCTGACCGATAACGTGAAAGTGGGTTTTGTCGGTCGAAATGGCGCCGGCAAATCGACACTTCTTCGGGTATTGCTGGGCGAGGAAGAACTTGAAAAAGGTGAGGTCATAAAGAGCTCGCAACTCCGTATCGGTTACTTGCAACAGCACGATACGTTTCTGCCAGGCGAATCGTCGATCGAGTATCTGATGCGAGACAGCGGACAACCCGATTGGAAATGTGGCGAGGTGGCCGGCGAATTTGAAATCAAAGGAGCTTACCTCAATGGTCCAGTTTCTGAGTTATCGGGAGGATGGCAAACAAGATTGAAACTTGCCTCACTGCTATTAAAAGATCCCAACATGTTGGTGCTGGATGAGCCAACCAACTTTCTGGATATTCGAACTCAAATTTTGCTAGAACATTTTCTCCGAAATTTTGACAAAGCTGCGTTGATCGTTTCGCATGACCGTTCATTCTTGCAAGCAACTTGTGATCACACGCTGGATCTTACTCGCGGTAAATTGACGATGTTTCCAGGTAAGATTGATGCGTATTTGAAGTTCGCAGCGGAACAAAAAGAACACGCCGAAAAGGTCAATGCTTCAATCCAAGCTAAACAAAAGCATTTGCAAAAATTTATTGATAAGAACAAAGCGCGGGCGAGTACGGCAACGCTTGCTCGCTCGAAAGGAAAGCAACTAGAGCGGCTGCAGATGCTTGAGATCGAAGCAGAGTTACCCACAGCGGCAATCCGCGCACCGGTGGTCCAACCACGTAAAGGACCTGCAATCCGAATGATCGAACTTTCGATTGGTTACCCAGATAAAACCGTTGCAAAAGATATTCAACTTGAGATAGAACATGGACAACGAGCGGCTATTGTTGGAGATAATGGCCAAGGAAAGACAACTCTCCTGAGGACACTTGTAGGCTCGCTCGAGCCGCGTGGTGGTTCGGTCAAATGGGGACATCATTGCGATGTTGGCGTTTATGCGCAGCACGTCTATACCGCTTTAGATCCATCAGACACAGTTCTGGAATATTTGGAACGAAAAGCGATCCCGGGAACGACCATGCAACAGATTCTGACGGTGGCAGGGTCGATGCTTTTCCGTGGAGACCATGTTCGCAAAAAGATTCAAGTTCTCTCAGGAGGAGAGCGTGCACGTTTATGTATGGCCGGATTACTGTTGGGCACCTACAACGTTTTAGTGCTCGACGAACCAGGTAACCACCTAGATGTTGAAACGGTCGAATCTTTGGCTGAAGCACTTATCGATTATAAAGGGACTGTGATTTTCACCAGTCACGACCGACATTTTATGGGTCGCATCGCGACGAATATCATAGAAGTTCGCGACGGTACCGCACGCGCTTATGAAGGTGGCTACGATGGTTATTTATACCATATCAATCGCGAGATCGATGAAGGTGAACGCACGCGGCATCCCTCCAAGCACCCAGCAGCGACCTCATCCAAAGCGGTTACGCGGCCTACTGACACCAAACAGATTCAGAAGGAAATGAAGTCGCTCGAGAAAATGATCAAAACATTAGACAACACCCGCATCGAGTTGACAGCTCAAATGGAATCCTGCACAGACATGAAAGAGCTTGATCGCTTATCGCGAGAGATCCAAGCCATTGAAATCGAAATCAGCGTTTCCGAAGAACGTTGGCTCGAACTCAACAACCTCTCTTAGGTGCCAGGCACCCGCCGCTGCGCGGCCCCATCTGGTGCCAGGCACTCAGTGCGGCTGCGGATGCCGGTTCGCACACGAAACTCTGGTGCCAAGCACTCAGTGCGGCCCTGGTGCCATGAAGCTTTGGTGCCAGGCACTCGGTGCGAGGCACTCGGTGCGGCCTCGAATGCCGGTTTGAAGCAGTTGCGGCGCAAAAAAAGGTAACTGCAGCCTTTTAGCTCGGTGGTTCGGCGAAATCAGCACCCACAGCGGCAGACGCCAATCAATTACTTACCCTCTCAGCAGTTTCCAATAACCGCGAGCCAGCTTGAGATGGAATACCGAACACAGCGATTCTAAGTCCGTGGCTTGCTCCAGCCTACCGGAGAAAAAATCGCCTAATCCTTATGCCGCTTTGCAGCCAATCCGCCCTGCAGCCAATCCAACAGTAATGAAGCTGAACAGCTGCGAAACTTTCGCTACGTCAGCAAGCCCAGATCTACCGCCGGACAGCGGATCTTCCTGCCGTTGAGCTCGCGGGCCTTGTTCTCCAAACTCTCTTTGGTCCCCACATAACAACAGAAGAGCGTTTCATACGCATCCACCAAATGAACAAAATTGTCCC
>JBIKMB010000411.1:0-3033 GCA_044359485.1 Pirellulaceae bacterium | reverse complement strand
AGTAAAGATATCCGTGTTACCATAAAAACTCGCTTCTGCCGTGGTGAAAAAAATCCGCGGCACGATTTCTTCGCTGTGCTCGCAACGGTAGAGTTCAACTTCTGTCGCAAATGCTCTCGATGTATACTTACTTCCCAGGTTTTATAACTTCGTGGAAATCTGCGCTACAGACCCATTTGGGACAATTTAAAATCCAAATGGTAACATCTTCAGTGGATCAGCTTTCGCCGCCTCCGCGTCTAGCCTTCGTTGAATTATCTGCATCGCCGCAGCATTAACACCTGGATACTTATCAAGAATCTCCTCGATTTTTCGTCTGATATCGCTGGGGGCCAAGACACTTTTTTCCAGTGGAGCCGCGTTCGACTCAGTAGACTCGCTGGCTCGCAAATCTTCGGTAATAGCAGGTTTCGGCGCGTTTCCGATATTCAGCTGCTTGATTAGACGTTTAAACTCTTTTTGGTCTTGTTCGGACACAACTTCTAAAACTTGTTGATTCTTCAGTAGTCCTTCAACGACATCGGCTAAAACCTCAACAGAGAACGTCTCAATACCGGTTGCCTCATCGAAGCGATGACCACGGGGCAATGGACTTGGGGGTATCCCGAAACCGCCAATCAAGCGGTTGGACATATCGTAGAAACTTGAGTGCATGAGGAGAGCATAGGGCGCCCAATCTGGATCGCCAGGACGCTCATCGTAAGACAACTCTGATGCGGGGGACGATTCGAAGCTAAACTCTTTAGTTTGTTTCGATTCTTTAGCTTTGACAACAAAGCTCCAACATCAGGAAACAGCTAACCCCGACTTCGGTGGATCGCATTGTTCGTCGATTTTATCACCGGTGATATTGGGGTGTGATTGAAAAACCGAGATACCTGATCGATTCGCGGTCTGGGAAAATTTCTTGTGCTTTGGGAAAATCTGGTCAAGTATAAGGGGTAGGCATTACGCGTTTGATTTTACTCAGTCTCCCCTTAGAAGCTTATAATTTCAAAACGACTCTATTCTCGTCAGGACGTCTCTTTCAGTTACATGTTCTTCTCTTCATCTACGAGCATGTTCAATATAGAAGCGTCTTCGGCGGTTAGCACCGAGGGGTTCGAAGCAGATCCAGATGAACTTGAAGTTTTTTTGGAGGCTAGTCGCCGTGCTGAGTCTAAGCGCCATTGATGAATTTCCTCTGCTAGATTCTCGTTGGCGGATGCTAAGGATTCGTGGGCTCGCATCGCCCGCTAGCCTACCACCATCCAGAAGATCATCGTAAAGAAGGTCCAAACGGCAGCGAGGATAACAAAGGCACTACCGTATGAGACGCTTTGGCTCGGAAACTGCGACATATCCATAAAAACTTTCTTAGCTTGCTACGTTACGATGAACGGCAGCGGTAACGGGGCCGCCGCCAAAAAACTATGATCCGAAACCCGCCGTAATCGGCGGCTCACGTTCACCGCTTTGTTCGGCTATCGAGCGGAGGGAACTTCCAGAATCGTTCCGATGGTCAGTCGGTTCGCGTCAGGAACACGCTGCTTGTTTGCCGCATGTATATCCGGCCAACGATTGCTATTTCCGTAGTATTGCTGTGCGATTTTAGAGAGCGTATCGCCTGCTCTAACAACGTGGAATCGCGAAGGTGACGCTCCAAAACGTGGAAGCCAAATCACAACCTCAGCACTTCCCTCTTGCCAATAGTTCCGTGCCTTCCCGACACGCAGTCGGTCAGCCGCTTGATGCACGCATTGCGAGATCCGAGGTTCATTCGGATGCCACCGGTATTCGTTTCGGAAGCCTACATGCGCCTTGTCACTGCCGAGAGATGACGGAAATGTCCAATTCACGTTCATTGAACCAATCGCGTATTGCCAGTCCTTGTTGCTATAAACACCTTGCGGAACCGCAACGGTTCCCTGCGCCTTGCCCTCTCGAAGCGCAAATATGATTTCCGTGTGTACCTTCGTCTGGACGCCTTGGTCTTCCTGAAGAAGCCTTGCAAGATCCACGCGAAGATCACCTTTTCCCTCTAAGTATTGATCCAAATGCGCTGCCGCACGACCATTCGGCGTCATCTCCCACCATTTGGCGATTGCAAGTGTCGCTGAGTCGGACGTGACGGCGCAGACAGCCTTGATAAGTGCCGTTTTCGTTTGTCTGTCCATAAAGACTCCCTTAGTTATTTGAATAACTCGTGGTCCCTGGGCCAATTGCAGAACGCCACGGTTAACCGGCGGCGGCCAAGAACCTTTGAATTCAAAATCCACCCGATCCGCCGCTCGGGTTGACCGCCTTGTTAGCTGCTCGCCTCATTTAAGTACTGTTTTGGAATCCACTGTCGATCCGTTTTGCCGTCCGAATAGCGAGTGTAACAACCGCGATCATAAAGGAATTGAGCGGGGTTAGCGAGAAGGGCATCAATCAGCAATTCTACGCTATCAGCAATTGGCTCCTCGATGAAATCGTCGTGATCCATGTAGAAGATCTTGCCCGATTCGTCGTCGGTAGTGCCGATGACGAAGTAATTTGCAGAGTGCGGAATCTGCCCCACAACAACCCCAGATGAAAACCATCCAGGCATTTCATCCACCTCCATGCCCATTGCTTCCATGGATTCTCGCATATCTGCTGTTTGCGTCTGCCAGTCCGCAATTGGGAACAATTCAAATCCGGCGGCATCGGACTTTGTGTCGCAGTACAAGGTCATTCCATCGTGTATCGCGTAAAGTTCGCGAATCACGATGCCCGCATCCCCCAGTTGTGAATCAAGTTGGGCAAGGGCCTTAGCGGTGGCAGGTTTTCCGAGGATGTGTTGCACACGTGCCGTGAATCCCAGTTGCTCGGTGCGATCGCCAGCGTAGTAGCATCGAAAACTGGGCGATGCATGGCTGAGGATTTCTCGGAGTTTGTCCAACGACATGCGATACGGTCCTAGCAGCTAAAGAATCCATGTAAGTCCTGGGTTTGGGGTGGGAGCCATTCGAATAAAATCTGGCGACTCTGACCCGTGATCTTGTTCTGCGCTTGCAACGCAGAAACGTC
>JBIKMB010000199.1:0-10720 GCA_044359485.1 Pirellulaceae bacterium | reverse complement strand
CCCTGCGAGAATCTCTTTTGCAGCATCCACTTTACCAGGTGTTGGAAAACGAAGCGGCTTTGCAGACCTTTATGGAATATCATGTTTTTGCGGTCTGGGACTTCATGTCGCTCCTTAAAAAGTTGCAGATCGAACTTTGCTGCACAACGCTCCCTTGGGTTCCGCCAAGCGATAGAGCCACTGCTCGAATGATCAACGAGATTGTTCTGGGGGAAGAGACAGACATCGGCCCCAACGGAGAAGTGCTCAGCCATTTCGATCTGTATCGAATGGCGATGCGGGAGTTCGGAGCTTCGACCGCGGCTATCGATACTCTGCTAGAGGAGATTCAAAACGGCACACAGCTCACAACTGCGATTGATGGGGTTGCCGACGGCCCGCGCGAGTTTCTGCAACATACTTTTTCCGAGATTCAACGAGGCGACTTGGCGCGTGTTGCGGCCGCGTTCACCTTTGGGCGGGAGGGCTTGCTACCAGACGTTTTCAGTTGCATCGTGCGGCAAATGGCCCTCACGCTCCCCGAACGTTTGAAAACATTTCAGTATTATCTGCAGCGCCACATCGAATTAGATGGGGATAGTCATGGGCCGTTGGCTGAGCAGTTGGTGGCTCGCCTGTGTGGCAACGATCCCCAGCGGTGGCTGCAAGCTGAGGAGGCTGCCCTGCAGGCGCTCAAGGCGCGATTGCGGCTGTGGGATACCATTTACGGGCGCTGCATGACATACGTAGCGGTGAGTGGATAAGATACTCCCTTTGGGGGTGTTTTTGGGTAGACCGGTGAGGAGAGATCGGCCTAGAAGAGAGTTCTGTGGACGTTTTTCCGCATTTGCCGTGGATCGAGACTTCGTTTGGAGTTGCCGCGAGCCAAAATCCGAAAATGGCATAGGCTGATTTCCGTTCACTTCACGACAACTCCGTGACTGCCACTGGTTGGCTGCCTGGACATAACCGCGGGAAGTTAGCACAATGAGGACTGGGGGAATATTGCCTCACCATCCCGCCTCGCCTCCCACCGGATGATTCCGCCCCAGAAAATCACCTGCCTCGACAATTCCCCGACCTCTATGTGGAGATTGCTTTATGCCAGCGAAGTTGGTCTGTGCCGACGAGCTGCCGAAGTTGCGTTGTTGCGAGTCGGTTGTTTCACATCCGTTGAGAGCCGTTTTGGGTGGGGCGATCGGTCTGCTTGGATTGTTGCTGTTGGCTACCCCGGATTTGCCGGCACAAGACAACCCTGCGCCGCCGGAACAAACGCCGCCGGAATATGCGAGCGTGCTGAAGCCATTTTTGACAACGCACTGCGTTCAGTGCCATTTGGATGGCAAATCGGAGTCTGGGATCGACCTGTCGAAGTTTGAAGATTCCCAATCCCTGCTGAAAGAGCGGATGATGTGGGAGCGAGTTTCGGAGGTGCTTGCTGCCGGAACGATGCCACCGGAAGATGCAGCCAAGCGTCCTAGCTCGGAGGAAGTAACCGCGGTCAACACGGCTTTAGCGAACTACTTTCAATTCATCGATCGGACAGCCAAGCCGGACCCGGGGCGTGTAACGATGCGTCGACTGAATCGCGTCGAATATCGCAATACGGTTCGCGATTTATTTGGATTGGATTTTGATCCGACGGAGGAGTTTCCAAGCGACGATATCGGTCATGGTTTTGACAACATCGGAGACGTGTTGTCGATTTCTCCCTTGTTGATGGAACGATATCTGAAGGCCTCGGAGAGTATTGCGCAGCGTGTGATCGTCGAGAAGCCACCACCGATTCAACGCAATCATTTACAAGCTCGATTCACCGAACCGGCGGCGAAAGAGATTCCGCTGGACGGTTCTTTCCGCATTCTGAAGAGCGACGGCACCGGTGGTTTGCAAACGGGGCCGATATTCACCAGCTACAAGTTCGAAGATGAAGGGGAATATGAATTTCGGGTTCGCGTTTTTGCTCGAGCTCCTGAGGGGCAAAAAGTAGAAATGGTGATCTTGCTGCAAGGTGATAAGCTCAGCGAACCGGATAACGAAGAGGCGTTGTCGATCGTTGTGGGCGAATTGCGAAAGCCTGTCAAGATTTTGCATCGGGCCATCGTCCAAGGGAGGACGCCTGAAAAGTCGGAAGTGGTCGAAGTCAAGCTCCCCAAACTTACTGGACGTGAGCGACTTATGGTCGGTTTGGTGCAACCCAGTTCCACGCCGCAAGAGACTGCCGGTTTAGAAGTCAAACCGGCCGAGTTGTTGGTCGAATACTTTTCGCTCAAAGGTCCGATGGACTCACGCCCACTGGCTCATAAGCAATGGTTGGCACATCCAGCCGATTTGCAGGGTTTGGATCGAAATCGGCATATCATGACTCGGTGGCTGAAGAAAATTTACCGCCGGCCCCCGACTGGGGCAGAGGTGGAGGCGTTGGCCAGTTTTGCCTTAGCTGAAGAGCAAGCTGGCGCGACTTGGGAAGGGTCGATGCAATTCGCATTGCAAGCGGCGCTTAGTTCCCCCAAGTTTTTGTTTCGAGTGGAGCTGGATGATCAGCCGCAAAGTCAGCAGTCGCGGTCGATCGATTCGTTTGCTTTGGCCAATCGACTCTCTTACTTTTTATGGAGTACGATGCCCGATGATCGACTCTTGGAACTGGCTGAGAAGGGAGAGCTTGAGGCGAAGCTGGACGAGGAAGTCGAGCGGATGTTGAAGGATGAGCGGGCGTCCAGTTTGGTTGATCAGTTTGCGTTTCAGTGGCTGCAATTGCAGCGATTGGACCAAATCCAACCCGATCGCGATATGTTCCCGGAATTTAATGACGAACTCAGGCGGGCGATGAAAGAGGAGACGAGGCTGCTCTTTTTGCGGATCATGCAGGAGGATCGTAGCATCTTGGAAGTGGTAGATGCCAACTACACGTTCTTGAACGAACGCTTGGCTCGCTTTTATGGAATTCGCGATGACCGTGGTAGTGAAGAAGGCCTCCAAGTGGAGCAGAAAGGAGAACCGATTCGCGGCCGTGACTTCCGTTTGGTCCAATTGCCGGAAGGTTCGACTCGAGGTGGTCTGTTGACGCACGCCAGTATGCTGACGGTAACAAGTAACCCGACGCGGACTTCGCCCGTCAAGCGCGGACGTTGGGTGCTGGAGCAAGTGCTGGGGGCTCCCCCTCCGCCACCACCTCCCGATGTGCCGGAATTGCCCGTGGATGCCCAGGCTCAAGCGTCGGGCTCACTGAGGCAGCGTCTGGAGATTCACCGCGCCGATCCCAGTTGTGCGAATTGTCACGCTAAGATGGATCCTATCGGTTTTGCGTTGGAAAATTATGACGCGGTAGGACGATTTCGCACGAAAGATGGTAGCTTTGATATTGATGCATCCGGCGTGTTACCGGATGGTAGCAAGTTTGGCAATCTGGCAGAATTGAAACAGATTTTGAAGAACCGGTCGCGCGAAGTTGCCCGCTGCATGGCGGAAAAGATGCTTATTTTCGCGATTGGACGGGGTTTAGAATTTTATGATCGCCCTACAATGAAGAAAATAGTTGAGTCCACGGAAGCAAGCGGTTATCGTTTCTCTTCCTTGGTCAAGTCGATTGTTAACAGCGAACCGTTTCGCATGCGTCGAGAAATAGAATAACGAAATAGAATAACGAAATAGAATAACGAAATAGAATAAACTGGCTAGAAAACAGCGGAGTTGGACCATGATCCCTAAAACAGCTTTATCTCGACGAACCATGTTGCGTGGGCTCGGCGTTGCAATGGCGCTCCCCTATCTGGAAGCGATGGGACCACTGCGAGGTTGGTCGGAGAATGAATCGAGTCCTACCGACATCAAGATGACCCCGAACCGCATGGCGTTCTTGTATGTGCCCAACGGAATTGACATGGACGACTGGACGCCAGCAACGGAAGGTGCAAACTTTGAGTGCCCATCGATTCTGAAACCGTTGGATTCGCTAAAATCAAAGTTCAACATTCTCACAGGTTTAACCGCCGATAAGGCAAGGTCCAATGGTGATGGACCTGGAGATCATGCTCGCGCGCTGGCATCTTTTTTAACGGGATGCCAACCGCGAAAGACCGATGGTACCAACATTCGGGCTGGTGTCTCGGTCGATCAAGTTGCTGCGGCTCAATTAGCGGATCGCACGCGTTTACCATCGCTTGAGATCGGCTGCGAGCAAGGGGCGATGGCGGGTAATTGTGATTCCGGATATAGCTGTGTTTATTCTTCGGCAATGGCTTGGCGTTCGGCCACGCAACCGCTTCCGAAAGAAGTTGATCCCAAAGTTGTTTTCGAACGAATGTTTTCGAACGAACCTGATGCGATACGCGTGCAACGCGATCGCAAACGCCGCAGCATTCTCGATTTTGTGCGGGAAGATTCGAAATCGCTCAGCGGTAAGTTGGGCAGCAACGACGTACGTAAATTGGACGAATACTTTTCGAGTGTTCGAGATATTGAGTCGCGAATTGAACGCGCGGAGAAAATGCCTCCTGTTAAACGTCCAGAATACCCTGCCCCAACAGGTGTTCCCAAAGATTATACAGAGCATCTGAAACTGATGTCGGACTTGATGGTTTTAGCTTTTCAAGCGGACGTCACTCGAGTCTGCACCTTTGTGTTTGCGAACGAAGGAAGTAACCGCGGTTACGGATTGATCGGCGTGCCTGAAGGCCATCATGATTTGTCGCATCACGGTAATGATCAAGCCAAGAAGGATAAGATTCGTCAGATTAATACGTTCCATGTTCAACAACTGGCCTATCTGTTGGAGCGACTGAATTCGATCACCGAGGGTGATGGGACGCTGCTGGATCATTCGATGATCGCGTACGGCAGCGGCAATTCCGACGGCAATCGACATAATCATGATGACCTTCCCATTCTGCTGGCCGGTTCGGGGTGTGGTACCATCGCAACCGGGCGACACATTCGTTATCCCAAAGAAACGCCTTTGAATAATCTCTGGCTAGCCATGCTCGAAAGGATTGAATGCCGTATCGATAAGTTGGGAGACAGCACCGGCGTTTTGTCGGGCTTAAGCGGCTGATCGTCAGGAGATTTTCAAGTGTCGGAAACGTTGCACGCAGACGGGGTTGTATCCGACACTCCGTATGTCAATGTCGCAGCCTACAAGTTTGTCGCGTTAGATCAACTTCCGCAGCGTCGCGAAGCTCTGAAGAAACTCTGTCGAGATTTACAGCTTCGTGGCACAATCCTTTTGAGTCCGGAAGGAATCAATCTTTTTCTGGCGGGCACGCCCGCAGCGATGGAAGAGTTTCTTCAGCAACTACGTTCAGAAAGTTGTTTTGCGGATATTGAACTAAAGTTGAGTCATTCGGATCATCAACCCTTCCATCGAATGTTGGTCAAGATCAAACGCGAGATCATTGCTTTTGGGCAAGAGGGTATCGATCCCACGAAGTACACCTCCAAGCGTGTGACTCCCAAGCAATTGAGTGAATGGCTCCATAGTGGGAAAAATCTTGTGTTGCTCGATACACGCAATGCATATGAAGTTCAGCTGGGAACCTTTCAGAATGCAGTTGATTTTGGAATCAGCCATTTCAAAGAGTTTCCTGATAAAGCTCGCGAATTTGCGGAGGCAAATCGCGATAAGACGATTGTTTCCTTTTGTACCGGTGGCATTCGATGTGAAAAAGCGGCTCCCTTCTTGGAGCAGGTTGGCTTTCAAGATGTCTATCAGTTGGATGGTGGGATCCTGAAATATTTTGAAGAATGCGGCTCGGCTCATTACGACGGAAGTTGTTTTGTGTTTGATCAACGCGTGGCGTTGGATCCAAACTTACAACCAACCGGTAATGTGCAATGCTTCGCCTGCCAGGCCGTTCTGTCGGCGGACGATCTGCAAGATGCACGTTATCAATATGGCAAATCTTGTCCGCATTGCTTTCAAACTCGCGAAGAACGAACACTCACCTTGCTCAAGCAACGCGAAGCGGAATTTTTGAAGGGAGCGACCCCCTTGCCCGGTTCTCAGCCCTACGTGAATCGCCGCTGGATTCATGTGCCAGGCAAGTTCGCCGGCTTACCGATGATCGATTTTCTGACTCGCTGGTACCCGCCCTATGGCGAAGCGGCTTGGCGGGTAGCGATCGAAAACCAGAGCCTCACAACGGAGTTTGGTCAGGCAACGCAGATAGATCGGATCGTCCGAGAAGGGGAACGTTTTGTCCATAACGTACAAGAGGCTGCAGAGCCCGATGTGAATACGGATGTTCGTTTTATTTACGAAGATCCGTACTACATTGTCGTGGATAAGCCTGCCCCGCTTCCTACTCATCCCAGTGGACGATTTAATCGCAACACGCTGAGCTCTCTGCTAGAGCCACTTTATCGACCTCAAAAACTGCGAGTCGCCCATAGATTAGATGCCAACACAACGGGATTAGTCGTATTGGCACGAACTTTTCAAGCCGCTTCGGCTTTGCAACCCCAGTTTCAAGATGGAAGCGTGGAAAAGGTTTACTTGGCACGTTTGCAAGGCTTCCCCGAGAAGGATCATTTTCGCTGCGACTTGCCCATTTCGCGCGAACCCGGCGCACTGGGGTCGCGTCAAGTGGACCAAGAGGGCTTACCAAGCAGTACGCTGTTCGATGTGGTCGATCGCTGTGCAGATGGTACAACGATTGTTGAAGTGCGACCTCTACAAGGACGAACAAACCAGATCCGCATTCATGCCTGGGTTCTTGGATTTCCCATCGTGGGCGATCCTCTTTATCTGCCCGCAGGTCGTTTGGGAAACCAGCAAACACTGGCGATATCGGATAGGCCTATGTGTTTGCATGCTTGGCGTCTTTCGTTCATTCACCCTGAATCGAAGCAACGCATTGAATTCACCGCCTCGCGCGAACGCTTTGCCTGAGTGGCTCGACTGCAATAATGCTGCAGTGAATAATCGATTGCCGACGCAGCGCTGATTTTTTCTTTAGCTTCAGTCCGGCGCGAACCTGCGTGGGCTTATACAGCATGTCGTAGATGGTGCGAACTGCATCGCAAGCCATGTCGCGCTTAAAGAAACGGAGAAAATAGTCGGGCAAAACCATCGCGGAGGCGAATGGCGAAAGGGCGGGCATTGAGTTCTTCAGTCGTTGCGCGTCGAGCCAACCGAATCTTGTCTTCGATGATCTTTTCAAGTCGATAGGTGAGAACCGCATCGTAACATTCGATGTTGAACTCAAAATTCAAACGCAGACTGCGCGGATCCCAATTGGCAGATCCGATCATGCACCAGTGCCCATCAACTAACAGCAATTTCGTATGATCAAAGGGTGGTGGAGTTAACCAGATCCGGCAACCACGATTCAATAAGGGTGACCAAAATGGTGTGGTCGCCCATTGCACTAAAACCAAATTGCTCCGCTCGGGTAATACAATATCAACCACCACGCCACGCAAAGCAGCTAGCTTTAGAGCGGTTGTAATATCGTGGTCGGGCAAGAAGTAAGGCGTAACAATCTTAAGGCTGCGTTTGGCGGAAGTGATCGCCGACAAAATCGTCAGCCGCAAATTGTCCAAGTCTTCGTCTGGGCCATCGGGGATACCACGAGCGGTTGAGGAACCTGCGTGCGGCATGACGGCTGGATACCAAGTCTCACCTTCCAAAAACTCTTCTGTTGTAAACCACCAGTCCTCAGCAAAGGTCGTTTGCAACTGAGTGACAATCGGTCCTGTAACTCGGAAATGCAAATCATCAACTGGGTGTGGATCATCGGTGTTGAAGGCTTGATTGTGGCGAATATTCATGCCGCCAGTAAAACCGATGCTTCCATCGATTACCATGATTTTGCGATGGTTGCGCAATTGAGAATAGGCAAATGGAATCGGTAGAGACTTAGGCAGAAAGGGTGCATGCGGTACTTTCAAACGCTTCAGCCGCTCAAAAATGGTCGGATGAGAATACTTCGAACCCACATCGTCGACGAGTACACGGACCTCGACGCCTCGTTTAACGGCCTCCGACAACTCCTCTGCGAATAGCTGCCCCGTTGGATCATCATCGAAGAGATAGGTTAGCAAGGTTACCGAACACTTAGCCTCGCGAATCGCTTTGAGCATTTCGGGATAAGCGCGCTTACGATCGAGCGGTTCAAATTGATTGCCACCTACTAAAGGAAAACCACAAATCGAACCGATGGCCCTGGCGATACCCACCAAATCGTTGTATTGCTCCGACAAGTTCTCTGGCAAAATCTCGCTGGTGGCAATGGGGAGATTGTAGCGTGGATGATGCGAATGGGCTCGCAGTTTGCGAGCTTTGCGTTCCAAGCGATTGACACCCAACCAGAAATAAAGAACCGACCCGACGAAGGGAAACAGCCAAGAAGTAACCAACCACGCGACGGCGGAGCGAGAATCCCGTTTGTTGATCGCGATATGGATCGCCGTGTAAATTTGGAGGGCAAAAATACCGGTGATCAACAACAATTCAAAAACCAATAGTACTTCGTACCAACCCATCGCAGCCACAATCATGAATGGAACCTCAGTGGCTTGGTCGGTTCAATGGTCAATTGCTCAACGACTTGGTCCAAATCGATGTTGGCGGTAAAGCGACATGGATTAAATGGTAAATGGCGGATACCAGAACCTGGATTAAAAAAACATTGCTCGTTGTTTGAAAGTCCCAGCAAAGGTTGATGCGTATGCCCGAAATAAACGTTATGTATCCCCTGCTCTGCCGATAATTCTAACGCGGAAAGATACTCGCTTAGTCGCTTCGTTACCCGGGCTGGTCGATGAAATATTTTCGGCGGGATTCCATGCATGCGAGTTGCGACAACCAGGTCGTACATGCGATGAGCCAAGTCGCCTCTTTCGCGATGCTTATCCGCAAAATTAGAGCGATAGCTGGATAACGCAGTGGGATCGAGCCCCGCATCGAGCACATCCCCGTGCAGGAAGACACAATCATCCAAGGAAAGGTATTGTTCCGTCCAACAAAAATTCGGGAGTTCGGCTGCCAAAAGTTGCAAGATTGTCTTCATGGCTGGTAAGCAATCATGATTACCCAGCAAGTAAACGATTCGAAGATGTCGATTCACTTCGGTAGCCGTTTGCAGCCATTCTTTGGCTGCTTGAACACTCAGCAGAAGATCGCCATGGGTGCTCCAGCGAAAATCAAAAATATCGCCCCCGAGAATTAGCAAATCAGACTTTTGCAATTCGGGAAGAAGTTGCTCCCAGTGCAATTGCCCCACCGAGCGACGGCTGAGCAAGTGAAGGTCCGAGATGAAAAGACCGCGAGTTTCCATGAAGCTACCTGCAAAAATCTTCGAAGCACACCGCTTTCGATTATAGCAGATAGCCACGCACCGGGCCGCGAGAAGGTCTACCAGGATTTTCCGGGCTATGCTTCCTTGCGACCTACCACAAGCAGATTCTTGCCGATCCACGGAGGCAGATATCGCTCGACTCGACTCAGCACCGGAATGGCCAAGCGATCGTACAAGGCAACGCTATTTGAGTTAATATTTCGCTTTAATAATACGGCTGAAACATACCAGGGAATAATGCCCAACGAATCAAAATATTTCGCCTGAGCGACTTGAAAACCGGCTGAGCTGACAGCCTCGATCAATTGCCGTTTGTGATACCTTCGAAAGTGTCCGATCGTGCGATCAAACTCGCTGTATAACCACGCCAAGGCTGGCACGTAAATCACCAAATGTCCATTGGGCTTGAGCGCTTCATAGGCCCGGCGAATCTCACCGAGATCATCTTCAATGTGTTCCATCACGTTGATGTAAACCACCGAATCATACGATCGCTCGATGCCACCCGCATTGCGACTGAAGAAATCATTAATCGGCTTAACACGCTGTTCTTGACTATGCCGTTGTTCCAGAAGACGAAACATGTTTGAGGAAGGCTCAAAGGCTGTGATCGATTCCAGCGATTCTTCGAGCAGAAACTCCGTCAGATTCCCGCAACCAGCACCGACTTCGGCCACATGTTTCCCAAAGTAAGGCCTCACTTCTTCGATGATCCAGCGGTGATAGCGACGTGCGAACTGCATCGCTTCGAGGTCTTTGCCAAAGTAGAGGTTTTCTTCTAATGTGATCATGGCGCTAGGTGGGTTTGAGGTAGGAATTTGCCAAAAAAACCTAGCACGAAAAAAGCGGCTCCATGGTGGATTTCAAGAAAATCGGGCAAACTACGGGCAGTTAGCCGTTCTGACGCGAGCCGTAATCCGAATAACCGGACCGCTGGGTTGGCTGAGCGAAGTCGCTGGACCTAAGTCGGTCGACTTGAGGAGACAGGGGCGGGAAAAATAGTGGCCCAAATGGGAACGAGTCCGAATCAATGCAAGCCAATCATTGCGAACAGATTAGGGTAGTTTTGGGTAATTTTAGGAAGGATAGAAACAGACCGTTTTTCGAAAGTGCATATAATGAACGTTTGTACACAAATCTGGATGGAACGCCGAGTCGGATCGGTGAATCCAGCTTTCTTCAAGTCCTAAAAAATAAGCTTTTGCGGACCTTATGGATGCCATCGCGGAAGATTTATCCTCAAAGGTGGTATGTGACCGATGGGTAGTGAACTAAGGTCGGATCGAATGTCCCATTGCGACAAAGGTAAGAGAGGCCAACGCGTTCGAGCGCACCGCGGCGCGGGCCTGGCGAAATCGTTTAACCCGTTGCCGACAGGCTAGGCACCCCCGGTACACGCTCAACGCTGGAGCCGTACTGTTGGATGCGATGGCGCGTTGGATCGA
>JBIKMB010000410.1:0-3045 GCA_044359485.1 Pirellulaceae bacterium | reverse complement strand
TGGCTGGAATGGGTTTTCGCACAGGCCCCGGGAGGCGAGGGTGTTCGAAAACTATCCCGTCCTGTGCAAAGGCTGATAGACTATGGGCTGACACAAGCCGCTTAAAACGGAAAAAGTCGAGCTAAGAGCAAAATGAAACTGATCACGAGGGTCAAACAACCGTACCTCGCAGGTTTCATAGCGATATCTTCAACGGATGTCAGGTTTTTGTCGGTGGGTTTATTTCCGCGCAAACGGCCCGAATCATAGCCATCGATTAGGACGCGATAGGCTTTATTTCCGTATTGATACCGCAAGATCCATATAGGTATGTAAATGCTTTGTTTATCGACGCGGATCGAGGATAGGTTCCAATTTGCATCCTTGTGGGTGTCGCCCGGAATAGTAGCACGAACATCGACGCCTATCGAAGATCGGATAGACGGCATCCCGCGATCCGAGAGAACCGTTTTATGGTCGTCATTGAACGGCAAAGCAATAACGCGACGTTCTTTGATAAAAGATTCGTTGATTCTGGTGATTTTTGTAGTGGCCGTCGCGCACCCCGAAATGAATGTCGCTATTTCATCGAGGCCAGGGAAATCAGTTACTGAGCAGCAATCAACTTCACAACTGCCAGAAAATGTTCCACTGGCAGGACGCCAATCGACTTCGGTACGGGTTACGGTGGCCAGACGTCGATGTTCGCCAGTCCCCACATGTTCGAGGTTGCTCACTTCCTTTCTATAACCGGAAGATGCATTCCAGTTACCTCGATACGAAGCATCGAATCTCCATACGGGTATCAATACGGGCGATAAATTTTGGATGCGATGTTTGGGGATGATATCTTCCGGCGTAAACTCCCCCTCGGAAAGCCATTGATAAAAGGTATATAGAACCTCGTTTTCATCCACTTCGATGGGACTGAGGTATTGGGGAGTAGCACTCGAATTTGGTAAAACGGGACAATCCGAGAGAGATGCAGCGCAATAAGGACATACCGTTAGATCTCTCTGATGGACCAGCAGGAAGGTGCTTTTACACTGATGGCAGGAAATAGACCCGAGAATGGAAATTCCCTGGTTCTGAGGGTTGTAGGATATACTGGATGTCAGGGCGTGATTTGCAACGGCTTCTGTTTCTTCAGTTTGGGAATGTTGGAATACGCTCTTGCTGAAGTTGAGAAAGTATTCGAGCGTGAGCCACTGGCTGTTTTTCCCAACCCTTATCTCGATATCCTTAAGTCCCTGATCAATGAGTTCCTTCAATTTAGCATTCGTGTACGGACCGAAGATTTTTTTGTCGCGGCGAATATAGAAGCCATGGTTGTCCAAATGGTCAAATATTTCTCTGACTTCTAGCGCGTTTTTCCAAGTGCTACTCCCCTGCCTGACCCAACAACCTTCGAGAGTCGGCAATTTTTTCAAAGAGTTTTTGCACTGCAACTCGGATAATGGACCAAGTTCACGACCCGTAGGTAGTTTGATATACCATTGGTTTTTCATGACGTATCGAAAGCATGAGAAGCGAAATAAGCCTACTTCTATCTGTATCGCAACTCTCTGTCATGACGGAAAAAAAGAAAGGCCGATGCTGGTTGGTCCTGACTCAGTAGCCCAATGATGGCTGTTTGCGAAATATGGGTCTGCCGATGTTTGCAGGTGGAGATCCAGTCATTTATCTTCCGACTGGGATTCGAGGGAAGGTGAGTGTATACGGTTGAAAATATCGAAGAATTAGTGCTCAAGTCCAGATGGAGGTTTGCTTATGGAAGCGGGAAGCAGTGCACGGACAGTCAGTGTTAGACGCGGATGACTGGGATCGTTTGTCGTAAAGTGAGCAGAGGTTTCGGTCAAGCCAACGGCAGTGCGAGTATCGATGCTCACAATCAGTTTATCCTCGGTATGCGGAGGGATCATGGTTGTGAGTTTCTGAGGATCAGAACATCGGCAATCGACTTGAACGGGATTGATCACCAGTCTTCGGTTTCCTTCATTGAAAATACGAAATTCAATATCTTTGATCCCACCGCGACTCAGTACACCCAAATCGATATTTGTATCAGTGACGCGTAACATGGGCCCCGATCGGTTTAGGTCTCCAGAAGGCCGACCGAAGTTTGTGGCGCATGGTAGGGCGAGCAGCAAGCCAGCGGATGCGAGCGAAAAGATAGGTAGCCACTGTGACAGGCTCAGCATGTTACTCGTCCTGACACGATATCGCGATTGGTGGTATCACAAGCATTCATTGTACAAGGGAACTACCGGAACGGCCGATTTGCTCACCGCCAGATTCAAGTGCTCCGAATGAGATCGATTCGTCAACGTGCAATGCCGTATCCCATACTCGTATTTTTTGTCCGACCATTTTTCCAAAAAACTGGAAGTTGACCGGTTGGGACTTTTCATCCAAGTAAATATGAGCTGTTGTCGAATAAATACTCGCATGCAATTGACCGAAAAATGGCAGGTAGAAATAGGTGTTCGAGCCCATAGGATAGATTTGCAACTGAATCGGCTTGCGCGTCGTATTGTCGATTCCACCAAATTTCAAATCGATGTTTCCTTGAACATAAATCAGCGTGGGACCGGTAACGATGACTTGTGACCCGCCGCTAACCGTCATCGATGAAAAATAATAGGTGCCGGGCGGAAGAGAAACAGAGTCACCCGAAGTCGTGAGCGTGAAGGCACCATTATTAAAGGGATTAGCCCCCTTTTGGCTTTTAGGAATATTTTTGTTGTTATTAACGCTGGCAGCATTTCCAACATTGATAGCTGGAAACTTGATTTGATCCTTGAAACTGCTCAATTCTCCCGAAACTTGCGCCTGTGTGGCTTTGGGGGACTTGGCTTGCTCCCACCAGCGTGCGTCGCCTTTCACATAAGACCTTCCGTTGAGCGTTAGGTGGCCGTTGGTACAAATATCACCATTGGTGCCAGGTGTCTGAGCGCTGTAATCGCCCTTCGTTGAATCGTAGCTATCTGTGTAGGATGCGCGCCCCACTTGTCGATCGTTGAGATAAATCTTTTCCAATGCCATGATTCCACCGCACGATCCACC
>JBIKMB010000043.1:0-34796 GCA_044359485.1 Pirellulaceae bacterium | reverse complement strand
CATTCGATTACGATCGCGATGTGCTTGCCGTCTATCGCTTAGCGCAGGAGTGGTTTTCGAAACTCGGCGATGCGCTCAATCCAAAAGAACGGGTTTTTGCCGTCATCACGCGAATGGGAGGTCATCTTGGACTGACAGGTGATACGTCACTGCACATCGGTGGCTCGTGGAGCGGCTTGGCAAAAGCGATGTTTCTCGAACGCTCTATCATGGTAGGCCCGGATCTACGAACCTTTGTCATCGACGTTGATACGAAGACGACAGACAACGAACTCGCAACTTGCTTGCTCAGGGAGTGGGCACAGGAAGTCCGCGAGGCAGAAGTCAGCTACAGAGATGGTACTCGATATGTTTTGAGAAGCGTTCAGGAACCGCTTCCACGTCCTTCCCGCGCCTCGTCAAACCTTGCGGGGGAAGGATGTTGGATCATAACCGGCGGTGCGCGAGGAGTAACTGCCGAAATCGCAAAAGCTCTCGCGACGCGCGTTAACGGTACCATTCATTTGATTGGATCCAGTCCGTTGCCTGCTATTCCGAAGGAGTGGCTCAGTTATGACGAGGTTCAGCTTCGGAACCTGCGAAGCGAAATTGCGCGACGTGCTGCAGCAGAAAAGCGACCTGCTGCAGAGGAATGGAATTCGATTGAAAAAGCAATGGAGATCGAACGTAACTTATCCAATATGCGCGCCGCTGGCATGAAAGTTCAGTATCACGCTTGCAACGTTGCCAGCCACGCAAACGTTACATCCTTGATCGAAGCAATTCGCAAACAGGGCGAACCGATCGTGGGAGTCGTGCATGGGGCCGGATTCGAAAAAGCGGCGCGGTTTTCGGGTAAAAAACTTCCGCTGGTCAATCGCACATTCGAAGCGAAAGCGCTCGGGGCTATTCATTTAATGGTGGCAACCGCCGAAGACCCTATAAAAACATTTGTCACATTTACTTCTATCAGTGGTCGCTATGGAGCGATCGGTCAGACGGATTACGGCTCGGCCAATGAATGGTTGACAAAAATCACCGCTCGCTATGCGACACTGCGTCCGCAGACGCATGCCGTAGCGATGGATTGGCATTCCTGGGATGAAGTAGGGATGGCGGCTCGTCCCGAAACCAAGCACTCTCCGATGCTGAAAACTATAAAGTTTATGCCGGTCCAGGAAGGCATCGATCACTTTCTTGCAGAAATATGCCCATCGAAAACGCCAGCACTGCGTCCAGCAAGCGAAGTGATCATAACCGATTGGGGCTATCACAAACTCTATTTCCCGGACCCCAGTATTCCAGTCGACGCCTACGATTTACCAACCACCATCGATCGAGAGATCGTTACGCAAGATGCGACGGATTCGACGACCGCAAATCCCGGTACTTTATTCCAATTAGTGCGTGAGAAATGGAGCCATCAGCCGATCGGTCCCAAGCCAAACGATTTGACAGGCTTGATATGCGTTGTTGGGAGCAATCCAACCACGCAGCAGCTTTGCAACTTGCTCGCTGCGAAAGGATTAGCGTACGTCCTATGGGCGAGTCCTCAAACCGAGAAAGAGAAGTTAAACCTTAAAACATGTCTCGGCTCTCTTCCGGTCAAAAATCTTTTTTGGCTGATGGGTTTAGATGAAGGAGCGGACTTAGGTGGTGGCTGGATACAGCATCGGGATCGATTGGATCAGATAGTCAACGCGAAAGAGACACTTCGCTGTTGGCTTGAAAATGAGTTGTTCGAGGATCGACGTATCATCGTGGCATCGCGTGCCCCCTCGGTAGAATCTGAGGATATTTATGGTGGAATCATCGGCTCTCCTGAGGGGAGTTGGCTAAAGTCGATATTAGTGGAAAATCCAACTCTTAGCGACAATTGCGAAATCTGTCGACTTGTCTGGTTATCCAACCAGCGCAACGCCTTGGATGAAGCGATCAGTATTTTTGAGGAAGCGTCGTACCCCGGTAAAGATTCGGAGGTGCATGTTTCCGGTAAACAGCGATATGTGCAGCAATCCGATAGCAAAACTTGGAACGCGGCAACGAACCATCTACAGCGCCAGGGAAATGGTCTGTGGATAATCGCAAACCTATTTTCAAATCCTCGTGAGAATGCTTTACATGGTATTGTCTCGCAGTCTTGGCTCAATTCTGAAATAGTGGATCTCAGCAGTTGGTCTTTACTAGAGGATAAAATCCTTTCCACACCGGATTCAAAAGATCGACGGAAGGCTGAAGCCGCCCAATTCACCGAACTACTCAAACACATAGACCGAATCCATACCAAGCACGGCGATTGTATTGAAGGTGTGCTTATAGTGGATGCCAAAGTCGAACCGCGAGGCGATCAAGATCTTCGCTGCGCTAAGTTGCTCTCCCAATTAATGCAGTGCTGCCAAGCGGATTCGATACGAAGAGTCGCTTTGATCGCATCTCATAACCTGCAAATCTCCAAGGCTTGGCTCAAGTGGTTTGCTGCGCAAATGGGAATCGAAGGCGTGGCCATTGAGTTTTATGGTAACAAAATCGAAGAGAGCCTTGCGATAGCTTTAGATCATTTGGCGGAACCGCGCGAGATCAATTTGTATCTAGCGAGAGAGACTGGCCTTGAGAAGCCGATTGAGCTTCCAAACACTGAGGAGCCAAATGTTGCATCGACGCTGGCTTTGCAGCCAAGCGTTATTGGAGAGGGTGCAGATCGACTGTGCGAATTGACCGTCGATCCCACCCAGGATCCTTTTTTGACACAGCATCGATTTCGTGATGTTCCCCTGATGCCCCTGGTTGCTATATCAGAAATCATGGTTCAATCAGCCAAGCAGCTTGGATTGATTGAGTCCCATTCAGCTATTCGAATCTGTAAGCTTTCTGTGCTGAACGGCTTAAAATTTTTCAGCAACCAGCCGGCGCCGCTGTTTGTTCGCTTTCAGCCTCGGGATACAGGGATCAACGCGAGCCTGTTTTATTCGTTCACAGATTCTCAGGGCAGAGTCCTTGATCGTGAGCGCGTTGTTGCGACAGCTACCTTAACGAATGTTCCCAAGTCTAATCAGAAGAACCATCCTCCCTGCTTGCCGCACGCTCCTTGGCATCCTGTCATCTATCCGGACGCCGGTGCAATCATCTATCACGGATCACCGTTCCGTTGTTTGAAGAGAATTCAATTTTTTGAGAATGGGACCCTGGCAGAATTTATTGCTCAACCAGATAAAGCTTTAGGTGGCGATCGAATCGGTGAATGGATCCTTCCCATGGGAGTCATCGATAGCGCGCTGTATGCCTGCGGCGTGTTAGCCTGGGTTCGCGACTATTCAGGAGTGGCGATTCCTGCTGGCATTGAATCCATCATCATTCACAGACAGACGGTAGCAGACGAATATTATTCGGGCTCATTTACATTAGACAACATCACAGATAACGAAGGTTTCTTCAGTGGCACTGTTTACGATTCATCGGGAAGACTCGTGTTCGAATTGAGCGGCTACAAGGCAACCATCGTCAGGCAAAAAAATTCACAAGCTTAGGGGCTTTTTAAATGATTGATTTGCAAAATCGCGTAGCACTGGTTACCGGAAGCTCGCGCGGAATCGGTCGTGCAACCGCACTGAAGTTAGCTCAAGCGGGGAGCGATATTATCATCAATTATGTTTCTTCGAAATCGGCGGCAATCACGACGGCTCAAGAGATCCGTAAACTTGGACGAAAGGTTTGGGTTGTAAAAGCTGACGTCAGCGAGGAGCAGGATGCAAATGCGATGATGAGCTTTGTGACGCAGGAAATCGGAAAACTCGATATCGTTGTATGCAACGCGGCGACAGGGGGATTTCGTAATCTGATGAATTCTGAGAGAAAGCACTTCGAGCATGCTATGGCCACGAATGTTTTGTCCATGGTATTCCTGGCTCGCGCCGGTTTGCACTTGATGACAAATCGTCCTTATCGAACGAAGATCGTTGCAATCTCAAGTCATGGGGCGGATATTGCATTACCAATGTACGGACTGATTGGTGGCTCGAAAGCAGCGTTGGAGAGTATTGCTCGACATCTCACTCTGGAGGTAGGTCACCTGGGCGTGAATGTGAACATCGTCAAAGCTGGTTTGGTACGGACAGATTCAACTGACAGATTACCAAATGCGGAAGCGATGTTTGCGGGCCGGGAGCACAAAGCCATGATGGGGCATAGGGGGTTGGAAGCTGAGGATGTCGCCAATGCTGTTCTTTTCTTAGCCAGTCCATTGAGCGACTTGGTGCAGGGAGAAACCTTGACCGTCGATGGCGGTTCTGCGATTCATGTCTGAGACTCGTTCACCCACGGACGCTCCTTTCTACCTCAACTTCGGTTGGACCAGGGCGATCCTGCAGGAATGTATCATTGTTGTGGCGATCAATGGTAGCATCGCTTGGTTCGTTTTTAGAGGACGCCAAGATATTGTGTGGTTGGGCTGGGCAGGTATCTTCTCCTTTCTTTTTCCGATGTCGCTGATGCTGCCATTTTTTACCACGTTCTTTGGTTACATGATTGGTTCAGGATATCGAAAACTTCAGTCAACAGCCTTACCATCAGCGTCAGCGGGCAAATGGTGGTGGCGGGCAATCGCCATCGGATTATTGCATGCCTTCATCGCTTCGATATTCACCTATACCAGCTTATCTTTTGCCAACAAACTTTGGCCGCAAAGTCAATTCAATCATCTCCAAGCGGTTGGCATCGTTTGCGTGGTTTCGATCGTCTTCGCATCCATCTTTCACTCTAGAAGTATTTTCAAAGGCATGTCCGCTTAAGCATTCTGCCGTGAAGCGAAGAATCACTTCCTAGATTAAGTCAGGCGTTTCTAAGCCAAGCGTTGTCTTTCTACGCATCGTCTGACTTATGCTGCGTAAGCCCCTGCCGATTACCAGAGCGGTTCTAACCAATGAACATTCACATCATTCTTTCCGACTGCCCCCTCACGCGATGCACCATCCTCAATCAATCTTTTGAATTCGGAGGTCAGTTGTCGCGCTATTCCTAACTCATCCCGGATTACATTCTGCATTTCTGCAGGATCACTGCGCAAATCAAATAATTGCAGGCGATCTTTGGGCAACGGATTTTTCCAATCATTAGCCGTCGCCGCATCTCCAAACCCTCCGCCGTCCGGCCAATAAAGAATTTTCCAATCACCAGAACGAAAGGAAAATCGTCCATGCAACGAGTGATGTACCAACGATTGTCGACGTCCCTTTTCCTCAGGTGACTTCAGCAAATTGAAAAAGCTGATACTATCCTCGGCTTGAGTGGGCTTTAATTCATAACCCACCATTTCCGCACAAGAAGCGTAAATATCTTGCAACCCCACCAGGGCCGAGCATATTGAACCTGCGGGTATGGTGGTTGGCCAATGCGCGATCAAGGGGACTCGATGTCCCCCCTCATACAATTTCGATTTGAAACCACGATATCCTGCCGAAGCATCGTGGCCGGCCGCCTGTAAAACTTTAAAGTCCGCTTGATCTGAACAACCATTATCGCTGGTGATGAAAAGCAGGGTATTTTCCCATAAGCCCTCTGATTTTAGTTTTTCCATGATTCTTCCGACTGCGGCATCGGTCTCCATCACGAAATCTGCATAGTGGTTGATCCCGCTTTTTTTCTGATATGCTTCTGTTGGCAAGATCGGCGTATGGGGTGAAGCGAGGGGAATATACAGAAAAAATGGCTTGCCGCTTCTCGAATCTTCCGCGCGTTCTGCAATCCATTGGATCGATTGTTGTGTGAGTGCATCAAGTACATCGCTCGCCTCGAAGTCCGAGCTTCCAGGTCCGCGACGAGTTTTTCCGTTGGCTTTCCCTAACATCATGGGAAAATCTTTATCGGTATTCGGTATTTCCATTACGCGATCGTTGCGCAGGAACGTATAGGGAACCATATCCAGAGAAGCGGCGATACCGAAAAATTGGTCAAAGCCGCGTGCCGTCGGACCATTCAGAAAGGGCTTATTGAAATCAACGCCCCACCCCTCTTCCCCTTTTTCTATCACATCCTTAAACGTTTTCGCACCTGGTTTCACTTGCCACTCTAATCCCAAATGCCATTTTCCCGCACAAGCGGTCCAATAGCCTTTTTCGCGGAGCATGCCGGCGATTGTGATACGATCTGCCGCGATCAAGGGGGGACTCATGCCACCTTGTACGCCTTTCTGCAATCGCGACCGCCAATTGTATCGACCAGTTAGCAATGCATATCGTGTGGGGGTACATACAGAAGAACTAGTGTGGGCGTCGGTGAATTTCATTCCTCCACTGGCCAAGGCATCGAAATTCGGCGTTCGGATTTTCCCCTGTGTGTTAAAGCTGGAAACATCGCCTATCCCTAAATCATCGCACAAGACAATGATGATATTCGGTTTCGGTTCATCTCCCTGAGCCCCAGATACGGCGGCGCCCAACAGAACTGCACAAACACCGCATAGAATCAATTTCATTTTTAACATTGCTACCTATCCTATATCGAACCGATTGATGATGGACCATGCCAGGATCAATCGATTCGTCTTTTTCATTGGGAATCATACGAGATCTAGTGACGCTCGATCTACTTCCAACACGAAAATTTGATTGTACGTACTTTCAGCGCTTGCCTGAGGACAAATAAAGGTAATCGCTGTTCCAGCAGGATTCCACACCACTGCTTCGGGCAGCGGCATTTCTTGATCGGCGAAGGCTTGCGTCAATGAGATCGTACGTCCATCGAGACAACTTGTCACACACACGCTACGGTCCATGGTATGAGCTAACCAGAGCCCATCGGGGCTCACCGTGAACGAAGAACTGATATCACCGCGATTCTTTGTCCACTTTTCTGCCTGCCCATCACTGGTCCGGACTCGCCAAAACTGCACAATTCCTTGCTGATCTTTTTTAAGCACGAAAACAAATTCGCCAGAGGGCGTTGATCTCGGCCAAAAGCGGGTACCCTGTAGACCTGGGTAAGCCCCCTCTGTGAGAAAAGTTAGACGACGTTGTACAACTTCCGGACATGGATTGAGCCGCCTACCGCTGGAGGAAACATTTTCTCGCGCGGCTCGATCTCGAGTCACGATATCTTCTGGTAGATCGATCACAAACAACTCCGTCGATTTTCTTCTATCCTCTAGAATCACGTCGCCCAAAAATATCATGGCTCTTTTTTGCTGAGATCCGTCCGGCTTGCGGTAGCCTTCATTTCCGAGCCATGATTCCTCGTATGCTCGTTGTATCTGATCGCTGCCTGGTTCAGGCTCGTCGCTGGTTTTAGTACAGATCAACGAATAATGCCTAGCTGATTGATTGCGTGGGTGTCGAGGTTTTACCGATACGCAATGGCCTGGTACAGCGATACCGATATTTCGCTGATTTTTCTCCGCGGTTTTATTTTGCCGTGCTAGGGAATCAAGGTATTCATCTTCATAGGTGAAACTGATCCAATCGCCTTGCGGAGAAAACTGATGCACATGCGTCCCGCCGCGAAGTGCGCCGACCGTGAATGGCTCCACTTGATCCCGCGCGTCGAGCAACTCTGTTGTCTTTGTGCGCACGTCCAATAACATGCCGCAACGCCGCGTCATTCCATAACTCCACGCTTTGTTGGGATATTCGGGTCCATGAATGAAAATCACTTTATCCTCAAGCGGATGTGTAAGCACTACGCCACAGCGGGAATCTCCTGGAGCTTGATAGATGGTTTCGACCGAGCCTGATTTCCAATGAACTCGACGGATATCGCGACCATCAAAAATAGATCCATGTCGATCGCTGCGAATATCAAAGTAAATCCACTGGCCATCCGCAGACCACACCTGCGCATTTGTCAAAATATGACCATTTGGTGCCGACGTGACTCTGCGACATGGTCCAAAACGGTTAAAATGAGGTGAGCCCAAGATTTCCCTCCCAGGGAATTACGACGCTGATGAGAACGGAGCGGATTTATCCTACCAATCCCCGCTTCTCTCATCTATCACACTTTTTGCCACTACTCCATGCGGAAGGATCATGATCATGATAGACCGTCGCCTTTTTATTCAATCCGCCGTGGCCAATACGGCAATTGCCCATTTCGCATTAACCGGTACAACATGTGCATCACCGGCATTGGCTTATCGGGAGGAAAAGGAACAAGAAAAAAATGTCCCGCCTGTCGTGGTAGGCATCATGGGATTATCGCGTGGACTCGACCTCGCCCGAGACTTGGTATCGATGCCTGGTGTCACGATCAAGTATGCCTGCGATACGGATTCCAATCGTGCCAAGGCCGGCTCCAAAGTGTTAGCAGACCTCGGTGGTTCCGCGGAACCCATCACCGATTTTCGAAAAATCCTCGATGATAAACAAATCGATCTGTTGGTTTGTGCCGCCCCAAACCATTGGCATGGGCCGGCAACCATTTTGGGTTGCAAGGCAGGCAAACATGTCTATGTAGAGAAACCGACCAGCCATAATCCGGCAGAAGGCGAATGGATGATCCAAGCCGCTGAGCGATATCAGCGCTGTGTCCAGGTAGGCAACCAGCGTCGCAGCGCCCCAGAGATTCAGCAAGCAATTGCAAAAGTAAAGTCGGGTACTATTGGGAAAGTGTACCTGGCAAGGACATTTTACAATCGATTGCGAGACTCGATCGGCAAGAGCCAACCCGCAATACCCCCCTCTTATCTCGACTATGAGCTATGGCAAGGTCCCGCTCCTAAACGACCTTACCAAGCTAATGTCATCCATTACAACTGGCACTGGTTTTGGCATTGGGGCAATGGCGAACTGGGCAATAACGGTCCACATGGGCTGGATTTATGTCGCTGGGGACTGGGCGTCGATTATCCAGTACGAACCGTTAGTTCGGGCGGTCGCTATTGCCATCAAGATGATCAAGAGACGCCTGATACGCATCAAGTTGCTTTCGAATTTGCAGATGGCAAACAGATCACCTATCAAGGTCTATCCTGCAGCCAAACGCCACTCGGCCCCTTTGCCGCCTTCTACGGTACTGACGGATACCTGGAGATGGATGGCAATGGTAACCACAAAATTTATGACAAAAAAAACAAATTGGTGGAAGAAACAAAAGGAAGCGGTTGGGGACAAAAACAACATCTAGAAAATATGATTGCGGCTGTTCGAGCGAACGATTCGAAACTTCTGAACCAACCGATCTTGGAAGGACACAAGAGCACTTTGCTTTGCCACCTAGGTAATATCGCTCATCGCTCTGGCGCTACAGTCCATACTGATAAGGAAAATGGTCGAATCGTCGATAACGAAGCCCAACAAAAACTGTGGCGACGCGAGTACGATATCGCCTGGGAAAAAGAGATTACCGAAATCGGTTGATTTATTACGTGCGATCATTCGTGGTTTCAGGTTAAAAAATAAACCGAAACGAAAAGCACCCTTGGATGAACGAGAATAGAATGACCGCTCATTAACGTGAGACGAAAGAAGAGTGTGCGTTGAACTGGGAGTTGAATGATGCTTTTGTGCATATCCACCTTGTGTCGGAGTCTCGCCTCAGTATCAAGAAATGCCGATAATGTTTTGTTCGCCCTATTTATCGCTTCGCTGCTGATCGTAGGTTTTATCCAGTCCACACGCGCCGATGAAAATGCGAATGATTCAAATTCACTGGAATTCAACCGAGATATTCGCCCGCTTCTTTCCGATCGTTGCTTTGCATGTCACGGCCCAGATGCCAATAAACGGGAAGCGAATTTTCGCTTAGATCTTCCGCCAGATCAGGCAGCCATAGAGCGAAAAATCATCGTTGCCCACAAGCCTGAAGAGAGTGAGATCATCGCGAGAATTCTCAGCGATGATGCCGATTCGCTGATGCCACCTCCGCACTCTGGTAAAAAACTTTCTGTTTCTGAGAAGCAACGACTAGAAACATGGATTCGTCAGGGAGCAAAATATGAGTCGCATTGGGCCTGGGCCCCATTAAAAACTGCAACCCCGCTGCCCAGTTTGGCCGAACCTAACCTGCTAGCAGCTACCAATCCAATCGATTTTATTCTCAGTATGGAATCATCTTCAGTTCCATCAACGAAAAACGATTCGGCGACCTCCTATGCTTTGTTGCGTCGACTTTCATTCGATTTGACCGGACTTCCTCCAAGTCCTTCTGATCTGTACTGGCTAAAGGAACAGCTCTTCAAATCGAGAGGTTCTTCTGCATCGCTCGTCGAAGATGGGATCCACTGGGAATCTTGGATCGATCGGAAAATTGCTTCGCCAGCTTTTGGAGAAAGGATGGCGATTTGGTGGCTCGATCTAGTTCGATATGCAGATACGGTAGGTTACCATGGAGACCAAGAGCATCATGCGGCACCTTATCGCGACTGGGTCATTCGAGCCTTCAATGACAATCTACCCTTCGATGAATTTTCTCGATTTCAATTGGCTGGCGATAGATTGCCTGCCGGTGGTGAAATGGGCAAAATCGCCAGCGCCTACAATCGACTACTGCAAACATCGCATGAGGGGGGAGTCCAAGCCAAAGAGTATTTGGCGAAGTATTCCGCGGATCGTGTCAGAAACTTTTCTCAAGTCTGGCTTGGTCTTACCGTTGGATGCGCGGAGTGCCACGATCATAAATTCGATCCCATCACGCAGCGCGAGTTTTATCAACTAGCGGCTTTCTTTGCCGATATCGATGAGATGCAAACATTTAAGGGTGGTGATTCATCGCCAACCAAGCGTTATCCCGAACTCGATGTTCTTTCTCCGCTCGATGGAATAACAAAAATGCGCGTGATGGTAGCCGATTCGGTGGAACCTAGAGTGATACGCGTGCTGCCTCGAGGAAATTGGCTAGATGAAAGTGGCGAAATCGTCCTCCCAGGTGTCCCCGCTGCACTTTCGTCGATCGCAACTTCCCAGGAAAGAGCTTCGCGTTTGGAATTGGCCAATTGGTTATTTAAGGAGAACCAAGCCTTAACAGCCAGAGTTACCGTCAATCGAATCTGGAGCCTATTCTTTAGCCAAGGCATTTCGGATTCTTTGGAAGACTTTGGAGCGCAGGGTTCTCCCCCAAAACATCCTGAATTACTAGATTGGCTTGCGAGGGAATGGATCGATAGCGGTTGGGATATAAAGTATCTGGTAAGAAAAATCGTACTCTCGAATGCCTATCGACGAAATGCTTTTCCGGTCGCGATGGGACCGGAGTTGGCGATGGAGCATGGCCCTATTTTGCTCCAAACGCCGCGGCGCATTGCGGCTGAATTTATCCGCGACTCTGCCTTGCATCTCTCTGGGCTTATCGATCATCGAATGGGTGGTCCACCCGTGCGGCCTTACCAACCGGATGGCTACTACAATCTCTTAAATTTCCCACCTCGTACCTACGTCGTTAGCGAAGGTGGAAATCAATATCGCCGCGGAGTGTATACCCATTGGCAACGGCAATTTTTGCATCCGATGCTTCGCAATTTTGATGCTCCGAGCCGCGAAGAATGTTCGGCTCAACGCAATCAAAGCAATACACCAACGCAGATGCTCGTCCTGTTAAATGATCCGACATTTGTCGAAGCGGCGCGGGGCTTTGCTTGGCGAGTTTCGCGGGAGATTGATCCCGCTGCTCCTGCTCGCAACGTCTTGATTGCCGAACAACTTTGGCTGCAAGCCTTGTCTCGTCCTCCAACGGTGGACGAGCGCAATGTCTTAGTTGGACTGTATGAAATGCAACGGAATTATTTCCGACAACATTCGGAGGAAAGAATCAAATTTTTGCACATCGGCCAGTGGAAGGCTCCCAATCTGGATTCGCTCCAGGAAGAAGAACTCAATGAGTTGGCCGCCTGGAGTTTCACAGCACGCTCTCTGTTCATCCTCAATGAATTTCTCACTTTGTATTAGAGACATTAGATGACCGCGAAAAATATTCATCCAGCGTATTCGCAGATGCTGCATCGTCGGGCGTTCTTGGGTCGCAGTGCGCTTGGCTTTGGTGCCAGCGCTTTGGCAACTTTACTGCCAACAACGCCCACTCTCTTAGGTGACGAGAGTGAAAGGCGTTTGGGTTTGCCTCATCACCCGCCCCGCGTGAAACGAGTCATTTTTCTTTACATGTCGGGTGGTCCGAGCCATCTTGAAACGTTCGACTATAAGCGGGACTTAGAACGTCTCAATGATCAACCGATGCCAGAATCCTTTACGGCAGGCCAACCGATTGCCCAATTACAAGGCCAAAAACTGAAATGCTTAGGCCCACAATTCAAGTTTTCACGCTGCGGCCAAAGTGGTCAGGAAATTTCCGATATCTTGCCTCATACCCAAAAGATAGCGGACCAAATTTGTATCATTCGATCCATGCAAACCGATCAGATTAACCATGATCCCGCGCACACCGTGATGAATACAGGCACATCCATTAGCGGACGGCCCAGTATGGGCTCTTGGATTACCTACGGTTTGGGAAGTGAATGTGAAAACCTTCCGGGTTTTATTGTGCTGACTAGTTTTGGCGGCCGTAATCCGCAGCCCATTTCGCAAAGACAATGGGGTAGCGGTTTTTTGCCGGGCGAATTCCAAGGTGTCGAATTCTATTCTAAAGGGGCCGCGGTTCATTACATTGAAAATCCCGCAGGAACTCACCGAGATCAGCAACGCGGGCTTATTCAATCGATCAATCAACTCAATCGTCTCAGTCCTATTGCTTCTTCGGATCCGCAGACATCGGCTCGCATCGCGCAACTGGAGATGGCGTTTCAAATGCAAACCAGTGTTCCCGAGCTGATGGATATTCGCGACGAAACGCCGGAAACTCTAGCGCATTATGGGTGTCAAGGAGCCGATGGATCCTTCGCCTACAATTGCCTGTTAGCTCGACGTCTGGCAGAGCGAGGGGTTCGATTTATTCAACTCTACCATCGAGACTGGGACCATCACGGGGATTTAGTGCATTACATGAACATCTGCTGCGGACTGTGTGATCGTCCTACTGCAGCGTTGCTTGAGGATCTTCGCCAGCGAGGACTACTGGAAGATACCTTGATTATTTGGGGGGGCGAGTTTGGCAGGACCCCCATGTTTCAAGGGAAAGGAAAAACAGCGGGCCGCGACCACCATATCAAGGGTTTTTCTATGTGGCTTGCGGGTGGTGCAGTGCGCGGAGGAACAAGCTATGGCGAAACGGATGAATTGGGCTATAACGCCGTGAAAGATGTGGTGCATGTTCGCGATTTACACGCCACGATTCTCCATTTGTTGGGAATCAATCACGAACGTTTTAGTATTCCCTATCAGGGACTCGATCTCCGTTTAACGGGAGTTGAGCCGGCTCGCGTTTTGCATCCACTTTTATCGTAAAACACTTCAGCTTTCGATCCAAACTTTTCGTCCCTCAATCTTCACTCGATTTTTGGCAAATTGCTGAATCACTTCGGGCAAAAGTTCGCACTCCAAGCGGAAGACGCGCTGTTGCAACGTTTGCCAGGTATCCTTTGCGGTGACTGGACAACTTTTTTGGGCGATCACAGGTCCATGATCGAATTGATTATCTACAAAATGAACGGTGCAGCCAGACAGTTTCACACCGTACTCGACAGCCGCTTCATGGACATGTTGACCGTAAAAACCATGACCGCTGAAGGAGGGAATCAAAGAAGGATGAATGTTGATAGTGCGGAGCGCAAAATCATTTGGGATGAGAATATGTTGCAAAAATCCTCCCATGACTACCAATTGAGCGCCCCAACGACGGACCTGGTCGAAAACAACTTCAGAATAAATCTGGTCCGAGCCATACTTCTTTCGTGGAAAAATGGCAACATCAATACCCGCGTCACGCGCGATCTGAACTCCAGCTACCTGGCTGCGATTGCTGATGACACCGCAAAATTCGACATCGAGTTCCCCACGCTGCCGAACCTCGATCAGATTTCGCAGGGTTGTTCCACCGCCAGAAATCATCACGACGATCGGCAAGTTGCTCATCTAAAGATCTTTCTCTGAGGGGACTGTTAGGGGCTGACAACTTGAATACCAAGGCCCATCTGATAGTTACCCAATTCCACCTTTTCCAGCTCTAAGCCGGTAGGGGCTGACCGCACGATTTCTGTGACAAGAGCGGCTTGCATGATAGAGGCCTGCTGCTCCGCAAGCATTTGCTCTACTTCAGCAAACTCACCTACCAAGATCAGCCGAATTCGATCGGTGAACTTGCATTGCTGTTTTTTTCGCAAATCGCCAATCACTCGATTCAGGTCTTTTGCCAAACCCTCGCGAATGAGCTCAGGTGTCAATTCCGTGTTCAACACAACAACACACTGTTTGCCTTGGGCCGCCGCCCAACCTGGCTTAGCCTGCAATCGTACTTCGATATCTTCGCGATCGAGCACGACCTGCTGAGAATCGAGTTGTAACCGCACTTGGCCGGTTTCCTGTAATTGCGTCATGAGAGCCGCGCCACTGGCTGCCCCCAATGCGGCTTTGACTTTTGGCAACAGTGCTCCAACACGGGGTCCCAGTCGGCGAAAGTTCGGAACAACCGCATATTGGACATAATCATCGGCTCGTTCTGGGTACTCAATCGATTTGACGTTAAGTTCTTCCCTTAGCATCGCATCGTGATTCTGCAACCATTCCAAATGCGCATGCTCGGCGAGCACCACTTCAACGCGCGATAGTGGTTGGCGAACTTTCAATTTCGATTCCATACGAGCGGAACGGCCCAGCGAAGCGATTTCACGCAAGGTCGACATTTGACCGGCCAAGGCTCGGTTCTGATATTCGACGACCACAGCGGGATAATCGCAAAGATGAACACTTTCACGTACCCTGCCCGCAACCGGACGGGTCAATTCTTGCCAAATCGCTTCGGCCGTGAATGGCACAAAAGGTGCGATCAATTTGGAAATCGTGACGAGGCATTCATACAAGGTCCAGTACGCATCAACTTTGTCAGCCGAATTAACATCCTCTGCCCAGAATCGATCTCGACTTCGACGAACATACCAATTGCTCAAGCCATCCACCAAGGAGATAAGCCGCTGGCAGGCACCAAAATTGTCATAGGCATCCATGCAGCGAACGATATCTTCGGTGGCTAATGAAAGTTCCGACAAGACCCAGCGGTCCAGTTCATCACGCTGCGCAACAGGTCGATAGCGTGGCGATCTCTGAAGTTCCTCTGGTGTCAATTGATCGAGTTTACCTTCGATATCCCCCGGCCCCCTGAAACCATCGATCTCACCGTAAATCGTAAAGAAGCTCAACACATTCCAGAGTCTCAGCAGGAACTCGGGAATGCTGTCGCGAATGGCGCGTTCGGAGTAAATGATCGAGTTCCAGGGTGCCTGATTGGCAAAGAAATACCAACGCAGCGCATCGGCCCCATGATTATCAAAAATTTCTTGCGGACTGCGATAATTCCGCAATTGCTTCGACATCTTGCCCGTTTTGCTGACGTATTGTGTACCACATTCTTTACGCGCTTCATCCTCGGTAAGAAAACGCCGTTTTCCATCTTTGCTTTCGTACCATTCGGCCAACATCAGTCCCAGCACGATGCAATTGCGAAATGGGTGAGGGTACGCCTCTGGAGTGGCAAGGCTCTGATGGGTCGCAGCGTTGACCGCGGTGTCCTGCTGACCAAATAGCATCGTACTGATAGCCAATTGGCTGTAAAACCAACCTCGTGTTTGGTCGATCGCTTCGGAGATAAAGTCCGCTGGGAACTGGCGAGCGAATTGCTCTTGGCCTTGGTGGGGATAACCCCACTGAGCAAATGGCATGGCCCCGCTGTCATACCAGCAATCGATCACTTCACTGACGCGACGCATGCGGCTCTCCGCAGCGAATGGGGATTGATAAGTGATCGCATCGATGTACGGTTTGTGGACCTTGAGATCATCCACCAGTTGCGGATTGGCTGCCTTAGCCTTTTCCCATACCTCAGTTCCCTGCACATCGGGTTTGCTCAGCAACTCGCTGTAACTTCCGATTGCTTCCATGCGTCCTGTTTTTTCACAAACCCAAATGGGAAGCGGAGTGCCCCAATAACGTTCGCGGGATAGTGCCCAATCGACGTTGCTTTCTAGAAAATTACCGAATCTGCCATCGCGAATATGATCCGGAAGCCAACCGATTTTTTTGTTATTCGCCAACATGGCATCGCGAAAGGCGGTCGTGCGAATGAACCAACTCTCACGAGGATATTGAATCAACGGATCCTGGTCGGCTCGCCAACAAAACGGATAATCGTGAAGATATTGTTCTTGATGATAGAGCAGTTCGGATTCTCGGAGCGAACGCGTTACAGCCTTATCCGCATCCTTTACCCAGACGCCCTGCAACGGCGGCACATCGGCGGTAAACTTTCCATCCGGCCCAACTGCGCAGATCAACTTGGGCTCTTCACCAGCGCAAAAACGTTCTTGCTGCTTGATCAAAATTTCAAAGTCGACTTCACCGAAAGCAGGAGCAAGGTGCACCAAGCCAGTGCCGCTATCTGTGGTGACAAACTCAGCGGCAACAACACGCCAATACAAATGTTCTTTGCCACCCGCTTTCAGCGAGCCTTGGGCAGAGCCAAGTTTCTTTGAATAGTAGTCAAAGGGTGGCTGATAGCGCCAACCGATCATGTCGCTGCCGCGAATTGTTTTCTCCACTTGCAACGTCAGCTTCGCTTTGTCTGCAAGGGTACTTACCAACGCTTCGGCCACTATCAATTTTTGTCCACTGCCATCATCACAAACAGCGTATGTCAAATCGGGATGTACCGCTGCAAACTGATTGCTCGGCAAAGTCCAGGGAGTCGTGGTCCAGACGATTAGACTTGTATCGGGCTGATCGATGAGCTTGAAACGAACATAGACGCTCGGATCGGCAACTTGCCGATAGCCTTGCCCCACTTCACCACTGCTTAACGCAGTTCCACCCTGAGCCCACCACCAGACGATTTTGTAACCGCGATAGAGCAACCCGCGATCAAATAAGTTTTTAAGCGACCACCAAACGCTTTCAACATAGCTTTGATGATAAGTGACGTAGGCCTCGTTTAAGTCGATCCAGAAACCGATGCGTTCGGTAAGTTGCTCCCATTGCTGCATGTACCGCCAGACGCTTTGCTGGCAGCGTTGAATGAACGGTTCGACTCCGTAGGCTTCGATCTCGTCTTTGCCATGGATTCCAAGTTCCTTGCAGACTTCGACCTCGACAGGCAGACCATGGGTATCCCAACCCGCTTTCCGGAGGCAGTGATAGCCGCGCATGGTTCGGTAGCGCGGGAAAAGATCTTTAATAGCGCGAGTCAGGCAATGACCGGGATGGGGCATCCCGTTGGCAGTCGGCGGACCTTCGTAAAATACAAACGACGGCCCACCGCTTCGCTGCTCCAAAGTGCGTTGATAAACGCGATTAGCTCTCCAAAACTCTAGAATACGTTGCTCAAGGTCCGGGAAGCGGACCTCTGTGCTAACCGCTTTAAACATGGATGCTAATTTCCTCAATCATCGAAATCGGGATCTTCCCCTGGTACGACCTCTCCATCCAAATCTTCTTCGAAGTCGTCTTCGTCTTCCGACAGGCCATCATCATCTGGCTCGATGTCGTATTCGTCTTCTAGTTCTTCTTCGAAGTCGTCGTCGAAGTCATCATCGAAATCATCTTCGTCGAAATCGTCAAATGGATCATCGTCTTGTTCTAGACCATCATTATTATCATCGAGTTCATCCCCATCCTCTTCCTCAGGATCATCATCATCCCCCCAAGAGGATACAATGTAATATCCGGTAAGGGCGGCAGGGGCCAGACGTAGCGTCTTGCCACATACGATCGAAGGGGAATTTGTCCCTGCTAGCGACTTCGCTCGCATCAATTCGAACCAAGCTTCGTCGGCTTCTGTATTCCAGAGCATTACCCGATTCTCCTCTTTTCCAACGCTAACCCTTCGCCATCGTCAGGCCGCCGGACGCAAGGACTCACCTGCGACCGCCGTAAGATAAAAGAGTCGCCAACCATGGCGAGACTGTCAACCGCCCTCGAACTGAGTTGCAGGAAAATTATGTGCAATTTCGCGGCCTGGGTTACGGAATGCCGCAAGAAACTGGTCATGGTTTTGGACGTTCCAGTCTTCCCAGTCGTGATTTTTGGGTCAATTAGAGCAGGTTACCGCATCAAAATGTGGACAATCGCCATCGTTTTGACGATCCCCTAGACACGATTTGAATCCAAAACACCGCGAAAAATCGCGTGCCAAAAACCGTTGCAAATTTGCTTTAAATTTAGGCGACCGAGGTTAGACTGCCTGTCGAATTGGCATTTCAGTGCCGTGGCTGGCAACGGCAATCCCCGGGAACGTACTTTTCCAAGGAAGAATCGCCTCTTTCTCTCGAAATTTTGCCTCCCTAAAACCAAAGCAAATACATCCATATTTTCTCCGAATTCACCGAACCAACCGCAGCAACCGTGCGTCTAAAACAGCAAAGGCACACGATTTGCAGAGTAGATGAAGAGCAGACGAGATAAGCTCAGGAAAAGAGCACGCGTTGCAAGCCGATCCTTAAGCTTATTATCGTCAGCGCAGTTTTCGGGTTTCTTTCGAGATCTTTTTCATGCAGAGGGGGGTTCGAGATGAATACTATCCATTCATCCAATCGTTCTGGTTCTCCCAAGCCGGTCGGTGGTCCTCTTCTGGATCGCGGTAGCTGGATCATTCTGCAATGCCGCCTGGAGCGCGTTGACCACAGCCTGCTGAATCATTGGGTTGACGAGAAACTAAATGCCCTGGAAGAGTCGATGAAGGATTTCCGCACTCAGACATCCCTCAATAAGACTCTTCGCCAAGAGCGTCATTCTTCTTGATTGGCTCGCTAGTCTATTCCGGATCGCTCATTGAATCGCGCCCGCGCCTCGTCGCCGACGCTCTCTCGCTCGCTCCACTGAGTGAACTATAGGCAGGCAACAGCAATCCCACAGCAGTAAAGCTGATTCCCGTCAACAAATAAGCGGTGATCGGTTCGGCAAAAATCAGCACTCCCGCGAACGAAGCCATGGCGACCTGTGAGGCATTGATGATATAGACGTAAACCACTTTCAGGTGCTGCAAAGCGGTCGCCAAACAATAAAACGACAATGCATTGAGCGCCCCGGCCGCCAGCATTGTCGCGTACACACCCTGACCTACATTCAGCATGTAACTTGGTCCTACCCACCAAAAAGACCATGTTCCCAGGGATACAATTCCAACCACTGAGAGCAACAGCAGAGTCATTTCGGTCGACATGCCTGCTTTCATGCCCCGCCGCATCACAGTGGCCAAAGCCGCATAAGCGAATCCGGAAACCACATTTCCGATGACCGCCAAGGTTGTCCAACCCCACGGACCACCAGTGATCCGCAGGCTCTCCTCAACCTGCAATGGTTCCACTCCATTTCGCGCACCAATGGCCAAAACGGTTACCGCAATCAATAGCAGCGCGATCGCTCCCATCGTCGCTCGATTGATCGGCTCATGCAGTACCAAAGACCCAATCAACGCGCTGCCAATAATCATCGATCCGAAAATCAGTGGTACCGATAGCGCTAATCCAATAACGCCAAGACTCCACTGAAACAAAACATTTCCAAACATCTGCGTGAAGATTCCTGCGACGAGCAAACCGATAACATGCCACCTCGGAGCGATCAGGGATTGTCCTCGTGCAACTCGCAATAAAACCAATGGCAACACAAAGACCAGCGTCGGCACGCTACGCACAAACGCAACATAAGACGCATCGACGTGCGTGACACTCCGCAAACATATGTTGGTCGCCGTGTAACCCACCGCGGCCAGCAGCCCACAAACCGGGGCAATCCAACGCCAATCGACCATTGCTTTTGCTATCACTACATCGCACTCGGGAAAACTGCCCTTTTCCTCAACCCTCACGCACCGGTAGTCTAGGTGATAGTCGAGTTTTGGCTAGGACAGATCGTCTGACAAAGGAGCGATCATGATGCGAACACTATCCGCGGTATTATTCATTGGCTTGATCCTAACTCCCGCATGGTTATCTGTGGGCGAGGCTGTGCAAATTCCCGGCCCACCAGCCTCACCTCCCACAGTACCACCCAATCCGGTTGATAAATCGGATCCGATCTTTCAGGAATTCCTCAAAGAAGTTGAAAAAGATGGTCCGATTTTGCGTGATCCAGCCAGAAGACCTAACCCCGTTCCCAACGGCCCCAACGCGATCCCTGGCCAAAATCCCGCCCCACCAAACGGCTTGCCCCCCGGCCCGATGATTCCTCCTGGACAAGGTGCAGGCTTTGGTCCCGGACAAGGCCCCGGGCAAGGTCCCGGACAAGGGCTTCGACCGGGACCCGGACAGGGCCCCGGACCGGGTCAATTGCAAGGACCGATGTATGACTCGAATTCTCCCTACGGCCCTCCGTCAAATCCGATGAACGCTTCGCCTGAACAGCGCAAAGAAATGCGGTGGCAAGTGATCGAGCAAATTCTCCGCAACGCCCGAGAGATTCGCTCGCAAGCGGAAATTCTTCGTTCACTCGGAGAAACCGCACAAGCCGATCGACTCAATCAATTGGCTGAGGAATTAAGACGAGCTGCGCTTCAAAGCGCCCCAAATCCTTAATCGTTAAAGTTGAAATAATTGTGACAGTTGACAAGATGAGTCATAAACTTTGCAGGCTCGAGCAGCCCTTCTGAATTTGTAATGCCTTCGCAGTCGATCTCCAACGCGGGGATAGGGTCGATGCGATTTAGGACCATTGCGAAGGAACGCAAAGAATGAGCCGAACGATGTTTGCCAAATGGTTTGTTGGGCTGATTTTTTCCGGTTGCACGCTGGTACCAACCCTTCCGGTGCACGCGGACTGGAACGATTTCTGGCACTGCGTCCATGTCGATTATCATCGAGCCAATCAGTGGCCGCATCCGTTTCGAGGCATGGACACCGCTGCTGTGAATGCACCTTTTGAGGTGATGAAAAACAACGGTTGGCGGGCTTACAATACGATCAGTGATCCGTTGTTCGATCCAGCCACCAATGAACTGACCGTCGCCGGTCGACGTCAAGTCCTATGGATTTTAACACAGGCTCCACAACATCGCCGCGTTGTATTTATCCTGAAGTCGGATTCACAAGAAACGACTGCAGCACGCCTTGCGAGTGTCCAAAAGGTTGCTGCCGAACTCGGTGGCAACGCCCCACCCGCTGGAGTTTTTGTTACCGATATTGTTCCGAACCGTTCGCCTGGTCAGTATCAAAACGCGATCTCTCGCGCTCTGATGAACAGTATTCCCGATCCGCGTTTACCAGCGTTCAGCGGTTTGTCGAATCCAAACTCCGGTTCGCAGTCCGCTGGTTCTAGTGGCGGTGATGCTCCTTAGTTTGTTGCTAGCATCACAAAATTTATATCGGTTATACCGAATATTCTGAAGCTTACGCCCTGGGTAGTTCGATGAACAGAAAGCGAGACTAGACAGTTTCAGCGGATCGTTCCATCGTTCTCGAAGTCGTTCCAGGAGGTTAGCTCCATGTGTAGCAGATCGCGACTTGTTCGCTTGGCCCTCGTTGCATCCATCGGTTTGAGTACCCTGGGTTGCAGCACGACTTCGGTATCCAAGAGTTCGTGGTTTCCTTGGATTTCCAGTGCACCAAAAGCGGATGCGATGGGTGCCACAACGGGCAGTCTTTCCGATACATCTCGCGGGATTACTGGGCAGTGGAATAGTATGTCGGCTGCGGCCGGCAGTGCTTTTCAAAAAACCAAATCTGCCGTAACTGGAGTTTTTAACACCTCCGCACCTCCGAACGACACAAAAAAGAACGATCCAACGTTGTTGAGCTCCAAAGTGGAGTCGATCGGGCCAGAGGTGTATATCGCCTATGGTCAAGTATGCGAGGGTGCAGGAAAATTCGTTGATGCGATGGACAACTACGAGAAAGCGCTCAAAATTTCGCCAACCAACGGTCCGGCACTCGCCAGTGTCGCGCGGCTGCACGATCGACAAAACAACCACGCTCAAGCGATCGAGTATTATCAAAAAGCGATCGCTGCTACGCCTAACGACGCTCAACTCTATAGCGATTTAGGGATGCTTTATTCGCGCACAGGTAAGATGGAAGAGGCTTGCCAGAAGCTAGAGCAGGCAATTGCCATTCGCCCCAATGAGTCCAAATTTCACAGCAATCTAGCTGCGATTCAACTGGACAGCGGAAAATCCGATAAGGCGTTCGAAACACTGCAAAAGGTCGGTACTCCTGCATCCGCTAATTACAACATGGCAGTGATGCTTGTGCAGCGCAATCAATTGCAAGGTGCTCAGCAGCATCTGAGTGTCGCACTACAACACGACCCGAATATGCAACCTGCACGTGACCTCATGACCAAGCTAGGTGGACCACAGGCCTTACAACAAGGATACAACGTGTATCAATCCGCAAATCAGCTTTACCAAGGCGTACGCGATTTAACGAACGTGGCTCCTGCCGGTACCGGCAACACTTCATCCGGCCAGACTTTACCAGCGGGCTATCAACCCAATGCCGTCAACCCATCAGCACCCGCAGTCAGTGGTGCTGCACCACTGACGAACTTGCCCCCAGTCCCTTATGTTCCGAGTTTGGAAGCAGGAGCGGGCAGCAACTTTCGTTAGACGAAGCTTGTTTGCTTTTATCGAAGACACATCTGTAAGAGCAATTTAGACGGCTCGCAGATCTGTAAACTTGCGGATGGAAGAGTGCCTGCCAACTCTGCATCCCCATCTACCAAGCCATCTGTACGGCACGGATTGTTGATTCAAAGCTAAGCCTACGCACCGCGAGCACTTTGTCGGCGGTGCGTTTCTTTGCCGCTGAGCCTGAGCTAGTGGGGTAATTCGGCGGGGCCATCCGCATCGGTGGAAATCGATTTCGGAGGATGGAAAAACAGGAGAATCAACAGGGCACCGATTGCCGAGGCAGCGGCTGGGTAGAGCAACAGAGTTTTGTAATCTGTTGTTGCCACTCCGGCGACTTCCGTGGTGTGTTGACTATTCAGCGCTCGCCAGACGAAGCGCGATGTGATCGGCCCGATGCCGAAGACCAACAAATTGAACAAGCCCTGAGCGCTGGTTCGTGCGTCCTTCGGAAAAACCTTATCAACAAAGATATACAGTGTCGCGAAGAAAAAGGCGTAACAAATCCCGTGGATAACGTTCGCGGCCACGGCCACCCAGGGCACCCACGCTTCACCCGCGAGCGGGTAAATCGCGGCCCAGATGAGGAATCGGGCAGCATGTCCGAAGACACCAATCGCCATCGTGTAACGCCAACCCAAGCGAACGAGCACAAAGGACAAGAAAAGCATTGTAAAGATTTCGGCGAGTTGGCCGACGGTCATTGCCGCTTGTACCCAGTTTTGAGCCACACCGACTTTGCCGATGTAGCTGAACGCAAAGAAGAAAAATCCATCGTGCACCGTCGAATCAATTGCGGTAACCAGGAATAGCACGATTAAGAATGGACTCGCCATCAGCGTCTTTAGTGCTTCCACCCAAGCGAGCGAATTGCCAGCTTCGACATTCTTTTTCGGTGGTGTATGGGGTAAGACCAAGCTAAGAGCGGCCAGTAGTAAACTCGCTACGCCCGCTGTGATGAAGGTCCAACTCTTGCCCAAATTGAGGGCGGAACCTTCCAGCGGAGTTCCCATGGCTTTACCAAGCCAATCGGTGAAACCACCTGCTTCACCCATCGACGGGACTTTACCCCAGTCGGTCAAAATGAAAATGAAGGGCCAAGCGGCAGCGATCCAGCCGATGGTACCCCACAAACGAATCGGGCCAAAGTCCTTTTGGGGATTGGTTGCAGCAGCGAACAAAATCGTATTGGTCACACTCATCGTAGGCACATAAAACAAACAATGAGCCGCCATACAGGCGAAGAAAATCCAAAAGTTGGCGGTTGCCGTGGGGTTCTCAGCTTTGTCTGCCAGATAACTTCGAGCCAAAAAACCGAATGCCAGCAGGGCCACACCGCCTATCAAATGACTAAAGGCTAGAAATTTTTCCGCGGCGAAATTTCGATCTGCAAATTGGTTGGCGAAAAACATGGCCAAGATAGCCGAAATGGGAAATGCCATATCCAACATCATGGCTTGCCCTGGCGTAAACCCCAGCACTCCTTCCCAATATCCAAAACTTTGCGGTAACCATGCTCCCCAAATAAAGAACTGGAGGAACATCATGACGGACAATTGCATTCGGACTGCGCTGGTCATTGCATTCACGCTAAGAAAAGGAATGTTACTGCCATGGAAGTCGGCAGTTTAAACCATCGGCGACCGGGGGAAAAGAAGCTATCTTCAATAAACACCAGAACAATGGGGATGCGGCGAATTAAGCCAGCAACGGCTGGAGCACTTTTCCAGCGACATCCGTCAAACGGAAATCTCGTCCGTTGTAGCGGAACGTCAGTTTCAAATGATCCATCCCCAAAAGATGCAGAATCGTAGCATGCAGGTCATTCACATGGACTTTGTCGACTGCCGCCTTGTATCCGACCTCGTCAGACTCCCCGTAGCTTGTGCCTCCCTTGACACCACCCCCAGCCAGCCAAGCCGTAAAGCAATGGGGATTGTGATCGCGGCCCGGCTTATCCGATAACTGTGCGACTGGTAAACGGCCAAACTCACCGCACCAAATCACTAGTGTTTCGTCCAATAAACCGCGTTGTGCGAGATCTTGCAATAAGGCGGCTACAGGTTGATCGGTTTCGCCCGCGAATTGAGTATGATTACCCTTGATATCTGAATGGCCGTCCCAAGAACGCTGATTTTCCATCCCCCCAGAATAAATCTGCACAAACCGAACACCTCGTTCTACCAGACGTCGAGCGGTCAAACATTGCCGAGCGAAATGGTCGCATTCGGGATGGTCCACTCCGTAAAGCGCTAGAGTCTCCGCCGATTCCAATTGGATATTGAAAGCTTCTGGCGCAGCAACTTGCATACGATAAGCCAGTTCGAAACTTTCAATGCGAGCGGTTAGCTCGGTTTCCGCCGCTTGTCGCTCCAAAAATGTTTGGTTCAATTGTTTTAGCAGATCAAGTTGCTGGCGTTGGCTGGCCGTAGTCATTCCAGCAGGTAGTTGCAGATTATCGATCGCAGGCCCCGTTGGCTTTAAATGAGTTCCTTGAAATACTCCGGGCAAGAAACCAGAACTCCAGTTAGCGGCATGTCCCTTAGGAAGACCGCGTCCCTTCGGATCGCTCATCACCACAAAGCCTGGCAAATTTCGGCTCTCGCTACCCAAACCATAAGTGACCCAAGATCCCACGCACGGAAATCCCATGCGAGCCATACCGGTATTCATCGCGAATAATGCGGGTGAATGATTATTCGATTCCGTATGACCTGAGTGAATAAAAGCCATCTTATCGACATGCTTGCCCAAGTTCGGAAAAATCTCCGATACCATTTTGCCGCATTCACCTTGAGGCGAAAACTTGAAAGGACTTTGCATTAAACCGCCGACGGAGTTTTTGAAGAAACCCGTCGTGTTTTCGAAACCTCCGTCAAATTCCTTGATCGATTTTCCGTTCCATTTTTCCAGACCCGGCTTGTAATCCCAAGTATCGACCTGACTCGGCCCACCGTTGACAAAAATCCAAATCACATGCTTGGCCTTGGCTGGGAAATGAGAGGGCTTGGCCAGCAGCGGATCCAACTTGCTGGCATCGGTCGCCTCTTTACCAAGCAACACATTTTCGTCTAGCAACATGTTGGCCAGCGCAAGCAGCCCCATACCGCAGCCCGTTTTTCCCAACCATTGTCGACGCGTCCATACGGCTGGATTTGAAGCGCTAGGCTGAGCCACCGCTGTCGAGTGAATCGAAGGTCTATGGAGACCGCGGAAATGAGTATCTGGCATTTTGTTTTGATCTCCTAGCATCAATCCACGTAAATCAATTCGTTCATCGACATCACCGCTTGGCAGAAATCGACAACTGCCGTCGCATTAGCCTCTCGATTGCCTTGGGCTTGGTATATCTTCGTCTGCTCCTGGATGAATCGTTCGCCGATCTCAATTTCATGCTCCAACGGATTTCTTCCAAAAGCGATTTTATAAGCCGCCATAACTTTTTCCCGATCACCGATATCTCCCACGCGTTTGGCCAAACCTGCGGCATAACGGCGAGCCTGATCGCTGTTCATAAACGCTAGCGCTTGCGGAGCGATTGTGGTTACGGAGCGTTTACCGATTCCCACTTGGTGCTCGGGCCAATCGAACAGCACCATCATAGGTATCAATTGACTCCGCTTGATAAAGAAATAAACGCTGCGGCGGTTCATATTTGAATCGAGCGTTCCAGGTCCAAATTGCGTCAAATCCAAATCCCCAGAAACGCTTAACATCGTGTCGCGAACGGCTTCCGCTTCCAATCGCCGTACAGGAAATTTCCACAAGAATTTATTCTCGCGATCCACACCGACTCGATCTTTGATCCAAGCGATCTCTGCGTCTTGAGTTGTCGTATCGAAATCGGCGTCCGCCTCGCTGGCTTGCATATAGACCGCGCTGGTCATTAGCAACTTATGAATTCGTTTCAGTTTCCAGCCATTTTGCACTAAATCCGTAGCCAACCATTCGAGCAATTCTGGATGGGTGGGAATATCTCCTTGCTTACCAAAGTCACTGGATGTATCGACAAGCCCCTTGCCAAAATGGTGTTGCCAAATTCGATTGACGATCACGCGCGCAGCCAGATTTCCCGCGCCATCTTCGACATCGGTGATCCAGTTTGCCAAACCTGCTCGACGGAACGAAGTGCGCGTCCAACCGTCCGGGGGCTGGAGCTTCCAGTGGTCCTCCGTTTTTCCATTTCGCATTAGGATTCGGAGATATCCAGGCTGTGCTTCGCCTTTGCGTTGCTGCACATCGCCACGGATCAATTCATAGGTCACGGGATAGAAATGCGGAAAGCCACGATCATCTGCATGATGAGGCATGTGAGGCAGGCCTTCGGTGGTCACTAGAACTTTCTGCTTGGCAGATTTAGGACCTTGCTTGCGAATTTTTTCCACCTCATCTGTAAGAGTTCGATACTCGGCCACTTGCGTTTTCACCCAATTTTTCGCGGTCGCGTAATCTGCCGAATCGGTATTCCAATGCTGTTTCAAATTGGCAAGCGCCGTTTGGACTGCCGCATCGACTTCTTCTTTACCGACAGCCGCTGGGAGATCGCCAAGAGAACTCCATGAAAGCCGAATCTTTCCGGGCGAATGCTGCGGGTTGGAATGATTCAGCACCATGACGACTTGCAGGTCGGTGGCTTCGGTGAGCGTCAATGGCGTGGCTAGTTCAAAGATGGCGGCTTGATCTTTGCCGATTCCACCTTGATCAACGGCCCAACCAGAAATCGAATCATTATCGATCGAAGCGGCGACCGAAAGCGTATCTCCATTTTGCTGGTGAGTCGCAACCGCTTTGGCAAATGTTATTTTTTGCACATCGCCATTTCCGCGAGCGAGTTGAATGAAAATATCTCCGAGCGCGAAATTACCGTTTCCCGCTCTACCCGGCCCCTGATTGGGAAGTCGTTTATCGGCTAAACATTCCAACCGCAGCGATTTCCATTGACCGGCTGGAATTTGACACACGACGGTATACGTATCTTTCGCAGGAGCATTCCCTTCCGCGAACCATGAACCATCTTCTTGCTGAACGAACTTGGTCCCACCACTGGAATCGATCTGCCTGATGCCACCACCCCGCCATGGTCCAAGCGTTTCTGGGTCCGCCGGATTCCATTTTTCCAGCCACCGCCCAATAGCCGCCGGCAATTGGTTCTGCTCATAATCGCGAACTTTATTTTCTGCGACCTGTAAACGTTGCTCATATTCCGCTTTCCATTCAGCCGACTGCTGCGGCGCAAGATCGAGCTCCATCTCCGACCTTATCGCCATTGAAAAATTCGCTGCCAAACGATAGTAGTCGCCCACCGGAATGGGATCGAACTTGTGGCTGTGACAACGGGCGCATCCGATCGATAAGCCCAGCACTGAGGTGCCCAACGTATTGACCATGTCATCCAGTTCATCGTAGCGCGACGTTTCAAATTCGGCTTCGGTCAATTGCGTCGGGAAAGCTCCACCTCCCAAAAAACCAGTCCCCATCACCGCCAGCGGATTGTGCGGCTCCAGCTCATCGCCAGCGATCTGCCAACGGATAAAATCGTTGTAGGGAACATCCTCATTCAATGCGCGAATCAAAAAATCTCGATAATGATAAGCCGTTGGGCGATCGTAATCTTGCTCATAACCATGCGATTCCGCAAATCGCGCTATATCCATCCAGTGCCGAGCCCAACGCTCACCGTACTGCGGTGATTGCAATAAACGATCGAGCAGTTTTTCATAAGCCAGCGGGTCGGTATCAGCCAAGAAAGCATCTACTTCCGCCGGTGATGGTGGAAAGCCGAGTAAGTCAAAGTAAGCGCGACGAATGAGTCGGCGTCGATCGGTCATGGCATTCGGAAGAATGTTCAAATCGGTGAGCTTCTGAAGAATAAATGAATCGATCGGAGTTTGCGCCCAGGTTTGAGCGGAAGCGGGGAATCGATTTAATGCTGGAGGTGCCGTTGGAGTCAGCGGGCGATAGGCCCAGAACTGACGCTCCTCTTCCGAAATCACAGAGGGCTTTACGGTCGTTCCCGAATTCACTTCGACCAATGGCTGGCTGTAGGCTGCCCCCAATTCCAGCCATTTCTGAATCGCATTGAGTTCCGCATCGGAAAGTTTTTCGCCATCCTTGGGCATGTGAGGTTCCGAATCATGTCGAATCACGGCAAGCAAATGACTCCCGGCGACATCTTTCAAATCGAGTAAGCCACTGGCAAGCAGGGTTTCTCTTGAGGATAAATCGAATTCCCCTTCGAGTTTGGAACCTCCATGGCATTCCAAGCACCGCTCTCTCAAAATCTTTTCAACCTGCGTGCGAAACAGTTCCATCCCTGCCTTCATTTGTGCGGCATGCTCTGGTGGTACCTCAACCTCTTGCTGTGCACCAAGCCCGGAAGATATTCCCCAAAGAATCATCGCACTGATGAGCCCAAGATGTAACGTTTCGAAAAACTTACCGATTCGCATAGCTTTGGACTCTTGAGCAAAATGGGCTTTCGGCGGGTGAAGAGGTAGACGCATCATCAGGCGACCGAGTTGAAGGTGGGACCTCGGTTCTTGCGCGACCTCCGACAGTTTCCTACATGATAGTTTCATTGTAGCCGACGGTACGAACAGATTAAAAGCATTGCCAACGCTCCGTCGGTAAAGTCGTTCAAAAATCTACGACCCCGAGGGGAGTTTCTTAGCTTTTTTCCCCAATCGCACGCCCCAAGGAAGAAAGAAAAGATACATCCCTGAAATCCACAGACACAACACAATCAAAGCGGCAGGCAAGAAAATCCCCAACTTGGCTCGTTCGTGAAACCACGAGCCATCATGCATTGCCTCTAGCCAATCGGAGTTTCGATAAGCCACCTGGAGGACCTTGCCGCTATGGGAATCGATTTGAAGTTCGTAGTAATTTTTCGCCTGAACTTTGATCATGCCCTTATCAGGGCGGACGTCGAGTCGATCGATATCTTCCCAGGATTTAATCTGCGCCTCGGGAACGGTTTGGGAGATGGACAGTAGGTCTTCGAAGGAGATAGCTAAATGGAATGGCGTTCCTTTTTGGGTCGGTGGTTGTACGAAATGCCAATCCTTTTTGAGTTGCAGCACGATACCTGTCGCCAGCACTACCAAGAATGGAATGGCGACAACCAGGGCGCCCCAGCGGTGCGAATAACGCATGAAAAATCGAGCCGACCAGAGCAGATTGCGCACGGTGTTCCCCTAGCAATAACTTCGAAAAGGTACGAACTCCGCCCATCGACATGGACACAAGTTCATGCTTTTTTTCCCAGCGGTAAGCCTGTCGGAAGCGAGGCCTTTTCCTGTATACTAATCGAAACCGACGCGTCCCGGAACGCAGATCGCAGCGTCGGAGTTAAATGCGCCGAAGTTCCTAGATGGCAATGATTTGGCACCAGACCCATCCCCTTCCGCGCACTCGTCCGATGAACCGAATTCCAATAGAAGGACTTGCATGTCCAATTCGCTCAGCACCACCTCGAAGAATGAATCGACGGGGATAACACCAGGCAATATCGCTCAACCCCCAAGTGCGCTCAATCCGCCGCATGGGTTGAAGGTTAGCGAAAAGCCCAAAGGGGGTCCGGATAGTCCTGCGAAGAGCGATTCGGTGCGACAACGTTTAAAGAACTATCAACCCTCGGGGCGCAGCCGACTCAACAAGTTGACGGGCATCCAAATCGCTGCGACCGGAAGTTATGTTCCCGAGCGAATCGTCCCCAATGAGGAACTCGCAAAGTTAGGTTGCGATAGCGATTGGATTGTGCAGCGAACTGGAATCAAACAGCGGCGTTACGCAGCCCCCGATGTTGCATCCAGCGATTTGGCGGTCGCCGCTGCACAGGATTGTCTTGCGCGGTCCGGAGTGAATGCCAGTGACATCGATTTGATCGTCGTTGCAACCATCACCCCCGATCAGTTGACTCCATCGACCGCCTGTTTGGTGCAGAATCGACTTGGATGTATTTGCCCCGCCATGGATGTGAATGCGGCTTGTGCCGGATTTATGTACGCTTTGATCACTGCAGCGCAGTATGTCAAATGCGGTACTGCCCGCAATGCCCTGGTTATCGGGGCAGAGGTCATGAGCCGCACGGTCAATCCGTCGGACATCAAAACGATGCCCCTATTTGGCGATGGTGCTGGAGCAGTCCTGTTGCAACCGAGCCCAGATCAAGAACAAGGTCTTGCCGCTTACACACTCGGTGCGGAAGGCGTCGGAGCAACATCGTTGTTTATTCCGGCGGGAGGAAGCCGAGAACCGCTGTCCGCCGAAGGACTCAATCAGGGTCGACAATTTTTGACGATGGATGGCAGAACGGTGTTTAAATGGGCTGTGCGAGTCGTGGAAGATAGCACCATCGATGTGCTCGGTTTCGCCGGCTGGAAAGCGAAAGATTTACAGTGCATCATTTTGCATCAAGCCAATTTGCGAATTATCGATTCCGCGGTGGACGATTTCGAGTTCGATCGGCAGCGACTTTTTGTGAACGTCGATCGCTACGGGAATACATCAGCAGCCAGCATTCCTCTGGCACTCGATGAAGCTGTCAAAGAGGGGAGAATCCACCGCGGCGACAAAATCCTACTGAGCGGTTTTGGTGCGGGTTTAGCCTGGGGAACCGCCGCTATTGTTTGGTAAATCGCGGCGGATGAAACTTTCTATTCCGCTCCTTTGTAAATAGACTGGGAAGTGTTACGCCCGTAATTTTCCACACCCCATGGTCAAAGAAAAGATGCGATCCCTTATCAAGTGGTTCATAATCCTCAGCGTTTTGATCGGCATCGGCGTTGCGGGCTACACTCCCGCGATGAAGTATTGGCGCGATCGGACTAAAATCCAATATCGCACACAAAAAGTCGCTCGAGGTGATATCATTCTGGTTGTCAATTCAACCGGCGAAGTAAAACCTGTTCAAAAAGTTTCGATCGGTTCGGTAGTCTCAGGACCTGTCCAGAAACTTTACGTCGACTTCAATGACCCGGTAAAGAAAGACCAGATTCTTGCGGAAATCGATCCGAAACTTTACGACTCCGCCGTGCTGCGAGATCGCGCCATCTTAAAGACTCGCGAAGCCGAAGTTCAACGCGCCCAAGCACGACTGCAGCAAGCCATCAACGCTGAGAAACGCGCCGCGGACCTAAAGGCAATCAACAGCGAATTTATCTCTGATACAGAACTTGATGAATTGATCTTCACCAAAGCCGCTCAACAAGCTGAACTGACCGTAGCGGAAACCAATGTGGAACAAGCTCGAGCGAACCTAGAAAACTCGCTCACCAATATGGGCTACACAAAAATACTTGCCCCCGTCGATGGCATCATTATTGATCGCAAAGTCGATCAAGGGCAAACATTGGCCGCCCAATTTCAGACTCCAGAACTCTTCGTGATCGCTCCCGAACTCGACAAGATCGTTAACATTTTTGCCTCGGTCGATGAAGCGGATATCGGTTTGATTCGCAGAGCTCAAGCAGAAGGTCAAACGGTTCGGTTCACCGTCGACGCCTACCCAAACGAGATTTTCGAGAGCGGAAAAATCAAACAAGTTCGGTTTGCCAGTACCACCGAACAAAACGTCGTCACCTATCCGGTGGTCGTGGAAACGCCCAATGAGCGTTTAAAGCTACTTCCTGGAATGACAGCCAACCTTTCTTTTCAAATCGAAAAGAAAACCAACGTGATCAAGATCCCCAATGCGGCTCTGCGATTCTACCCCGAGCGAACTCAAGTCCATCCTGACGATCGCACCATTCTCGACGGAGTCTCGGAGGAACGGTCTGATGACAATGTCGCGAGTAACCAGTCCGCGTCAGAAAAATTCACGGCCAACCAGAAGCGAACAGAGCGATATGTCTGGTACCAAGATGGCGATTTCCTGCGAGCGATTAAGGTTCGTATCGGTATTTCAGACAGCCGTTTCACCGAGCTGCTTGACCAGACCCTGGAGGTCGATAAAGAATTAGTCATCGGTGAAAAACCTAAGGAAACTTAAGTTTTTATACTTCTTTCCCTTGTAGCCTTAAGGACTGTCCAATGAAAAAGGGCCCTACTTTCACGCGAGCGATTCTTGTGGCGCTCGTTCCCTGCTGGGCAAGCCTTGCGCTCTGCTTGGGAGTCAGCACTCCTGTCCTAGCTCAAGATTCGGTTGACACAGCGGCGATTGAGAAAACGATTACCGCGCACATCGAAAAGTTATGCCGCGCCTCCAAACAGGAACGCGTCGCGCTGCTGGGCGAAGTTCTGGAAGAAAATAAAATCGAATATCGGATCGAAGATTTCAAACGGGGTTCTACCAGTGGCAAGAACATCGTCGTTGATGTCCAAGGAAAAGGGAATGTTGCCCCCACACCTGACGGTGTTCCACAGCCGAAGTGGTTGGTGCTTGGAGCGCATTTGGATCGCGTCGAACGCGGGCAAGGAGCTGTTGATAACGGTGGAGGATGCGCCGCTTTGATCGAGTTGATCAAGCGACTGCGCGAGAAGCCATTGCCCAACCTGAGAATTACCGCTCTGTTTTTCGATTTGGAAGAGAATGGTTTATGGGGTTCTGCGGCCTATGCGAAAGCCCTTAAAGAAAAACCCCATTTGGTCATCAACATGGATGTCTTTGCCTATGGTGATGAAGTGTGGCTATACTCCCCCCAAGCAGATCATCCGCTGGTCAAGGCTGCGGAGAAAGTTAATGCAACACATCCCTTGTCGTTCGATTTTGCGGAAGCGTATCCCCCCAGCGATCATTTGTCTTTTTTAAGCGAAAAAGTCGATGCAGTTTCCTTTTCGCTCTTACCTCCCGACGAAGTGGACGAATTGGAAAAAATGTTTGGTGGCGATCGCAAAGTCCGTCCGAAAATTCTCGCACTGATTCATACAGCGGACGACCTACCCAGCAAAGTCAATTCTTCCCAAATGCTCTCGGGTATCCAATTCATGGAAGAAACCATTCGACTCTGGCATAGCACCTTGCCCTAACTCAGCTTTTCGGTTTTTCCCAGCGACCTGCAGCCTGCTCGATGGGATACTTCTGAGCATTCTTGTGCATCTTGGCGACGAGTGTCGTTGACAAGTCAAGTTGCATGACGTTGGCGAGAGCCAAAAGATAAGCGAGGCAATCGGCAACTTCCTCAGCGATCTTTGCCCGCTCTTCGGGTTGGTGCACAACGCGATTGGCCTCATCCAGTCCACGCCACTGGAAATGCTCCATAAGTTCTGCAGCCTCAATAGCCAAGGACATCGAAAGATTCTTCGGATTATGGAATTGTTCCCAGTTTCTTTCATGAACAAACGTAGCTACCACATGACGCAGTGAGGCGACCGTAGTTTCTGCATCACCTGTATAATTTGCCACCGCATGATTCACCGCGGTCAATTCGTTGGCTCTATCCTCGGACATGGCTCCTACCTCGGCTGATTCAAACGACTTTTGGGGCTAGGCCCCCTTCTTCTAGGTTGACAAAAGTTGATAATATCCCATCTGCGGATCGTTTTTCGATCGCAATTACGAAATTGCCACCATTCAGCGTCAGATTCAATAATTTTCGAGGAGAATCACAATGTCGGTACTTGTACAAAAGCCTGCCCCAGAATTCAAAGCGGGTGCCGTGATGGCCGATGGGAGCTTTAAGGATATCAGTTTGGCAGACTATCGCGGCAAGTATGTTTTGTTGTTCTTTTATCCACTCGACTTCACGTTTGTCTGCCCCACGGAAATCATCGCCTTCTCCGATGCGGCTAAATCGTTTGAAGCTTTGGGTGTGCAGTTGCTAGGCGTTTCGGTCGACAGTCAATTTAGCCACTTGGCATGGAGAAACTTACCGAGAACTCAAGGTGGTTTAGGTCAAATCGATTATCCATTGATCGCAGACTTGAACAAGTCGATCGCTCGCAGCTATGACGTCTTGGTCAACGAAGCGATTGCTTTGCGAGGACTCTTCTTGATCGACAAAGCAGGTATCGTGCGACACCAAGTCGTCAATGATCTTCCTTTGGGCCGAAGCGTGGAAGAAGCGTTGCGAATGGTAAAAGCTCTGCAGTTCGTCGAAGCCAATGGCGAAGTTTGCCCAGCAAACTGGAAAGAAGGTTCGCGAACCATTAAGCCAACCGTGGATAAGAGCAAAGAATTTTTCCAGGCGGAATACAGCAAGTAATTCTTCGTCCGCTCTGGCAAACCCCGAAATTGCCCC
>JBIKMB010000042.1:0-34837 GCA_044359485.1 Pirellulaceae bacterium | reverse complement strand
AGACATTTGGCTCAATTGCCGCAGGGCGAGTGTGCGGGCAGTATTGCTGCCTTGCTTTAGCGCATCAATCAACAACTTTTTCGTCCGTTCCGTTTCCTTGACACCGATCAGATAACTGGTGGCTAACCAATAATCCCAGACCGGTCCAGCGCCCGCTTTTTGATCTACCGTGTTGCCATCACCTTGAATTTTTCCAGCTACAACATCCTCAAGCAATTCCGATGCTTTCTTGGAGTCGATACGAGCCAGCCCATCTGCCGCCGCATATCGCATCGCGAGTGGTTGCTTGCGATTACGTAGCAACGACTCAAGCGTAGCGACATCATCGCCGTTACCAAATTTGGCCACTCCCTTAACGGCCGTCAACAAACCATCTTGAGCCGGCGAATTCTCCTTGAGACGGGTCCTCCACAGATCGAGGGCAAGCGGAGAGTCCCAGAGCAATAATTGTTCTTCGACGATCAACCTCAAATTCGAATCGCCCTGAGACGCTTTCCAGAGCAATTCTGCATCGGCGGGCTGATTGGCAGCCAATACGAACTGAACCAATTCACCTCGGAGCCTTTGAAAACTCTCCCCTGCCGCCAACCGCTCTCGGCAGGCTACTGTCCAGGCTTCAGGTATAACGAAACCGCGTAGCCGCGCCCGCTGGCAAGCCTCCAACGCAATCAATACGCTCTCGTTATCAGGACTCTTAAAACGCTCGGGGCTGTATTGTAAAACGGGCGAAGTACCCCCGATGCCCCAATCTGGATTCAATTCTGGCTCGTGTACCGAAAGCAGAAGAACTTTCAACGGATCAACCGCATGACAAAATTGCGATCCCACACTCATCATCGTCGCCAAGAACGAGAGAAGCGTTATCGTAGGTGCCTTGAATTGCATTGTCCGGACCATCCAAAACTGAATAAAATAATCTCGATCAAGCTTACGCGTTGCAGAATTAATCGGGACAGGTCAGTCGCCAAACACGGAGGGACAAAATCAGCGATGCGATGCTACAAATCCCCAGCGCGATCCACCAAGCCCAGGGGGTGAGATTAAGATCTTCCATTCCACCGACTCTCATTTCCGCCAAAGCGACTGCCGCTGGGTTAAGCATTAAAGTAGATTCAACGAATTGTTTGCCGAATGGCTTGCCGCGAGCCAACCAGACCAACAAGGTGCCCGCAAAGAGCGAAAACAGAACTCCGTAGCTCGTCGCGGTAGCAACCGCTGTTTTATTGACCAACGAACTGATGCAAGCGGTCACTAGCACAACAAGTAACGCGGATAAGCCCAAGGATATGAGCACTCGGTGCACTTGGGTTTCCAGCGCAGGCTGGATGTAAACCATCACCACGTAACCTGGCAAAGTTGCCATCAGCACCAAAAGCATCGTCCATACGACACTCATCAATTTGCCGAACAGTATTTTTCGGGTCGACAGCGGCGTGACTCTCAACAGTTGCCAACCACCGCTTTCAACTTCACCTGCGATCAAGCCTGATGCTAAACTTGGGCCGAGCAACAAGAGGAGTGAGAGTTGCAACAAGACCATGACGGCCGCGATTCGTTCGACGCCCCAGCTGACAGTGCCCGAAGCGGCTACCACCGTTAAGCCCAAGGAAATAACTGCGCACAGGGCGATCAACCGGAGTAACCAGTGAAGCCTGCCGAATTTTCGCGTGCGAAATTCTTTCACCATCACGGGATTGACCAGGGGAGGTATACCCGATTTGCGCCTATCGGGATCCACCAAAAACGTTAAGCGACGGAGCCACTGAATTCCCTGTGAACGCTGCTCAGTCACCTTTCCAGCCGACTTAGATACGTCCAACAATTTCGGTTGCAGCCGATAGAGAGTCAGCGACGTTAGTACGATCGATACAAGGGTTGCAGAGATCAGAAAACCGCGGGTCGCCGTCGAACGCATCGCTTGTAGACTAATGTCATTACTGCCCGTCAATTGATAAAGAGCAGGTACAGGCGAAAGATACGAAAGATACTCGGCCACCATCGCCATCAGACTATCTTTGCCGGTTAACACGACATTGGGTGCTAAAGATAACGCAGCTAATCCAATGACCACGGCGTAGGTCCAGCGCAAACTTGCATCAGGGCTAGTTTGATAACTGCTAATCCACAATCCAACGGATGTATACATGATCGCCATTACGATGAATATCAGGTAAAGCGGAATAATGTGCTGCGTCAGTGACGTGCCTCCCATGGAATAACAAGCCGACATGGCAGGAATACTTGCCGCAATCAGGACGCTCATCAGGACAATATTACCTACAAACTTTCCCAACCAAATCGAAAATGGACCAACGGGTGAATGAAGTAAGAGAGCCAGCGTCCCACGCTGTCGCTCACGCACGATCGATGTTGCCGGAAACGCGGGAACCAGCGTGACAATAGCCGCCGCGATACCCCATGCCAGTGGCTGAAATACCTCAGCGGAGCCGCGACTGATCAAGTCGACCGTGGCCGACGCGGGCCAACGCAAAAGCACGATGCCCGATGTAACCACAGCCACAACAACGAGGCTGGCCAACGTTTTTCCAGACCGCAATCGATCGAGCAATTCACGTCTAAGAACGGGATTATCCATATAGGCAATTCCTCACGCCACCGCCATCGTTTCGCGAGCTACACGCAAGAAGGCATCCTCGAGATCGCTAGCGACTTCGCGGAACTGAACCACTGAAACTCCCGCCTGCACTAAAAGTTTTAAACCTTCCGCTAATTCCATTTCAGTCCGCTGTGTCGGGAATCGAAGTACAGCTTCCGCTTCGGACATTTCTATTTTCTCGTCAGGTCGACACCAATCCCGCAGCACCTCGCTAGCCCGCTTCAACTCACTGCTGGATAGCAACTGAACTTCATAACTTCGGAGCGGACAAAGGTCCTTCATCACTTGATCGAGGCTTCCGAAGGCTCTCAACTTTCCTCCGGTCACGATCGCTACGGTATCGCAAATGCGCGACAATTCGGGCAAGATATGGCTGGTTACGATCAACGTTTTCCCTTGTGCCGCCAGCCGCAACAACATCGCTCGCATTTCGATACGCGCTTGCGGATCCAATCCATTTGCGGGTTCATCCAAGATAAGAACTTGTGGATCGTGCAACATGATGCGTGCAATTCCGACACGCTGCTGCATACCGTGGCTTAGGCTTTCGACGAATCGATCTTGCATGTAGGTCGCTTGAGCGATCTCAAGAACTTCATCGATTCGATTCTTACGTTTCGAACGGGGGATACCGTAAGCAGCGCCAAAAAAGTCAAGGTATTCTCGCACCCGCATATTGTCGTAGGAGCCGAACTTGTCAGGCATGTAACCGACCAATTTTTTGATACTTTTTCCCCCCGTAGCACAATCGACACCTGTAATCTTGGCCGTCCCCGAAGTGGGGCGAGATAGCCCTACCAAGATTTTGATCGTCGTTGTTTTCCCAGCGCCATTGGGCCCAATGAATCCAAGAATTTGCCCACGCTTGACTTGAATACTCAAATTATCCAACGCAACAAATTCCCCATAGCGTTTCGTCAACGCATGGGTCTCGACTACGGTTTCAGCTTCAACCTGCGGCATGGTTATGGGTTCTCTTGATAATTAGCAATACCTTCGACGGTCATCCACAGATATTCGATTTGCCAAGGAACCGCTTGCACGAATGCCTTGGGATCGTCACTCGTTTCCTTCAAACCACTGACTTCGATAACGATATTCAACTCTTTACGCGTCAGCGCTTCCAAAATTTCTTTATCCGTTAACGTCAACGTAATGACTTGCTGAGGGCTAAAGAATTTTCCTAGCTCTTTCTTGCCAGCACTCGTTCGAGCAAAAAAGATGACGTCGCGGCCAGCTGCGCGTATGCGCGATTTGAGTCGTATTTGGGCGACTTGCAATGGAAAAATTTCTTCAGGTAATTGTGGTCTGACGCCAGTGCTCATGGCATTGGTAAAGGGCCCGGTCCATTCTCCCTTGGAACGCACAAATGCGCCACTAGCTCCCACCTCCGTCGAGACCGTATCCCAGTAAATCAATGCGGGAGGAACCAGAATCGCACTATTGAGTTCTGGAGCCCTGCGAACGATGGGCATCCTCCATAACGCATCCCCCTGTCCCGAATTGGCTTTCCCATTCTCATTCCAAGCCATCTTGCCTGTTGCAATTTCGCCCCAACCCATCACTTGCTGCGATTTCGGTCGAGCTTCTCCCCCAACTGGATCGAAACTTTGTTGCAGTAATTCCGCGCGCCGAAAAAACCGCTCATCCACCAAACCTGCCGATGTTGCAAATTCATTCGGTGGTAATGTTGAGTCCTCGGAGATCAACCATGTGCCACTTGTCTCTTTTCGAAGGATCGACTTGGGAGCCCTCGGTTGCGACAGCAGAAGATTTTCTAAGCTCTCCATATTGGAAGGCAATTGAACTTCTAGCCCCAACTTGCTCCATGTGCCAACTGCAGCTTTTACTTCTTCATTTGAATTGATTTGAGACTCCATTCGCCAAATACCGGTCGGCCAACCTTCGCTGGATACAATCGAATCTTCAACATTGACTTGGGTAGCGCGAAAATCACGAATCGCTACACCCACTTCAGGATCAATTTGAGCGTCCGATTTTACTTCAAGCGGAAAAGCCGTCGGTTGGCTGCGATACATCGCGGATTGCTCAAAGATGTAGGCTCGCTCTTTCCCATCCAAATGGATCAATTGAATTCGATGCCAACCTTCTGGTATATCGCGTCGCAATAATCCAGCCCCTAATGCCAATGAACAAGCAACCACGAGCGATAAAGCTGGAGCAATCCAGCCAATCCATTCGTTGCGATTACTGCGGTGCAGCCAATAACCCACTCCACCAAGCATGACGCAGAAACCAATCAACACCATCGAAACTGTACCACGTCCCAACACCCGAAACCCGATTTGAGCAACCGGATATTCCAAACCTGGTTTTCGAGGAAGCATTCGAACTTTGGCTTGATGAAAACGTTCGCCCATGGGACCCACCCAGGGCTTGAGTTCATAATCACTGCGATACAATTCTTCCTTGCCCGAATTCCCTTGTGCAGGCTGTAACCACGCTGCTGGTCCCATGGTCGTCAACAGTACTTCGCCATCCCCGACCGGCATCCAGATCGCGGCAGGCCAAGAATCGGCGGTATGCGTAACCTCTCCACCACTCTGCTCTACCTTAACAAGCTTAACACCTCGTGTGGATTGAAAACGATAATTTCTACTTTCCGCATTAAAGGCCGTAGAACTGTCCAGGATCGCATCGGTGATCTCTGTCTCATCGATCACATGCACGAATTGCCCCGCCATTAACAACGCCTGAACATGACGCGCATCCACTTGATCTAACATGACCCAAACGCGTCCACCCGCCAACAACCAAGCCTTCAGTGCTTTCATCGCCGCCGTATTGCGAAAAATACGTTCATCGGCAATCACTACGTTATCGATCGCGTCCAAATCGAACAATTCGTTCGGCAATGCGTAAGATTCCAAATCCAACGTCACCCGCTGATTCCCAGCACCAACACGCGTGGAAATCAACCAATCATAGCTCGGATAATTGCTTTCTTTGGGCCATTCCCATTCCAGATAGGGCCGCGGCGGTGGATTCAGCAACGTCGCCGTGATCACCGCCTCTTGCTCAACCGTCAACCGCAACTTTTGCTCAATCGGTTCCCCATCCCGCTCGATCAAAACATCTCGACCATTGCGTTCGACCCACAACGTACAAGTCACTTCTACCGAGGTGCTTAAATAATCTTCAGGGAGCGGCATTTGAATGTCGAAGGTTCGCGACTTACCACCATCAAGAACAAGCTTTCGGGCATACTGTTCGCCCGACCGTCCCACGATGTTAGCAACGACCGTCACCGTGTCGGTTTTCTCTTGCTCGTTTACCACGCGACAACGAACTCCAAACAAGCGTCCTTTCCGAACCTTGCTAAATGGAGACATAGTCAATGACGTCATCGAGAACGGAACATTTTGAATCCTTCGCTCCACCCCGGTAGCATCTAACGGGAAGGGATCGACGTTTTCCTTAGAAGGAATTGGGGGGGGCGGAGGAGCGACTTGAAAAGCGCTCGCAATCAATTCCGTAAGTACCAAATGAAAAAGGAAAACGCACACACACCAACAAATCAATACACGTTTCCAGTTGCCATTCGGCATAATTGAATGAGCATTCATACGGAATCGATTCTTGAGGGATCAGAAAGTACCGCGGAATATCGAAATTGTTCTGACAGAGCAAAACTACTGGATAATGCCAACTTCGATAATCCCAACTTCGATGGTGCGGGCCACCGCATCACAACCAGACGCCTGCGGGCTTCAAAACTACTCCTCGCAGCCGCACATTACAATGAGTGGTGAATCAATTCGGCTGATTTCTACCCAAGAAATAACCTGAACGGAAATGGCCCACCGAGCAACCAGCCCGCTGGGCCCTCCTAGCAGCGATTACTCAGAAAACGCAACTACCAGATTCGCACCCGATTCTCTGGCGCAATGAACATCTTATCTTCGGGCTTGATAGAAAACGCTTCATAAAACGCATCCATATTGGAAACAATTCCAATGACTCGATAACGACTTGGCGAGTGCGGGTCGACTAGCAAGCGTCGTTTTAGTTCCTGTTCACGATATTTGCGTCGCCAGATTTGGCTCCATCCCAGAAAGAATCTCTGTTCGCCTGTAAAACCATCTATCTCCGCAGACGGTTTCCCGTTAAGAGACAATTTGTACGCAGTGTAAGCGACGCTTAAACCGCCTAAGTCTCCAATATTCTCACCCAATGTCAATTCACCGTTGATCGCCATATCCTCAAAAGGCTTGTACGACGAGTACTGCTTGATCAATTGACTCGATCGTTTTTCAAACTCCGCCAAATCGTCCTGAGTCCACCAGTTGCGCAGATTACCTTTTCCATCATAGCGACGCCCCATGTCATCAAAACCGTGGCTGATCTCGTGCCCAATCACAGCACCAATCGATCCGTAGTTCACTGCATCATCGGCTTCCAAATTAAAGAATGGAGGCTGCAAAATGGCCGCTGGGAACACGATTTCATTACCGAGAGGATTGTAGTAAGCATTGATGGTTTGCGGTGACATATACCACTCAGTGCGATCCACTGGACCACCCAACTTTTTAAGAGCGTAACGATATTCGAATTCAACCACGCGTCGAACATTGCCGACCAAGTCATCTTTTTTGATCGTAACCGAGGAATAATCTTTCCATTTATCGGGATAGCCGATCTTCGTTGTGAACTGTTTCAATTTGTCATGAGCGGCCAGTTTGGTAGCTTTACCCATCCACTCCAAACCGTCGATACGCTGACCAAAAGCGACCGTGAGGTTGTCAACAAGCTGCTTCATTCGCTCCTTCGCTTTCGGCGAAAAGTGCTTTTCCACATATAATTTGCCAACAACCATTCCCATCAGACCGTTGCAAAGTTCCACGCCCCGCTTCCACATCGGCAACTGTTCCGCCACGCCACTGATCACCGTTTCATGAAACGAGAAATGCAACTTCTCTAAATCCTCGGTCAACAATCCAGCTGAGTTATCAATCGTATGAAACAGCAGAAACTCTTTCCAAATCTTAAGATCTGTGTCGGACACCAATTGATCGATTGTTTCCAAAAAACTCGGCTGCTGAACCACAAAATCTGCTTGGCCTTCAAAACCTGCTGCCTTTGCTAACTGCGGCCACGCAAGATTTGCTAATTTTTTGCTTAAATCCTCCGCAGTCATTTTGTTGTAGGTCTTAATCGGATCCCGATTTTCGACATTCGTCCACTGCGCTTTGGCAATCGCAGTTTCCAGAGCCAAAATACGTTCCGCGGCCCCAGAGGGATCTGCGTAGCCGACTTGAGTTAACATCGCAGCAATATACTTTTGAAACTTTTCTCGCACTTCGCGATACTGCGGTTCATCAACCAGATAGTAGTCACGATCCGGCAGCGTAATACCACTCTGTCCGACATAAATGACATAACTTTCAGAGTCTCTTGCATCGGGTTCTACCCCATATCCAATCACGTGCGGTATTCCATACCTGCCCAACTCCCCGCAAAGTGCGCCAAGTTGTTCCTTGCTTTCCAACTGATTGACCTTGCTAATCAAATCCTCAATGGGCTTGATGCCTAGTTGATTTCTCAATTCGGTATTCATCAATGACGAATAGAGATCACCGACCTGTTGTGCCGGCGTATTGGCATCGGCCTTCGCCTCGGCTGCCCCTTCAATGATCGCTTTGATTTGCTCTTGAGTGCGATCATTCAACAACGAAAAGGTTCCATAATCCGCTCGATCATCTGGAATATTGGTCTCTTTCAACCACTTGCCATTAACACTCAAAAAGAAGTCATCCCCGAATTTCACGCTGGGATCGAAACCCTCTTTGTCGATGCCTGATAAGGCCGATGGTGGATCATCCGTCGCTGCTTTGCCGCTGAATCCAGCATTAGTCGCGCCGGAAAATGAGCGAAGTGGACCATTTTGAGCCCATAAGACTTCACAACCGAGCAAAAAGCAGACACTCGCTATCGAAAGAGTTCGAAGTGTATCCGGTATGAATCCCATCACTTTCATGGAAGGTCCCTCGCAAGTTGAATGCTAAAATCCGGCAATGCACCGCACCTCGGAGCATAGACTCAGTCCCCTTAGTACCTAGTCACTCAGTACTTATCACTTAGCCACCTAGCGTAACCAACTACGGTCTAAGCTGTTAATCACTGCTTACTCAGTCAATTATCGTGTACTCGGTTGGGATCAGAAGATTAAACCGGAACTTAATCCGATTAGTGTCGCTAATAGAAGTCAAATTGACAAGGACCACCGCGTCAAACGCCCAGCGTTTGCCGAGATCTGGGATTAATCCTTTTACGGATTCAAACCGCTTTGCTATATTCTTGCGGGTTTGGACGGCTTTGCTGCCTGTCGGCTCATCGGAGCGACGCGTTAGACCACCTATTTTGCTCCCCCAAATCTCATGAAACTTACTTGCTCTTTATCTATCTTTCCACGTCTTAGTGCTGGACGTTTTAGTGCCGGATGGTTCGGTGCTAGCGCCTTAGTTGTCGGTTCCTTTCTCAGCGGTTGTGGGCCCTCCCCAGCGAACACGCAGCGGCAGCCCTCCACGCCGGTGATCGTACCGATCCGCTGTATCGAATTGGACACCATTGATTTCGCGGAATTTATCGGAAAAACCGAAGCCTTTAAGACGGTGGAAGTCCGATCGCGAGTCTCCGGCTTTATCAAAGAGGTTCTTTTCAAAGAAGGAGCTGATGTCAAACAGGGTGATATCCTTTTCAAAATTGAACCCGATCAATACCAAGCGGTACTGGCCCAATCGGAATCGAGAATCACTCTCCTAGATGCCCAGCTCGAACTAGCTCAAACAAAGTTAGCTCGCGCTAAAAAACTCATCGATGTCAAAGCGATCTCACAGGAAGAGCTCGATGAGAATATCGCCTCGGTGAAAGAGGCGAATGCGAAGATTGCTGCAGCCCAAGCCGATCGGGCCATCGCCCAACTCGATGTGAATTACACCGACGTGAAAGCCGAAATCGATGGCCGTATCGACAGAGCCCTTATCACAGAAGGGAACGTCGTTTCGGGCGGGTTGGTCAGCGGTACTCTGCTCACTCGCATCGTCGAAAATAATCCAATGTACGTTTTCTTTGATATCGATGAACGCTCGCTTTTGGGATACCAGCGGCTTTTGGCGGCGCGATCCCCCACAAGCCAAGAGCCGAAAATGGTCGATAATTCGTATCCTTGCTACATGCAGCTACAGGACGAAAACGCATTTGAGCGGAAGGGGACATTGAACTTTATCGAGAACCGTGCCGATGGGGCAACAGGAACTATTCGCGTTCGAGCTCAATTCGATAACCAAGACAATGTTCTAACGGGGGGACTTTTTGTCCGCATCCGTATTCCCAAACAACTTCAATCGTACAAAGCTGTCGTGATCCCAGAACAAGCGATCGTGACGGATCAAACCGCCAAATCGGTTTTCGTCGTGACCGCCGACAAAAAAATCGAACGTCGCTCGATCACCATCGGATCACAGAAGGGCGAACTGCGAGTTATCTCTGCCGGACTCCAAGTAGGTGACACGATTGTCTGGGATGGGATTCAAAAAGTTCGCGTCAATGAAGCGGTGGAATTTAAATCTGGTTGGGAATTGGCGGAAACGGAATTCTATGATCGAGCGAAAGCCGCTCAACCTGTCATCGACTTTGTTCCGACAGCCACCCATGCAACCGGTGGGGCTTCAACGGCGACTGAAACAGAAACTCCTGCGAATTCCAACTAGCCTTACTTCATTTAATCCCTCGAAGGATTTTTCCCTTGATTTCGCGATTCTTTATAGACCGGCCCATTTTCGCTGGTGTGATTAGTGTCATCATCACACTGACCGGCGCAATCTTCGTCTGGACGTTGCCGATTGCCCAATATCCCGAAATCACGCCACCCACGATCTCGGTCTCGTGCCTCTACCCAGGTGCCAGCAGTACCGTGGTGGCTGAAACGGTCGCCTCGCCGATCGAACAGCAAATCACCGGTGTTGAAAATGCTCTCTACATGTCCTCTCAATGTACCAACGACGGTGGCTACAACCTCACCGTGACCTTCGATGTCGGTACCGACTTGGATATGGCTCAAGTTTTGGTGCAAAACCGGGTCAACCTCGCTCTGCCCAGTTTGCCTGCAGAAGTAAAACAGACTGGAGTGAGTGTTAAAAAGAAATCGCCCAGTATTTTGCTGGTCGTCAATCTCGTTTCGCCAGATAATTCGTTCGATCAACTTTATCTGAGCAACTATGCGACGACGCGTTTGCGCGATGAACTGGCAAGAATTCAAGGTGTCGGCGATCTGGGCTTCTTAGGACAATTAGACTACAGCATGCGAGTCTGGCTCGATCCCAATCGCATGGCTAACCTCGGGCTCACCGCGTCAGACGTTGTCAATGCAATGCGCGAACAAAACGTCCAAGTTGCCGCCGGAGCATTGGGACGGGCACCTGCACCTGCCGGCCAATCCTTTCAGTACACTCTTACCACGCTGGGACGACTAGCCGATCCCGAAGAGTTTCGCGACATCATCGTGAAAGTTGGCGAGGAGGGTAGACTGGTTCGATTACGCAATGTAGTAACGGACGAGTGGACCGACTCCACGGGCCGAAAATTGGGAGGCATTCAACTCGGCGCGAAAAACGAAGATACCTCATGTTCGCTTGATGGTAATCCATCCATCGGAATCGCTTTATACCAACTCCCCGGCTCCAATGCGCTCGATACGGCGGAAGCGATTCGTAAACGCATGGAAGAACTCAAAGCTTTTTTCCCAAAAGGTATCGATTACAAGATTGCCTATGATACGACTCCCTTCATCGACGAGTCGATTTTCGAGGTTTTCAAATCGCTGCGCGACGCCATTATCTTGGTTGCCATCGTGGTCTTGGCCTTTCTGCAAACTTGGCGAGCGAGCTTGATTCCCTTGATCGCGGTCCCTGTCGCCATCATCGGAACATTTGCCGTAATGGCGGGCATTGGCTACAGCCTCAACAATCTCTCACTTTTCGGTCTGGTTCTGGCGATCGGCATTGTCGTTGACGATGCCATCGTGGTTGTCGAAGCGGTCGAACATAAAATTGAGCATGGCTTGCGTCCTCGTGAAGCTACGATCGAAGCGATGAACGAAGTAGCTGGGCCCATTATTGCTATCTCCTTAGTTCTGATGTGCGTCTTCATACCCTGTATCTTCATCACGGGAATCACCGGGCAGTTCTTTCGTCAATTTGCTGTGACCATCGCGGTTTCAACCTTCTTTTCCGCCGTCAATTCACTCACCCTTAGCCCTGCACTCGCCGCGATTCTCCTCAAACCCAAACACGAGCAAACCGATCCGCTTTCGGTCTTGCTGCGTTGGACATTAGGTTGGTTCTTCAAAGCCTTTAATCTCGGTTTTGGTTTCGCCTCGAACGTCTACGCCAATACTGTCAAGTGGCTGCTTCGCCTGTCGTTCATTGTGATCTTGGTTTATGCAGGTCTCCTCTACTTAACCTACTTTACGATGACAAAAGTTCCCACAGGCTTCATCCCCAACCAAGATAAAGGTTACCTTCTGATCGATATCCGACTCCCGGATTCGTCATCGCTTGAGCGAACGCAACGCCTGGTCTCCAAACTTGATCAACTTATCGGAGTCCCACAGACCGACGCGCATCATGACAACAATCCCCATCAAGAACAGTCTGAGTCTGCTGCCCATGGAGAGGCGAATATTCCGGGCGTCGCACATACCATTGGCGTTTCTGGTCAATCGATTGTCCAAAATGCAGTCGGCTCAAACCTCGCGTCGATGTTTGTTATTTTGGATGACTTCCATGATCGCCAAGGAAGAGAGAAAAGCGGTCTGGCGATCGCTATGAAACTTCGCGCCATCGTCAATGCGGAAATACCTGAAGCGGTTGTATCTGTGTTTGGTCCTCCGCCAGTCGACGGATTAGGTTCAGCTGGAGGTTTCAAGATTATGATTCGTGATGTCGCTGCCAGCGGACTCAATAATCTTCAATCTGCAGCAGACGATTTCGCAACCTCCGGATCATCGCTTTCCGGCATGATAGGAATGTTCAATGGCTTTCGCGCCAACACTCCTCAGATGTTTGTCGATGTCGATCGAACCAAATGCAAATCTCTCGGTATCTCTCTCCAAGATGTTTTTCTCACGTTACAACTTTATCTCGGTGGCTATTATGCTAACGATTTCAATCAATTCGGCCGTACGTGGCAGGTGAATTTGCAGGCCGATCCTCAATATCGGCTCACACCCGAACAAGTGGGCTTATTAAAAGTTCGCGCACCGAATGGTTCCGCGGTTCCCATTTCAACGCTGGCGGTCGTCTACGAATCCGCTGGCCCAGCTGCTGTGACTCGATACAACGGGGTAACTGCAGCAGCGGTCAATGGTCTATCCATGCCCGGCGTCAGTTCGGGTGATGTGGTGAAGTCCATCGATTCGTTCGCGCTGGAGAACTTACCCTCTGGCATGGATGCCCAATGGACCGAGCTGACCTATTTACAAATTCGCGCTGGCAACACGGCCTTAATTGTTTTCGCGATCGCCGTCCTCTTGGTCTTCCTGGTTCTTGCGGCGCAATACGAATCCGTAACTCTACCCCTGGCTGTGATTCTCGTAGTCCCAATGTGCCTTTTATGTGCAACCGTGGGCGTATTCCTCGCTCGTATGGATATCAATATATTTGTACAAATTGGCTTTGTTGTTCTCGTCGGCCTCGCCAGCAAAAACGCGATCTTGATTGTTGAATTTGCGAAAGAAAAACAGACTCAGGGCATGAAATCGTTCGAGGCCACCATCGAAGCTTGCCGCTTGAGATTGCGGCCCATCATGATGACATCCTTCGCATTTATCCTCGGGGTTGTACCCCTGGCACTCGCTACCGGAGCGGGTGCCGAAATGCGAAGAACTTTAGGGGTTGCCGTGTTTTCTGGCATGTTGGGAGTTACAATCTTTGGTATCTTCCTCACACCCGTTTTTTATTATCTCATCGCCAAAAACCCCATTGCCCCCACTCCATCCCCGGAACCACTCAAGCCCGCTGAAACGTCTACGCACTCGGAAACGTCTCCATGAAGAAGCAGTTCCTCGTAACCCCATACTTTGCTAATTCTCCATTTTTCGTTTTCGCACTCCTCGCACTTCTCGTCTCACTTCCCAATCCATACGCCACTGCCGCCGAAGACATCGGGCCACTATTTATCGAAGGCTATCCTGAACAAGTCAGTTACGCCCCGGGGGATGAACTTAAACTCTGCGTATCCACTTCGGCCCCACAGTACGCTATAAAAATCTCTCGATTGGGAGCCGAGAAAAAAGAGATGCTGAAACAGTCCGGCGTTCTCGGACAGCAAAATCCGATCCCCGAAAATGCTTCCAGCCACGGATGCCGCTGGCCCGTTTCATGGAGTGGCAAAATTCCGAACGATTGGCCCAGCGGTTACTACGTGATCGAATTTGAAGTTAGCGATAACGGCGGAAAGTTTGCGCAGCGAGGAAAGCGAACAGCGACCTCCGAGAGCTACTTTGTGCTGCGAGCCGTGGAACCCGGCAAAAAAAGTTCCATCCTCTTACAACTCGCAACCAATACCTACAACGCTTACAACAATTGGGGCGGGTCGAGCCTCTACGCGTACAATGGTCGAGCCAATCTACAAGGTCATCGCGTCTCCTTTCAACGCCCGACAGCCAGCCAATTCGGTCGCTGGGAATTACCTTTTGTAGCCTGGGCAGAGAACAACGGCTATTCTCTCGATTTCGCTGCAAATCTCGATCTGGAGCAGCGACCCGAATTGTTGAAGCATTATAAACTGGTACTCAGTGTTGGCCATGATGAATATTGGTCCACACCGATGCGCGATCACCTCGAAGATTATATTGCTAAAGGTGGCAATGTTGCTTTCTTCAGCGGTAATACCTGTTGTTGGCAGGTGCGGAGCGAGGACGCCGGCACGGCTTTAGTATCCTGGAAACAGCGCTACAACTCCGATCCAATTTTTCCTTCGGGCGACCACAAGCTGCTTTCGACGCTGTGGAGTCATCATCTCTTGGCTCGCCCAGAAAACAGACTCACTGGGGTTGGTTTTCTCCATGGAGGCTATCACAGAAGCCATGATCAGTTTATGGATGGCTCCGGGGGATACACCGTGCATCGCGCCGAGCATTGGATTTTTGCGCAATGCGATTTAAAACGGGGCGATTCATTGGGCTCAAAGGATACCATCGTCGGATATGAATGCGACGGCTGTGAAATCGTTGTCCGTGATGGCCTACCCTATCCCACAGGTTCCGATGGCACCCCCCTCGACTTCGAAATCCTCGCCACAGCCCCCGCCAAGTGGCACCCCGATGATTCCCTATGGTATGATCGCTTTCCAGCGGATCGTATCGGTGCAGCGGTGCTGGGCATCTACACTCACGGCGGGACCGTAATCACAACGGGAAGTACCGATTGGTCGCATGGACTTAGCGGCAATGATCCAGCGGTAGTACAAATAACGAAAAACATCCTGAACCGACTCTCCAAATAATCGCCGCTTCCTACTTCGCTTTAATTCAATGCGAGTTTAATGATGAAAACCCTTTCTATGATTCTCGCTTTGCTTATGCTTCATTCTCTCCAATTAGCGCTATCGTTCCAAGTTCGAGGTGCTGAGATTGAATTAACGCTGCGAACGCAGTTACCTCTACCTAAACACTCAACCCTTTTTCAGTCTTCGGAATCGAAAGAGAAATGGAATCCCGAAGAAACTGCCGTCATCGTCTGCGATGTATGGGATTATCATCACAGTCCCAACGCCGTGAAACGCCTGGAAGAGTTTGCGCCGCGTTTAAACGAAGTACTTAAGGCTGCACGAAAACAGGGCATGACCATCATTCATGCCCCCAGCGATTGCATGGATAATTACCAAGATCATCCCGCTCGACAACGAGCTCAAACTGCACCAACTGCCTCCTATCGTCCTTTTGATATCGAGGATTGGTGCTCCGCGTTGCCGAGTGAAAAAGGAAAACCGTACCCCATCGATCAATCGGATGGAGGGGCGGATGACGATTCGGAATCTGCCAAAGTGTGGAGCGATAAATTGAAGGCATTGGGACGCAATCCTGGCACCCCCTGGCTCGCCCAATCCTCCTTGATAACCATTGATTCCGAAAAAGATTTTATTTCAGATCGGGGTGGCGAAGTTTGGAACATCCTCGAGAGTCGCGGTGTGAAGAATGTGATTTTGACAGGCGTCCATGTCAACATGTGTGTTTTAGGACGCCCTTTCGGCTTACGACAAATGGCTCGCAACGGCAAACGCGTGGTGCTGATGCGCGACATGACCGATTCGATGTATAACCCCAAAGCTTGGCCTTATGTCAGTCATTTCACGGGCAATGATTTGATCATCAATCATATTGAACGTTATGTCTGTCCTACGATCTCCAGCGATCAGTTTATTCCTGGAAAGCCTTTTCGTTTTTCCAAAGATCTTCGTAAAAAAATTGACGTAATTCTTTCTCCCCAAATGCTCGTCGCCCAACCTTGGATCGCCGACCTGTTGAGTCGCGATTTGCCCCAGCATTTTGCTGTTCAAGTTACACCTTGGACCCGTACGGTCACAGGACGTTTCCCCACACCCGATTCTCAAGGCGATTGCAATGGGTACCTAGTCTTCTTGTCGCCAACCGATTTAGAAAATGAATCTCTTAAAGCGTTTGAAGCCTACTTGCAAAATGGCGTTTCTCTCTTGTCGATGAACGGCGATTTGGTCAGCCTGGCACAGCCACCACAGAGAAAGGTAAAACTTACAGGCACATTGCACGAACTCACCATGAACGATGCGTCAGTTGACTCACTAACCAGCGAACAGAAGAAACTTTTCTTCGAGATGCTCGCAACAGTCACCAACTCTCAGCACAGCGATGCTCCATCCACTGATAAAGGATCTGCGAAAAAACCTTTTATGGATCATTGGACAACGACCCGAGTACCGAGCTCGTATCATGAGATATTAGGCGATGCGGAAGCGGGCTCGGCTAGTCCAGGCTGGTACCGCTGCGTCGTTAAAATACCGGCGACTTGGCTTAAAGCAGGTCCGCTCGCTCTAGAATTTTTGGGAACGCGCGAGCCTAATAGTACACGGTGTTACCTTAATGGACATGAACTGAGTGCCAACCCAACGTCATCTTTTGCGATACCCGCCGAGTGTGTTAACGCCAACGACCATAACGTGCTTGTTGTGCGAGTTGCGAATTCTTCGCAGGCGATTGCCGATTCGGTCCGATGGGTCGCGGCGAATAACAATGAATTGTTGCTAGATGGAATGTGGCAATTCAGGATAGGGGATTCGGACGAATGGAAAAACATGCCACTGCCAGCCAAATTTGGTGGCGGAGCCGATATCGTGTTCGCCCCGGAGGATCCCCGGTGGACTCCCAGATCTTTAACCCGACCTTTCGAGTTTACGCCAGGCGTTGAGGGCCCAGGTTGCGATCGCGCTGGAAATGTATATGCAGTGAACTACGCCATGCAGGGAACGATCGGAGTCTCACAACCCGATGGAACTGCAACGGTATTCACTACACTACCTGAGGGAAGCGTGGGGAATGGAATTCGCTTTGATGCACAGGGCAACTTTTTTGTGGCGGATTACACCGGACATAATATTCTGCAAGTCAATGGTATCACCGGGGCCGTTTCAAAGTTTGCGCATGAGGCGCGCATGAGTCAACCGAACGATCTCGCCATCGCCGATGATGGGACGCTATTTGCCAGCGACCCAAATTGGGGTGATTCGACAGGCCGAATTTGGCGCATTGATACCGATGGTAATGTCACTTTAGTGGCCGAAGGCTTGGGAACTTCCAATGGCATCGAAGTGAGTCCCGATAATAACACGCTCTATGTCAATGAAAGCGCTCAACGCAATGTGTGGGCCTTCACAATCACTGCCGATAAAAAACTTGTTGAGAAACGACTTGTCAAACAATTTGAGGACCATGGGTTCGACGGCATGCGCGTCGATGTGGATGGCAATCTTTATATAACTCGCTATGGTAAAGGGACCGTGGTGAAGATGAGTCCCCAAGGGGATATATTGAAAGAAATTCCTGTGTTAGGTAGCCGTCCCAGCAATATATGCTTCGGTGGCCCCGATGGCTGTACGGCTTACGTTACCGAAGTCGATTCCTGCCGCTTGGTTGCCTTCCGTGTCGATCGCCCCGGCAGGGAATGGAAACCACCAAAACAACTCATCATCCACGCCGACGATGCCGGTATGTCCCACTCCGTAAACCAAGGTACGATCGAAGCGATGCGAACGGGTATCGTTACTTCGGTGAGCATTATCACTCCTGCGCCGTGGTTCAAAGAGTTTGCACGCTTTGCGAAACATAATCCGCAGTATGATTACGGAGTTCATCTTGCCCTCAATTCTGAATGGGATGTCTATCGCTGGGGTAGCGCGGCACCTGCCGATAAGGTCCCCAGCCTGCTGGATCCAGAAGGTTATCTCTGGGATGGAGTGGCCCAGGTTGCACAGCATGCAAAAGCGGACGAAGTTGAGATAGAATTGCGGGCACAAATCGATAAAGCATTCAAATTCGGTGTTCCCGTAAGTCATATCGATACGCATATGGGAGCATTGATGAGTCGTCCAGATTTAATTGACGTGTACGTGAAAGTTGCCGTTGATTACAACCTTCCACTTCTTTTTTTAGCAGATCATGATGGTTCGCTACGCAAGGCCTACCCATCGCTTGCCGAGCGATTCGAGATGAATATCAAGCGAATTCAAGATCGCAGACTGCCGCTGCTGGATCATTTGGTACAAATTTATGGTGGTGACGATTTAAAGCTACGCAAAGATCATTATATGCGAGACATAAGCAACCTACCGAACGGAATCACCCAGCTTATCATTCACTGCGGTATCGATAATGCAGAACTACGTGCTATTACTTCCAGTTCCTTGCGACGTAATCAAGATCGAGTCTTATTCAGCGATCCCAACACGAAATATTTTCTGAATCTTCAAGGTATTGAACTAACGACCTGGAAGAAAATTCACCGAGCGGTCTTGAACGCAAAATGATTTAAGGAGTCGCATTGGAACTTTGAATTTCAATTCTCCCATCGACTTCACGAACCTCAAAGGTTCGCAACATTTTTCGTTTGGTCAATAAATTTTCCCCGGTGGAGATATCGTATTGCCATCCATGCCAAGGACAAGTCACGCACGTTTTGTCCAATGACCCCTTGGCGATCGGGCCACCCTGGTGAGCGCATATGCCGTCCACTGCGTAAAGTCGCCCCTCTCGGCGAAAAACGGCAATAACATCGCTACCCAGCAGGTACTCAACCCCTTGCGATTCGGCGACATCCACTGCTTCCCCAACAACCACCCACTGCGGAATGGCGGGGCTATCTTCCTGATTCGAACTCATAATAAACCTTTGATTTGTGTATCAGCGTTTTTTCAACTGTTTTTCGGTCGCTTTCCTCTACCAAGCTACGTCCGACCCAAACCAACGTGGAAAGAGTGCGAATATTTTAGTGCGTAGTCCTCTGGGTAACTATCGGCAAAACCATTAGAATTTTGAATGGAAGGGTGGGGTGCTGAATTGATATGGTATCGAATTCAAGTTCCATCGTTTGTTTGTCATGGAGAGAGCAACACCGTGAAAGCAATGTTTAAGGCTGGATTTGCGGCATGGGTAGCATTGGCTTGCCTGTTGCCCAATATGGGAAGAACCGAGGAGAAGATGCCCACAAAGATAACCTCGATCGAAGGGATCAGCGAATATCGTCTTGATAATGGCGTTCAAGTTTTGCTGTTTCCAGATACCAGTAAACCGACTGTCACCGTAAATATGACAGTTCTGGTGGGTTCCCGCCATGAAGGTTACGGCGAAGCGGGCATGGCTCACTTGCTCGAACATATGCTCTTCAAGGGAACACCGACTCACACCAATATTCCAAAGGAATTGCAAGATCGTGGCGCTCGTTTTAACGGCACCACTTGGCTCGATCGTACGAATTACTATGAAACATTGCCGGCTGAAGGTGATAACCTAGAGTTCGCTTTGCGATTGGAAGCGGATCGATTGGTAAACAGCAAGATACTTGCCGAGGATCTCGCTTCTGAATTCAGCGTGGTGCGCAGCGAGTTTGAACGAGGTGAAAACTCTCCGCAGCGGGTGCTGATGCAACGCGTGCAAGCTGCCGCTTTCGAATGGCACAACTACGGTAAATCGACTATCGGAAACCGCAGCGATATCGAGCGAGTGCCGGTTCCCAACTTGAAAAATTTCTATAAGAAGTACTACCGACCGGATAACGTCATGCTGGTGGTAGCTGGAAAATTCAAAACCGAGGAGACCTTAGCCCTCATCCAAAAATATTTTGGTGCCGTCAAGAATCCTGAGTCGCCCCTGGAGAATACCTACACAGTCGAACCTCCACAGGACGGTGAACGACTCGTTGTGCTGCGTCGCGTTGGCGATTCGCAACTTCTCAGCTCAGCTTATCACATCCCCAGCGGCGGACACCCAGATTATCCCGCCATCGAAGTTCTTGCCAATATTTTTGGAACAGAACCTGCCGGTCGACTCTACAAGAATCTGGTCCAAACCAAATTGGCAAGCAATGTTAGCTCGTTCTCATTTTCGCTTCATGATCCAGGTATGATCATGTTCGGAGCGGAGATTCCGAAGGATGCTTCCTTAGAAGCCGCACAGACTGCTTATCTCGAAACCATTGAAGGTGTCGCTAAGGCAACAATTCAAGCCGAAGAGGTCAATCGTGCGAAAACGCAAATCCTGAAAGATCGCGAATTACGCGCTTCCAATACAACTCAAATCGCGATTGAATTGAGCGATTGGGGTGCACAAGGAGATTGGCGTTTGTACTTCTTATTCCGTGATCGCATCGAAGCGATCAAAGTTGAAGATGTGCAAAGAGTCGCTGAGACCTATTTGGTTCGCAATAATCGCACACTCGGGCAATTTATCCCATCCGATAAGTCCGAACGCATCTCCGTTCCCGACCGCCCCGTTCTCTCGGATGTTCTGGCAGACTACAAAGGACGAGGCGATATGGAAGAAGGGGAGGAATTCGATTCTTCGCCGCTAGCCATCGAAGCTCGAACCGAACGCGGTACACTGGTCGATGGTATTCAGTATGCCATGCTTGCCAAGAAAACTCGTGGCAATACGGTGAACATCACTCTGAATCTTCGTTACGGCGACGAAAATTCGTTGCGCGGTCTAGTCACCGCCTGCGAAATGTTGCCCGACCTCATGCTGCGTGGCACCGATAAACTCGACTATCAGCAACTTCAAGATAAACTGGATGAGTTGAGAACTCAGATTCGCGGAAGTGGTACGACCGGCTTGCTTACCATCTCCTTGCAAACCAAACGTCAGTATCTTGAGCAATTGATTCCGCTGCTCGGCGAAATCCTACGCTCTCCTCGCTTAGACGGAGAGGAATTTGAAGTCTTACGCCGTCAATATATCACTGCGACAGAGAGCCAATTGTCGGAGCCACAGGCACTAGCTCCCAATGCATTGATCCGAGTGCTGAACAAATTCGATAAGACCGACGTGCGTTATACGCCAACGCCTGAAGAAGAGGTTCAACTTTACAAAAATGTCTCCGTTGAAGACGTTCGCAAATTGCATTCCCAATATCTCAGCAATCAAGCAGGGGAAGTGGTCGTCGTTGGCGACTTTGACATCGCTTCACTCAAAACCGAGTTGACCAAGATACTTTGGAAATGGAAGTCCGATGTTGGCTATGGCCGCATTGCGTCCACGGTTGACGCCAAAGTACCGGGCGAAACCATCGTTGTCTTGACACCCGACAAAGCCAACGCTGTTTACTATGCTGGTCAGCAGTATGAAATGAAAGATTCCGATCCATTGTACCCAGCGATGGTCGTCGGCAACTTCATCTTCGGCTCTGGTGCTCTAGCATCTCGCCTGGGCGATCGGGTTCGACAGAAAGAAGGTTTGTCCTATGGTGTCAGCTCCGGTTTCAATGCCCATCCGTTAGATGCACGAGCCAGCTTGACCCTAGTCGCGATCGCTAACCCAGCCAATCGCGACAAACTTGTCGACGTCATCGCGGAAGAGTTTGACTTACTGGTCTCCAAAGGAATTACCGAAGAAGAACTCGGCAGGGCCAAGCAAGGTATTCTTCAAAGCAATGCCGTTAGCCGCACGAATGATGGTGCGATTGCTGGTCTGCTTGCTGGTACCATCTTCGCCAAACGCACCATGGAATATCAAGCCAACCTTGAAAAAGCCATCAGTGAATTGACTGTCGAGCAAGTCAATGCGGCGATCAAAAAGTTTTGGGATCGTAAGCGGCTGGTGATTGTCACGGCTGGTGATTTTCCCAAACCAAAAGAGTAGGAGCCTATCCGAAAACCACTAGCCGACGGCGTTAGCCGCGGGTTTAACATAGGAACGTAGGGTCAATCCGATTAACCATTAACCGCGTTCGAGTTGGTCGCGGTATTCGGATAGACTCCAAGGTAGAAAAGTAGCTGTTGATTGAAGGGCTTTTTGATTACCAAGTCCCCTCTCAACGGCTTCTCTCGAGACCATGAGCTGACTTGTTGCGGTTTTTGTAAAAATTCCGTTGCAAAGTCAGCTCTTTTTTTTGCTATAATCAACGCTTTCAACCCGAGCCAACCTTCCTCCCCCTCTTTCCTGTTCAGGATTCAAAGCATGAGCTGTTCGCTTTTCGGCTCTCGATCCTTGGTCTTTTGGGTCGCTGTCTCTTTATTGGCGACACCACTACCGATCCAGTCGCCGCTTTGGGCCCAAGAGGAATTCGAGATTTACGATAACGAACCCTCTAAACTTCCTCGCCTGACACCCGAGCAGGCCGCACAAAATTGGAAGCTTCCCAGTGGATTCACGATTTCTTTGTTTGCCGAAGAACCGAGCGTTCAGCAGCCGATTTCGATGTGCTGGGATGCTCATGGACGCATGTGGGTCGTTGAAAATTATACCTATGCTGATGCGCAAACCAACTTCGATCTCCGTATGCGGGATCGAGTGCTGGTTTTCAGCGATACCAATCGAGACGGCCGATTTGACGAGCGGACTGTTTTCTGGGATCAGGGGCAGCGTATCACCAGTGTTGAAGTTGGACTTAATGGCGTCTGGCTTCTAGCTGCCCCCAATCTACTCTTTATTTCCGATAAAGACCAAAACATGATTCCCGATGGGGAGCCAACGGTAGTGCTGGATGGCTTCGATGCAGATCGTGTTCGACATAACTTGGTGAATGGACTGCGCTGGGGACCAGATGGTTGGTTGTATGGACGGCATGGAATTCTGGCAACCAGTTTCGTCGGAACTCCTGGCAGCGATCGATCCCAACGCGTTCCTCTCAATTGCGGAGTATGGCGTTACCATCCAACTGCGAAAAAGTTTGAAGTCTACACGCACGGCACAACCAACCCTTGGGGAATGGATTGGAACGATGATGGCGAACTTTTTTTCATCAATACGGTGATCGGACATCTGTGGCAAGCTATTCCAGGAGCCCACCTCGAGCGGATGTATGGTGAGGATTTGAATCCCTACGTTTTTAAGCTTATCCCCCAAACCGCCGATCATGTGCATTGGGATTCGGCCAATGAGAAATGGATGGACATTCGCAAGCTAGGCGTTACGGATGCGACGGACAAAGCGGGTGGAGGTCATGCTCATTGTGGCTTAATGTTTTATCTGGGGGGAGCTTGGCCTGAGGAATATCGCAATGAACTCTTTACATTGAATTACCATGGTCGACGCCTCAATCAAGATCATATCGAGCGAGAAGGTGCGTCGTTTGTAGGACGCCATCGCCCCGATTTCGCCTTCTCACCGGACCCTTGGTTCCGCCCAATCGATTTGACCTATGGTCCAGATGGCGCTGTCTACATTCTCGATTGGTCCGATGCCGGTGAATGTCACGATAACGATGGCGTGCATCGTCACAGCGGTCGTATTTTCCGCATCGCTTACGACACATCATCTCGTCCTAGCCACACATCCACTCCACTCCTCGCCGGTATGAGTTCCCAAGAACTAGCGGAACTTTACCAACACAGCAATGAATGGTTCGTTCGACAGTCCAGACAAACCTTAGCAACTCGAGCAACCAACGGCGAAGATATGCTGGCCGTTACCAGCTATTTTCTGAAGCATTTAGGCGATAAGCAACAACCCTCTCGCCTTCGCCTCCGAGCATTATGGGGATTGAATGCCGTCGGCGGCTTAGATCAAGCTCAATTATCAAAGTTGATTGCCGATAAGGATGAAGCTTTAGCGGCCGCCGCGATTCGACTGGCCATCGATCGATGCATGTTAGAACCATCATCCCACGAAGCTTGGCTCGAAACATTCATACAAGCCGCCGCTTCGTCCGAGTCATCGCTTGTAAAACTCTATCTCTCCTCCGCTTTACAATATACCGATGGCGAGCGGTGGTGGACCTTGGCCGAATCTTTAGTCGCCCAGGAAACACTCCGAGAGGATCGAACTTATCCCTTGCTCGTATGGTACGGCATCGAAGCGAAATTGGCTCGCTCGCCAGATCGAGCCTTAGCTTTGATTCAGAGGTCGAAATTACCTTTAGTCACCACTTTCATCGTTCGACGCTTGGGCCTGGACGTTGACCAGTGGTCCACACCGCTGGATGCGATCCTTGCCTGGGGATCGGCAAGCGACGAAACCCATCAACGCGCGATCCTGGATGGACTGAGCCAAGCGGCGAGTGGACGAGTTAATTTTCCACCACTTGCCGCGTGGAAAAATTTTGCAGACCAAGTACAACACTTGGACCAGGGTGCGCTGAAACCTAAAATACTAGAAATCGGCCTATTGCTCGGTGAAGGTCGAAACGCTGCAGAGTTGATGAAAATGATCACGGATGGGAATGTAGAACTTCCCATTCGCAGACAAGCTATCACGGCATTGGCTCGCCAACGCTCTGCGGGCCTACGCGATTTGCTGATTAACTTGATCAGTGATCGAGATCTCGGTGTCACCTCACTGGATGCACTGGCAATCGTTGGTACTCCTGACGATGCGGAGCGGATTGTAAATTCGTTCAACAGCCTTCAACCGGCCGGCAAAGAAGCTGCCGTTCGTCTGCTGGCTTCGCGTAAAAACAGTGCTGAAACTTTATTGCAAGCGGTAACAGATAACAAAATTTCGCGACAGAATATCCAAGCTACCACTCTGCGGCAATTACAGGTGCTCGGAGATGACGCATGGAATCAACGGATCGTAGCTCTATTTCCCGATGCAAATCGATTGACAGAAGACAAACGAAAACAGATGGCCTCGTTGCATCACTTGCTGTCCAGTGGCGCGAATGTTGCCCCGGATCCCGGCCGAGGACGAAAACTCTTTGATGCAAGTTGTGCTAAATGCCATCGACTTTTTGGGACCGGTGGGCAAGTGGGACCCGAACTGACCGGAAGCCAACGCTCGAATTTACATTATCTGGTTGAAAATATCATTGACCCGAGTGCCCAACTAGCCGACACCTATCGATTATCCATCCTGCGTTTGGAAGATGGTCGCGTGCTCATGGGTGTTGTGCTGCAAAAGAACGACCAGACTCTCGTTTTGCAAACTGCCGAGGATAAAGTTACGATTCCTGTGGTCGAGATAGAAGAAATGCAACAAACCACCAAATCTTTGATGCCAGAAGGCTTACTCGATTCATTATCCGAACAGCAAATTCGCGATTTGTTTGCCTATCTGCAATCATCGCAACAGGTCGCTACCAAAGAATAAACTTATTGGCCTTTCGATCCTAAACACTATCGAAGAAAAGATCCTAGATGAAAACAGGTTCATATTGTTACCACGTCGCATTTCTGGCAGTCATACTGAACGTCTTCGGCGGAGGGATCGTTGTAACGCTGCACGGTGGTGAAATGGTCAAATTGTGGCCAGATACCCCTCCCGGCTACCAAACTCCAGCCGGCGAGGAAGGGAATAAATCCAAACCGTCCGATCGCGGTGTGGAAGGCAAGCCGGTTATAAGAATTGGCAACGTGAGCCAACCAGCGCTCGAAGTATTTCTTCCCCCAGAAGGTAATCGTTCGGGAGCTGCCATGGTGATATGCCCCGGAGGTGGATTTAATATTCTCGCTTGGGACCTGGAAGGAACTGAGGTTGCCGAATGGTTCAATACGCAAGGTATCGCCGCGTTTGTCTTAAAGTATCGTGTCCCAACGAATGCTCACTCGGTTAAATGGGAACCTCCTGCGCAAGATGCCCAACGGGCGATTCGCTGGGTTCGAAGCCAAGCAGAAAAGTATGGAATCGACAAAGAAAAAGTGGGTATTTTAGGATTTTCGGCCGGTGGATGCACGGCAGCGCGAGCCACATTGCACCAAAATCCAACCCTGTATGATGCGGTGGATGCTATCGATCAAGAGAGCGCCAAACCCAACCTCGCCGTTTTGATTTATCCCGCTTACTTGGTGGGCCAAGATGGAAAATTGCTAGATGACGTCAAGATCGATGCCTCCACGCCCCCAATGTTTCTCGCCTATGCTTTTGATGATCCCGTTCGCCCTGAAAATGCGATAGAAATGATGGCCGCTCTTAAGCGAGCGAACGTGCCAAGCGAATTGCACTTGTATGATACAGGTGGTCATGGCTACGGCTTGCGCCAAGGCTCTAATCCCGCCGCAGCGTGGGCTGATCGATGTCGTGAATGGTTACAGCGTAAGAATTGGTCCAAGCCTTCCAAATAAATTCATTTGCCAATCTTCATTCGCTCCGCTCACAATCTTGGTGAACCAGCGGCATGAATGAATCATTTGCTGGAGGATGTGCGATGAGTCAGAGAATACCAACGCAAATAGGGAAAGCGGCAAACGGGAATCAGGGCAAATCGGAGTCACCGCGCACAAGTTGGCATCATGGATTCGTGGATCGCCGCTGCGCGATACAGGCTGGAGCGATCAGCCTGTTGGGCCTCGGAATGAATCATTTGGCAAGCTTCAGAAAACTTTATGCGAACACTACGCCGACAGGTTCGACCAACTCGAGTTCCAGTGGCGGTGGTAAAGCGAAATCCTGTATCTTTATTTTTCTCTCGGGTGGATTGGCCCAACATGAAAGCTTCGATCCGAAACCACTAGCTCCAGCGGATGTGCGCGGTGAGTTCGGTACTGTGAATACGAAGATCGCAGGAATCCATTTTTCCGAACACCTTCCGCTACTTGCGGCAAACAACCAGCGATTCGCCTTGGTTCGGACCGTGACACATCCATCGAATGATCATTCAGCCGGACATCATATTATGCTCACCGGTCGTTCGATGGTCCCGCCCGGATTCGATCCGAATGCCCCTACCGTCAAGGACTACCCATCGATTGCCTCCATGGTCGGACGCCTAATACGCCCCAACAATAATCTTCCACCTTCGATTATTTTACCGGAAAAGCTGGTCCATAACACCGGCCGGATTATTCCTGGACAAGGTGCAGGAATGATGGGACGCAATCATGATTCATGGTTTGTCGAAGCGTCACCGTTTCATAACCAATCGTATGGCGCTTTTCCAGAATACGAGTTTGACCATCAACAACGAGGCAAGGAGGCCGGCCGGAAGTTTGAGGCACCCCACTTGGCCCTTCGACCCGATTCTGACGCGCGCATTGCCACGAAACGCCTGGACCTTCTCACCCAACTGAAGGCACAATCGCAGCAGTTGTCCACCGCGGTTGAACGTTATGGCTTGGATGAGTCACGGCAGAAAGTCATCTCGATGTTAACCGATGGTAAAATTCATCAGGCCCTTCAAGCAACTTCCGCGGACCCCAAAATTCAAGAGCGATATGGAGCCAATTCCTTTGGATGGTCCCTCTTGATGGCTCGCGAATTGGTTGCGCTGGGAGTGCCACTTGTTCAGGTAAATCTTGGCAATAACGAAACCTGGGATACACATGGCAACGCCTTTCCGCATTTGAAGGATAAACTTTTGCCACCTACGGACAAAGCGCTATCGGCTTTGTTCGAAGATCTCGACGCTACGGGCCTGCTCGCGGAAACGCTGGTCGTCGTTGCTTCGGAATTTGGACGCACTCCCAAAATTTCACATCTTCCTCAGCACTACAAACTGCCCGGTCGAGATCACTGGGGGGCCCTGCAATCGGTGCTTCTCGCCGGTGCGGGCATCTCGGGAGGTATTTGCCTCGGAAAATCTGATGCACTGGGAGCCTATCCCTCGGATAGGCCAGTCACACCCGAGGAATTGGCTGCGACGATTTACCATGCGTTGGGAATTCCAGCCACCATGACCTGGGAAGACGCTGAATCAAGGCCTCATGCGATATATTACGGCGAACCCATTGGAGAATTATTCGCGTAACTCGCTTCATTCAAAATCGCCACCACGCGAACGATTTGCCAGCGAAAGTGCTGGAGAATAATGCCTTGTCGGAAGAATCACACCACCGACTGCCGACCTCCCGGATAAGTTTCTCCCATTGCCTCGGTAATTTTGCGTTAATATCTCTACCAGTACCGACCGGAAATCGATACTCTTAGATGTTTCGGATCCGATTTTTGTGGGTGCGTGCTTCTTTAGGTGGAGTCCCCTAAGCAAAATGCAAATGAACGACGAAACGCTCGACACGATTCAAGCTGTTTATGGTGTTGAAAATTGGTCTGCCGGATATTTCGACATCAATTCAAAAGGTCACATTACGGTCCGGCCCGCCAACGGAGATCCGAGACACGTCGATCTGAAAGAACTCGTCGACCACCTCATTTCAACCCGCAAACTGCATCTCCCGCTGCTGATCCGTTTCCCACAATTGCTCAACAGCCAGCTCCGCACGCTTTCCAATGCCTACCAGCATGCGATCGCCGAATATGGCTACCAAGGACAGCACTATCCAGTGTTTCCGATGAAAGTGAATCCACGCCGGGAAGTGGTCGAAGAATTTTTGCGTGATTCCCAGCGGTGTATGGTCGGACTCGAATGCGGCTCCAAGGCGGAACTTTATGCGGCTCTCGCCCAAGAGCAATCCCCCCAATCCCTGCTGCTATGCAACGGATTCAAGGACGAAACCTTTATCCGAGCCGCCTTGCTCGGCGTTCGCGCCGGCAAACGCGTCACCATCGTCGTTGAAAAATTGAACGAACTAAGCATGGTCGTTAAATTGGCGCAACAAACCGGCATCTGCCCGTGGATAGGCCTACGAGCCAAACTTTATTCGCGCGGTTCCGGTAAATGGGCCTCCTCCGGAGGCGACTCCGCCAAATTCGGACTGACAACCTCCGAATTGCTCGACTGCGTGCGGATGCTGAAGGATGCACGCCTGGACAGCAATCTGAAGTTGCTACATTTCCACATCGGCTCGCAAATCACCGATATCAAACGCGTTAAAAATGCGATGAAAGAAGCTGCGCGAGTCTACGCGAAATTGCGCCAGATGGGAACCAATATCGAATTTATGGATATCGGTGGCGGCCTGGGCGTCGATTACGATGGATCGCAAACTCGCTTCGATTCCAGCGTCAACTACACGGTCCAGGAATTCGCCAATGACGTTGTCTATGTTGTGAAAAGCGTCTGCGACGACGAACACGTACCACACCCCAATATCGTCACGGAAAGCGGTCGTTTCATGACGGCCTTCCATACCGTCTTTATCACTTCCATCCGCGACGAAATTGAAACGTTCGCCGACGATAAGCCCGTGATCAGTGTCGATGCCGATGACCCACAGGTGATCATAGAACTGAAAGACCTCGTCGATCATATCAACGGTCGAAACTACGTCGAATACTATCACGATGCCCTGGAACATAAAGATGAACTGCATACCCAATTTAATCTGGGATTGATCAGCCTCGAAGATCGAGCCAAGGGCGAAGTGCTCTACTGGGAAGTATGCGCTCGAGCACTTAACGAATCGGTCGAAGATGATTTTTCCGACGAAGAATTCGAGCAATTGAAGCGCATTCTCGCCCAAAAATATCTGTGCAACTTCTCCTTGTTCCGCTCGGCACCCGATTCCTGGGCGATTCGGCAATTGTTCCCCATCGTCCCAATCCATCGCCTCAACGAACCACCTAAAGATTTTGCCACACTCGTCGACGTGACCTGCGACAGCGATGGAAAAATCGATCGCTTCGTCGATCTAAAGGATGTGAAACAAACCCTCGAATTACACCCGTGGTCCGATGGGCAGACGTACTATCTTGGAATCTTCCTCACCGGCGCCTACCAAGAGGTTATGGGAAGCTACCACAACCTTTTCGGCCAACCGGATGAAGCCCATATCGTGATCGATCACGACGGCCGCTATCACATCACCAAACTGATCATCGGGAGCCGAATTAGCGATATGCTCGAATTCGCTCGCTACGATAAAGGCCAGCTAAGCGAGTCCTACCGCAGACAAGTTTACCAACGCGTAGATGCTGGTATGCTGACTCGCGAAACGGCCGATCAATTGGTGCACGAGTACGAAGCTCTTGCCGGCCGTACCACCTATCTTGAGTAATCGAGACACCTACTTATTTTCGATTCAGCATCGGGAGCGAGCTCACAAGGCTCGCTCCCTCTTCTTAACGAAAAATTCTTAATTTTCTTGGCTGAACGTTTTCTCTCATCAGCTTTACTAAAGGGACGATTCGTGACCTTAACGGCACTTGATGGCGTGCTGCGTCCCCAGAGTAAACGTGTACGCCCAGAATCTCTATTCGGACGAATACGTCGGAAGAAAACCTGACTTTATATCTACTTCACAAAAGCCATTCCCCTACAACAATATACCGGATGGACAAGGTCATTGACTTGGCCTTCATTCTCTCCGTTCTTTCATAATTTGTGTCTCGATTCGATCTCTGGCTTTGATCTAGTCCTTTTTATTGGGAGTCGTCCATGAGGCGTCACGCTCATTGCGCAAAAGGCTTTACGCTTGTTGAGTTATTAGTCGTTATTGCGATCATAGGAATCTTAGTCGGCTTACTGCTCCCCGCAGTTCAAGCAGCTAGAGAAGCCGCCCGCCGCATCCAATGTGCCAACAATATGAAGCAGATTGGTTTGGCGCTGATGAATTATGAATCGACTTACAAGAAATTCCCTCCAGGTCGCCTCTCACCCGACTGGTCGATTAATGGCGTCGCGAATGCGAGCTACACCAACTACAACTCCGTCGTGCAAACCAACGGCTCAGGACACTGGACGGGCTTTCGCTCCGTCCATACCTTCATTTTGCCTTACATGGAACAAGGTAATATCTACAACTTGATTAATTTCTCTGTTCCAACCGGAGTACGCTTAACAACCAACGGCGTTCCTTCTAATCCGAACTACAACGCGTATGCTCAAGCAGCAGGCCTATTCCTTTGCCCATCGGATCCCAATCGCGTAAGAGTAATCTCAGAGAACAGTTACCGGTACAATTTCGGCGGCTCGACACCCTTCGCGGGCGCTTTGAGTTCCACAGCCAACAACAACCAAACGGCGACATTGGGAAATCTTTCGTGCACAGGTAATGGTGCTTTCACATTCGGTCGTGCTCTAACTACCAGTGCGATCGTAGATGGTCTTTCGCAGACCACCTTCTTCGCGGAACGCTCGATGGGTAGCGGGAGAGACTTAGCTATTGAACGACCAACGCTGGTCGACGTCATCACCGCTCCCAGCCGCGTCAATGGTCTAGTTAATCCTGATACTTTGATGACCAACTGTGCCTCCTACAATGGCGCTCCTTCATCGTTTCATTTCAACTCTGCCGGACGCTGGCTCGTAGGCTCGGATTTTTCTAACGGCTGGCCTTTCGGTTTTTACTCTAGCACCATGTACAACCATGTCGCTCCACCTAACTGGAAATCGTGGGATTGCGGCACTTGGAGCGCTATTCCAGATGCTCCTGGCGAGCACGCCATCATGTCCGCTCGCAGTTGGCACCCCGGCGGCGTTCAAACCGTCAATGGCGACGGTTCCGTACGCTTCGTCGGAGATACCATCGATTTAACGGTTTGGCGTGCGATGGGAACTCGCGACTTTGGAGAAGCATTTAGTCAAGAAGAGTAGTTGGCATTCTTCTCGCATTGATTGGTAAGATTTGACTCTGGAGTTTGGTGATGAATCGTCGATCGATGACTTGGATTGTGATAGCGATGATCGCTCTGGTAGCTGGCTGTAGCCCTCCGCAAGTTGCGGAAAGCAAGGTAGCCAGTAGCGAGAAAAGCGTTGCGGACGCTATTGCCTCTTTTGCCGCGGGCGATGCCGCGAAAGCCGAGCAAGCGGCTAGCCAAGCCATCGACGGAGGAGGCTTACCTGCCGATTTATTTGTCCAAGCCCTTATGGTTCGCGCGGCAGCACGCGGTTCCCTTGGATCGTACGATACGGCCCTGGCAGATTTAGATCAAGCTGCTCAGGGGGCTGGCGAAATGGAAAAAGTCCACGTACTTCGCAGCTTGATACTTACCGGTAAAGGTGACACTCAAGCAGCCGCAGCCGAGTTGGCGAAAGCGAAAGAAATCAACAAAAATGTGAAAGTGCCAACCGATTTGAAAAAGTGGGACTTTAGTAAATAGGTGACAACCACAAGAGCGGGGCAGGGGAACGCTATAGCCGTTGTGATTCTCACAAGGGCTATTGACGACCAAGATGTTTCTTACGACTCTCGCATATCCCATTAAACTACACGTACAACTGTACGTGTAGTTTTTTATTGGCTACGACCCGCTCGTGCTGACCAACCCTTAGAATTCAGCGCTGCCTGGATACCTTGGAAACGGAATAACATCTCGAATATTCTGCATTCCTGTAACAAATTGAATAATGCGTTCCAAGCCCAAGCCGAAGCCGCTATGGGGTACGCTGCCGAATCGACGAAGATCGAGATACCACCAATAATCTTGCTCAGATAGCCCCAACTCTTTCATGCGAGCCAAGAGTCGATCGAGTCGTTCTTCGCGTTGACTTCCACCGACGATCTCACCCACTCTCGGGACCAAGACATCCATCGCAGCCACCGTCTTTCCATCCTCGTTCATACGCATATAGAACGATTTGATGGCTGCAGGATAATCATACAAAATCACCGGCCCCTGGACATGCTTTTCCGTAAGATAACGCTCATGCTCCGCTTGCAAATCGCTACCCCAGGCGACTGGATACTCGAATTTCTCCCCGCTCTTCTCGAGAATCGAAACCGCTTCCGTGTAAGAAATACGCTCGAACGGCTTTTCCAAGACAACCTTAAGTGCTTGGATCAAACCAGGTTCGACGCGTTCATCAAAGAATTGCATGTCCTCAGAGCAATCGCTCAGCACATCCTTGAGGATTCTTTTCACATAGCGTTCTGCTAGCGCCATGTTATCCCGAAGATCAAAAAATGCCGCCTCTGGCTCAATCATCCAAAACTCAGACAAGTGTCGCGATGTATTGCTATTTTCAGCGCGGAAGGTTGGGCCGAAGGTATAAATCTTGCCGCAAGCGGTGGCAAAAATCTCACCTTCCAACTGTCCGCTCACCGTCAAATAGGCTGATCGTCCGAAGAAATCTTTGCTGAAATCCACTTTTCCTTGTGGATCTCGAGGTGGATTCTCTGCAGGCAAAGTTGTCACCCGAAACATCTGACCAGCACCTTCGCAGTCACTCGCCGTGATGATCGGCGTATGAATGTAGAGAAATCCCTCTTCCTGAAAAAACTGGTGCGTCGAAAAACTGATTCGATTGCGAACACGGGTCACTGCGCCAAAAGTGTTGGTACGCGGACGGAGGTGGGCCCATTCACGCAGCTTTTCAAAAGTATGTCGTTTCTTTTGCAAAGGATACGTTTGCGGGTCGGCATCGCCGATCATCTCAACCGACGTTGCCAACATTTCAGTCGCTTGCCCTTGGCCTTGGCTTGCCTTAATCTCCCCGGTCACAATCAAGCTGCAACCAACCGCTAGATTCTTTACCACCGCCTCATAATTCGAGAGCTCACCCGGAGCAACCACTTGCACATTACCGAGGCAACTACCATCGTTGATTTCCAGGAAGCTGAAACCTCCCTTGCTATCGCGACGGGTCCTCAGCCAACCCCTAAGTTCAACCGTTTTACCAATCGAAACTGCTGATCTCGCTTCCGAGACACTGATCCAAGGATGTTGACTCATATTTGAGATAGACCTCTTTGAGGGCTCGATGGGAATAAATACTTCATGGACAAGCGAAAGACAGGTGCCGACAACGGTTCACCGTCTTAGATGATTCCGTGTTCGGCTAGATAACGCTCCGCATCCAATGCGGCCATACAGCCGGTGCCAGCCGAGGTAATTGCTTGACGGTAGTAATCATCCGAGACATCGCCTGCAGAGAATACCCCCTCTACGCTAGTCCAGGTTCGGAAAGCTTTCTGCCACTTGATATACCCTTTTTCATTCAACTCCAATTGTCCTTTGAGGAAATTGGTGTTGGGGGTATGGCCAATGGCCAAAAACATTCCTGACGCGGCATAGTCGGTTGCCGCATTCGCTTGCGAATTGAAAATACGAACGCCCGTCACGCCCAACTTGTCATCCCCGAGTACTTCCTGTACTTGGCTATGCCATAAGATTTCGATTTTCGAGTTGGATGTTGCTCTTTCCTGCATGATCTTGGAGGCTCGCAACACATCTCGGCGAACGACCATATAAACCTTAGAAGCATATTTGGAAAGATAGGTAGCTTCTTCTACCGCTGAGTCGCCACCACCGACAACCACTAGCGGCTTGTTGCGAAATCTTGGCAAGGCACCATCGCATACCGCACAGGCACTCACCCCTCGGTTTCGAAATGTCTCTTCGCTGGCCAATCCCAGATAATTCGCTCGTGCCCCCGTCGCGACGATCACCGTCTCGGCCTGAAAATCGCCCGATTCCCGCGACTTGATTTGGAATGGTTTTTTCGAAAAGTCGACTTCCACAACGTCATCGGTGATAATACGTGCACCAAAATTGGTCGCTTGCTGACGCATCAATTCCATCAATTCGGGCCCCGTCACTGCATGCGGATGCTCTTCAATTGGAGGCATCGCCAGTTGCCTGTCGGGATGGATGGCAGTCGTCAAAAACTCTTTTAAATTTCCTGATGGAAAACCAGCATAGTTTTCCACTTCCGTGGTCAGCGAAAGTTGCCCGAGTGGCAGAGTCCCTTGCAGGCGGTTCTCCTCGGTAATAGCCCCTTCAAAGACCAGCGGTTGCAAATTCGC
>JBIKMB010000409.1:0-3064 GCA_044359485.1 Pirellulaceae bacterium | reverse complement strand
CAAAAGCCAAGGCTGTTCGTTTGAGAAGCGTTGTTTTTCCGCCACCTGGTGGTCCAATTAGGACTACGAAGCCATGTCGACAGAGTTGGGTTCCGAACTGGGACAAACCGTCACCGCCTACACTCGGTTCTTTTTTTCGATCGGTTTCATCGTTTTCTTCCGAATGTATCTCGCGCACCATCAAGGGAACAAAGACTTCTTTTGTTCGAAGGGTCTGTTTGGGATCTGGTCGGACCAGTGGAATTCTCGCCGTCTCAAGCTGTGTGTCGCGCAAGCAAGTCAGGTAGGTAGCAAGATCGTCCACAGAAATACCGCGAACCTGCGATTCAAATCGTATGAAATCAAGTTCATTCAAGATGGAATCGATCGCAGTGAGTAATTGTTCTGCATTTCTAAATCGTTCATTGCGATCCGAGGCAATCATGCGCTGAAACAAAGAGTCGATCGCTTCAAAACTATATTGGCTCTCCGCGAAGATTTTTTTGGGTAACTCAGGGCGTACACCACCATGTGCGTGAAGCGCTGTTGCTAGCGATGTTGCTTGGGGAAACGCATGTTCGCCCGTGATTAAAAAAAAGAAAATGCAACCCAACGAGTAGATATCGTTACACGGATCCGCCACGTTTGGCTTAAGTATTTGCTCTTTGCTGCTATAAGCCAAAGTACCGATCATCTCTACACCTTGTTTATTGGTAAGCGAATCTTCTCGGTTATGGGGCTCACCACGTTTAGATACTGCAAGAGAGTAATCGACCGCTGCCACGCCGAAATCGAGCAACACATACCGGACAGGCTCATCGGTCACGAAGATATTGCTGGGTTTCACATCACGATGCACAATTCCCTTTTTGTGGATTCGCACGAAAACTTCCGTGAGGCGTTTGATGACCTGCAACGCTTGTTCGATAGCCATACCGCCGCGTGTCGAAACGTGCTCGTAAAGCGTCTGTCCACTCAGTCGCTCCATCGTGTAGCACATACCTTTTTTGTCGGTCTCGAAGTCTTCATAGATACTTGGGCAGGGGAGTAATTTGAACTCCTTTTTTTCTTTGAAAAAGGAATCTCTTACTCGACGAAGGACTTTGATTTCCCGCTCAAAACGTGTTCGAGCACCGGGGATTTCACTGGCGGTCGACGCGCAAAGAAGCTTTAAGGCCTCCGTTCGTTCCAACTTCTCGTTGTAGATCTCATAGATAAGCGACATACCGCCACGAGCAAGTTCCGCTTGGAGTACGTATCCATTTTTCGCCATGGAAGCAACAAGATCAATCGCATCAAGTTGATCTGGATATAGATCGAGAAATGCGTTTACCGCTGTATCAATATCTTCGCACTCTGCAACAATAGTGCGCAATCGCCCAAGCCGCGTACTTCCCAAAAAACCAGGTACCGCAATCGATTGCATAAATCGAGTCAAGACTTTATCCATTGGCTTGATTACCACTTAAAACTGTGTTGACAAGCCGCGACCTGGCACAAAATACGTCGCCGTCATTTTAAGTTCCGCCATGATCTTGGCGATCCGCGAAATCGAACACCATTGCTTCAAAGCTTGTCGATTACTTACGCCCTGTTTCTCGCAATACTCGACAATCCGCTCGACCAATGAGGGAAGACTACCTTTTTTTACTTCGGTGCACGAATCCCAAGCGTAATCGACTGCATCCCGCATGAGAATCTCTCTTCCCTCAAAGGGTAAATCTCCCGTCGTTCCCCTGGCTCGCCACATTTCTGCAAGAATGTTCTCGACAGTCCTGCGAAGAGCAGTCTCTGAGCGAGTTGCTAAATGAGCCAGTTCCTTCGCGGGGATTGGAATTGTATCCGAACCAGAAATCATTACTCGCTGCTCAGCCTTGTTCGTCTCAACTGCCATTCCTTCTGCAGATTGAATTACGCTCACAACGGCCGACGTCTCTGGAAGATTCTCTTCGAAAATTGACAGCAACAAATTACCCCCTGCAACAAGTTCCGGCGAACTTTCAGCAAGCCGACGAAATGTGGCCAGTTTTCTCAGGTACTTTTCTTTTGTTTGCTCATCCACCGGCCCATCACTGGCGTCTCGTAGCAATTCTTCAATCAGCACTTGATCCCATTCTTCATTCATAGATTTCACCTAAAAAAATTTTTAAATGGCTCTTCAATCCGTGATAACACTACGGTGCATTATCAGGAAGCGTGTCCAAATAATTTAGAACACTCAGTTTGATCTCTTTTACGGTCATTTTTCGTATACTTTCGATCGCTTGCGACAGAGATTCACAATCCTCACCATCTGCTTCCCAGTCCCTCTCTAATCCCTCTAATGTTTCAGCATATTCATGCAGAACTTTCAGGACTTTGTTCCAGTCGAATCTTTTATTCCCCAATTTGGAAATCGTTCTTGCTGCGGTAGCACATAAAATTTGTAATAGCGACTCCGGTCTCTGAACTATTTTAAGCACCATTTCTTTCAGGTCGCTTAACTCCTGGGCGTTGTCCTCTGCTCCTTGCTCGTTTAATTGTTGCGTTATAGGATTCTCTCTCTTATCGCGTTTAACAATTTCCGCTAGCGTTCCCAAAAGTGCTTTCTTTGTGTACTCGGCTCGCAAATCCATCGGACCATTCTCTTTGCCCTGCTTTATCTGCCGGCTCTCACATGAATTCCAGGCAGAATGCGTGCATTGATCGCTTAACCTGGAGAGATATTTCTCACGTTGCGGTGCTTGGTTCGGTCTCGGAAAATATGCCCAAATGACATCCGACATGCGACGCTGTAATTCTGGATCGTCCATGATGAAAATTTGGATCGCTGCAAAACTCGCAGGTAACCGCTGCGGAAGTGAATCGAAAATGGTCGCAATACATCTTGCCAATTCTTTCCCCTCCTGAGAAAGATCAAACGCGTAGCACAAACTTTCGTTCGGCCAATCGGCAGCGATATGCAACAACTCTCGCAATTGCTGAGGCCTACTATGAAAGTAGTCGTTAGCTTTTGAAACCAACTCTTGAATCGCGATACTTTCGTGCTGGACCTGAAAACGCTTAACGCGATTGTGCAGTAAAAATTTTGGTATCCGCGGTTTTC
>JBIKMB010000198.1:0-10806 GCA_044359485.1 Pirellulaceae bacterium | reverse complement strand
AGGGTCGGCTAGTCTCTGGAGATAAACCGTTCTCACATTCAAATTCGTACGTGTCGTCAAATCGCCATTAGGAATCGAATCATTGTCTACATCGAACGGTTCATCCGGAAAAGAACCTGAGCCATCGGCATAGTCGTGATAACTATCTGGAGGCAAATCACCAAAACCATCGTTTTGGGCGTTCGTATCACTCGAATTTAATTGCTTCGTTGGTACACGGTAGGTTGATGCATAACTGTTACCGGGAAGAGGCTCAGAAATACTCACCCCAATCCCTATCGGGAATGCAGCATCCCACTGTGGCTTCATCGCAGTAGGAGTCTCGCCGGTCGCAATGATCGGTACAATCGACTTGACAGGCAACAGACTTGTATCTGTTTTGGGAGTCCCATCGATACCGGACAGCAAAACATTCGAGTTGACTGTCGACACCTCAATACGCTGTTGACTCGGAAGATGCGTCGGTACTGCCGCGTTTGAAATTGCAGACCCCAAATAGGTTCTTTCCCGAGGGGACACAACGATATACTGACCACCCTTGGCAGTCACATTCGCGCTCTTATTCCAATAAGCGCGATCTACTGAAGGCTCCCAATTACCGTTCATCGGAACCTCATTGGGCACCGAACGCGTAAAATAAACCAATCGGTCTAATTCCGCTGCCCTGGGAACGTTGGTGGAGTCCGCATTGTTGAATTGCAAGCCATTTAAATTGCTTTCTGCCACACTGGATGGCTGATATCCATAATTGCCACGAACAGAAGCGTTCCGGTAATAGTCGTCCGGAGTTTGCCCTGCTTGATGCAATCTCGAAATTGCAAGTCGCCAAACCGGTTGAGCAGGACGCGTTCCATCCGAAGGAGCGAAGGCGTTTAAATTAAGAGCTACCTGGCCAGAACCATCAACCGTATAAAGATAGCGGCTGACACCTTGCAAAGAGGCATCCGTTGGCAAACCCGTTGTTCGAGGAACATATAACTCGAAAATCGAAGTACCCTGTGGTATACGATACTGATCCATATCGTCATCACGTACCTCATCCCCCTCCACACGTCCTTCGCTACCCACCTTGGTGTCTCTCACCCGGCGATCGTGAAAATTAATATTTTCAGTCAGCAGCAACTCGGGCTGCTCCATACCCCACACGATCCCAGTTTCGTTCGGCATCGACAAATCCCAGACGCTCGCGTTGAACGGTTCAATGTCATACACAAAGCGAGTGCAAGCCGAGTCCGAATCTCTAAAATCAACAATATTCACCGCCCACTGCGCTAAACGACGTGCGCGATAAGACCGCACCGCAAAACTGGATGCCGCCGGAGTATCCGTCACGTTCCCTCGGGGTGTCCCCGGAAATAGATAGTTATACGGCACAATAACTTGCAGCAAGCAATAGATCTCTCGCGCTAAAAGCTGACGCGTTTCCATGCCCGAAAATTGAATAGGCCCGGTGCTAGATACGGCTCGATCAAGTACAGGGGATGCCGGGCTGTAGGGATACCTACCGGCAAGATAATGCTCCAAAGTAGCCGGAAAACCTCGGATCGGCTGAGGATTTAGGCTGGTGTAATTCACGAACCACTCCATCGGTTCATCGATATCACCGTTACCATTTTCGTCTGCACCGTTACCCAACAATCGATTCAGGTCTAATTTCTGACCCGTCGAAAACTCAAATGGAAACAGAGTCTGAAAGGTATCAAAAGATAAATTATAACCCGGAACACCTTGCCTAGCCATGTGATGAAAAATCCATCCCTGAACGGGATGATCTAGAGGGTTAAGCCGCGAGATAGAACCAGGAGCAACATTGTTTATACTCACCGAGCGCGTAGTCACAGAATTCCTAATACCTGAATCTGTTCCCAAAGATAGATTGCCTGTCTGTCGAAGCGTTGCTTCGAGGCGAGCCGGAAGCAAGGTGTAGTCAGGGTCAGAGCGTCTGAGAACTCTTTCCATTTCTGACAAAGAAAATCCAGAATCTCCGTGTGCTCCAGACAAAACACGACTCTCGTAGGGATCATCCTCAAGCTCACCTGGAAGTCCAGCACTCGTAGCCATGTTGACTGCGATAATGTTTCCTCCTTTATCTATGCCAAGCGTTTGACGGCCCCGACTATCCTTTGGCAAACCTGGCAATCCCCATTGAGCGTGGAAGTTTCTCTGTTCGAATTCGAGTAGCTGACTTGGTAAGTCATTTCCAGGAGTTCCTGCCGAATAAGAATTGTTGATGTTCGCGCCATTTCTGGGCGCATATCGGGCGTTAAGGAAGTTATTCAGATTCGTTGAGTTTTGAAACAGATGACCTATTCCGATCTCTGCCGCCCCTAAGCCATTCCCTTGCATCAAAGAGCGGCCATTGCGAAGTGCGAGAACCTGCGGAAGAATTCCTGCAGTCGGATCGACGGTGTAGTTCGCATCTCCCTGCCAAGCCTCAGCCACTGCATTGAGATCCAGTCTTCCATCTAACGGAAGAATTTGAATCGCCGCCAACGTCTTCAGCAATTTGCCATTCGCCGATGTTCGCAGGGTTAGGCCAGGATCGATCCATATAGAATCCGCGATCAAATCTCCATCGGTGTCCACATCCCAGGGTCCCGTGCAATGGTAATTCAAAAAAGCTCTAATTTCTTGAATAATACTGGGATCAGAAATGGTCGTGGCACCACCGATATCAATGTTTAACGACGGTTGCCGAGGTGAGAAATTAGCGTAACCCTCCATCAATCCCGCTTGCCGCCAATTTGCATTGAATCGCCACGGGGTCTGTGAATTTCCATTTTTCAAAAGCGTAACACCGTTTGACTTAATGTCATAGGAAAATGGCCTAAGCGTGGCACACTCAAGTAACCCAATCATTTCTAACAAATCGGACTGACTAATCGATCCGCTACCTAAACTGTATCGACCCGCAATGTACTGCAGAAGTTCGGGGCGATGGAAACTGGGAATCACCTCAGCGCTTCCTCCACCGAAACGGTGGGCTAAATACATATCATTAAAATCGGCTACGTCAAACGATTCGTCCGTTTCACCCCCATCTACAGCCCGAATAAAACCTCCATAAGCGCGCAATCTGCTGACATTCGGAAGCAGAGACACATGTATCTGCTTGGAACCGATTGTAGTATTAAATACCGTCATATCTCCAATAAAACGTTCCGTCAATTGAAAGTCTGTTCCAGCTCCATCAAAAACTTTATCATTGATTGTGAATTGTTTCGAAATAAACGACGCGAGTGTTACACCGGGAAGATCATCGATTTCAATCACTATTCGATTTTCATAATTAAAACCTCCCGTTATCGGAATTCGATTTACGTCGTGACCAAGAATCCGAAAGGACTTATTGAACAAAGGCCCTCTTTCGGTAAACGTTAAAATTCGACCTGCTAATGCGCCTGAAATAATATTGGCTTTCGATACTGTCGGTGGCAAAAAAACATCGATATTTAACACAACCAATCGTGTAGAAGTTGACTCGGAATTTGGTAACACAATTCCAGTTATTGATGGAAAATTAAGGAAATTGTGGTCAGGTAGACCTTTTCCATAAAGATCACGCAGAAGATCATGACCGTACAACGGCTGTGATGTATCGGCCGTACCTCTTATCAATAACTTGACAACTTGGTCTGTAGCGTAGTTAGGACTTTCTGCCCGATAATCGCTTTTCGCTAAGACTAAACTTGCGTCTCGTGAGTCAGACGAAAAAATCACGTAGGTTACCACGAGCAGACTGAAAAGCGCAAGCATCCCTAGGACGACCAAGAGCACCAAACCGCGTCGTTTTGTGTTTTGCACTCGTTCCATTTTTTCTTACAACCTCATGGTTAGATACCGAGCGACCATCGGCAAGCATTCCCAACAAAACTAGGGTAAAATTGCAACGACTCGCTCATGAACCGCCACAACACCTTCCATCATCGTGCCGGACATAAAATACGTTTGCCCGGGCGGCAAGGTTGGTAAAACTGGCAATTCTCGCCCCGTTAAAGTCGCACTGAAAGTATTTGCGCCTTCCACCGGTTCTGCGGACGCGTTGAGAATTCGGTACCAACTATCAAAACTGTTCGTAGTGATACTCAGAGGAGTGCTTAGCAGAATCCAATCGCCACTTTTGATTTTAAAACCGGTTGGCACATTATCGATTAGGACTCGCAGCGACGTGCTTGATTCAGTACCAAAACTACCACTCAAAGGACGAACTGACAGTTGAGTTGCGGCGGCCTCGAAATCCCTATTCTTAAAGACAACGATCGACAAAAGTCCTTGATTACTCATGCGTTGATTCATCAGCAACATGGGGAACCAAGAGTACACTTGCTGACTCGAAGATTTTGCGAAGATCCCGGTAGGAAACGATTCGAAAAGACGCGATATAGGTAGAGTTTTATCCCCTTCCTTTTGAATCGCGGGATCGTCGCTGCAGAAAAAAATTTTCTCCGCAACTTTCGGCGAAACAGTAACACCGTTAATTCTCAGCGAAACACGTAATATTGTGCCATTTGAATTTGATATTAGATTATTGTTCGGCGAGACGCTTCTGCCAATTGGATCCATCCAGATTCCTCGATATCCCCAATTCACAAAAGGGTCCCAGTTCGACTGACGATTCATCTCGTAAGCCAAAAAAGTATCGTACGCACTGTTGGCTACCGCTTGAGATTCTGCCAGCGTTCTACTTCGTACAGCATTGCGTCCCGCGGATCCTAGAACGGAAGCAATGCCCACCATACCAACGAGCAATATGGCAATCGCGAATAACATTTCAACCAGAGTTAAGCCACGCCGCGCAAATTGGCGTCTCGATCTCTGAATCTTACTCAATTGTATCGCCATCGTTATCGACCTCCCGCACTCACACCGGTTGCTGCCGTCAATCTAGATTCACTCAAACGCTGGGTTAGAGCACCACCCATAATCCCGATTCCATCCACACTCGCCGAGCTCACACGTCCGTTCGCGCGATTGATCTTGATCCATAAACTTTCACTTGTCATCAAATTGCCGACCAACGCATTAGCTTGCTCGTTCTTGTTTCCACTCACATCATAGGGCTCTAGTTCATTCACGGGACTAACGCGATCGCTCTTACCCAAAAGCAAATAAACATCGTTAATCGGTACTTCAGATCGCGTCAAATCGGTAGCACCGCTCGTCACCTGACAAACTTGACCAGTGGGGGAGAACAAAATCGAAACCGGTCCGTAATCCCTTAGATTGGGAGTGGCCTGTCCGGATAGATGCTTTGCAGAAAACTCAATCCCACTAGTACCCGAACTACCCAACGATAAGCCAAAGCCAGAACAGCTGAGGTCGACACAAACCCCCTTGGGCAACTGCAACACAGTCAATTCATTCCGCACTGGCTTTCGATAAATTTTGAAAGGCACCTTGCAATTTGTATTTGCACTGTTTGCTGGTAGCATCGGAAAGTAGGGATTCGTGGACGGCGGAAAAGGGGGCAGACTTATAAAATTTCGAAAGTCGATTCGGTGATGGGGTTCAGAAATAGTCGCTCCAGGTGCGGTCCAATCCACAGTCACAGTACCCGTAATGAGAAATCGGTAACTTCCATCACCAAAAGAGATCGAGTCTCCTGGTGAAACCAAGCTTCTTAATCCCGCCGCATCACGGACATTGACATAGGCCGACGTATAAACACTGTCCACAGCGGAGATTGCTGTTGCCCCGAGGTACGCACCACATTCCTGAAAATCCCCAGTATACGGGGGCAACTCCTCTAAACGCACCACCTGAATCGAAGTCGAGATTCCTTCTAAGGATTCGGAATTCAATCGCTCCAAAGCAATACCCACCAACCGACCACTCGCCAATGCTTCCGCTTTGCAAGATTCAAGCATTCCCACCAACTGGCGCGAGGCTTGCTTGATCTTTTGATCCCGCAAAGACTCCTTGATCGATGGCAATATGGCAGCCGAGACCGTTACGATGATAGCGATGACTATCAACAATTCTACCAGCGTCATTCCACGGAACTTGCCAGTCCAACACATTCTGCGATCAATAGTCATAATGAATTAGCTTATTTGCGAAAATAATAAAGCAAATAAAATGAGACACCTCGCCAATAACGTCTTAGTCGACCGTGTCGAAACTGGAAACATTATCAACGTATGCTTGGCTTATAGGGTCACCAATTTGCGCTGGTTGCGAAACAGCATTTGATCTGGATGGCCACGGCAATTCGTTGGTCGTAAAAGTGTTAACTGTCGAAAATTCAAAATAAGGGTCTGGATATCGATAGCGGTTATCGTGACCACTTGATGGGATGCTCGATCCGGTTGGCTTGAGCATGTTCCCATAATCTGGACCGGTCCCGCTTATATCTTCTCCAGAAAAAATCAAACCAAATTGTCGATCCGGTCCGGCCGAAACAACCAAGGGAGCAAGGTCATAAGGATTATTTAATTTCGTATCGTTGATGCCCGGATCAACCGAGCCAATCCCCATAGTCCGACTGTCATCCAAGTACCGCCAATCTGCACGAATCGTGTCAATTCGGTCACCACCCGAAGTGCCCGAATCCAACCACGTCGTTCCTCCATTGAAATACCAGGAATACAACTCTGCATCTCGTCCCACGCGGGCTACAGGACTCCACCGCCATGCTCCTGCTGGCCAACGAACAAAGCGAATGGGCGTTCCCCAGGCATCGATGAACTCAGGATTGCCATCTTCGTCAGGGTCGCCAATCTCGCTCGGGTGAAATGCCTCAATACCCGAATTCTCTTCCGAAGTCGTCGTCGCAATGATTTGATAGAGCAATTTCGCATCCGGAAATGACAAAGTCACTGGATCGTATTGATACCAAGGTATTTGATTACCGTTGGAGTCTATCTTAAAGGGCTTAAGACTTTGGAAAATGATTTGATTTTGGATCGGTACTCGCAGCGTGACCGATGCGTTCGGCACCCGATTAGCACCGTTGGGCAATCTACTCTCCAGGTACAGCGGAACCTCACCGGTCGGATACCTCACCGGCTCAAACCCCCAGTCCGTTAGTCGATCTGGAATTTCAAAACGAAGCAAATGCCGCATCGCGATCAATCGAGTCCGCGCAAGCTCCCTTCCGCTGATGGGATAATACGGTTGATTCGACGATGATAAACCTGGCCGCAATAAATCACTGGGAATATCAATCGGAACGGGGGACAAAGTCAATTCGCGATATTTGGAAAGCAATATTCGGTTGATCTTCTGTATGGTTGAACGAGTTCTCGCAACCTGTGCATCGCGCTGTGCACCCGCCATCGCAACCATGACCATACCTGCAAGCATACCCATGATGGCGATAGCGACAAGCAACTCGACCAAGGTAAAGCTAGGGCGAGACATAAACACCATTACTTGACGAACATCAAGCAATAAAGGCTTGCGATATCTCTTTCGATACATACGGTTTACTCCAGGTAAAGATTGCCTGATCCGATTCCGGCAAATACATCAAGCAACCTCAGATGGTCTTAAGAATCAGTTCGCTAAACCATCTTCCAACGTGGACTCAGAAAAATTCGTTATGTTATCAAGTTGGTCACGAGCCGTAGGATTTTGAGCACTCGCATAACGTGAAAACGTTCCAGCGATCGCAGTGTCGGGATGCAATCCAATACCGGTCGGAAATGCGAATAAAACTTCAGCGCCGCCCGAAGCACCCGCAACCCCTCCGAACGAGTCGTCTAAACCAGCGGTAACCACCTGAAACGTTGTCTCGTTTTGGTAGCGATAATAACGGTCGTAAAGAATCGGATCGGTAGGTGGAGTGGCACTATTCCCGCGAATCTTATCGGTCTTGTAAGGCCGGGCAACACCACGCACATTCGCACCAAAGTATTTTGTATAGCCAACTCCCGACGACGGTCCGTAAGTTCGACTGTCGAAGTAAACAAATGGCGTCAATAAACCTTTAGGCCGATAAACGGGCATGCAATCTCTCCCGCCAGACTGCCCGCCATTAATCTGTTCATCATTGCTAAGCGTGCGAATTATGCTGCCAGACGTCTCTTGCACAATAGATAATCTCGTCGGATCAAATTCAAACAAAGCATTCGAGCGGTCGATGTTGTATTCGATCACCCAATTTGGATTTCCAACCGTTGGCCTAGAAATAACCTTGAGCGGCCCACCCGGCCCGGAAAATGGACGCTGAGGGTCCGTGCTAAAACCTCCGAGGAAAAACACTAGCGACTCGGCAGGGTCTAAAGCTTGCAATCCTGGCACACCGGCTACGGCCGCATTGAAGATAGCAAACTCTTCCGAAATGATTCTGGGAAATGCCTTGTTGACGTGCCGACGCATCAGACCGCCATCGCTTCCATCCGGCGGATAATCACCATAGGTTTGCTTATATTTCTCGATGGCCATCGTCAGATTGGTGACTTCCATTTTCATCGCCCCAACCTTCGCCCGCTTATACGCCGAATACGCGGTTGGCACAGCGATCGCCATCAGCAATCCGATGATCGCAATCGCAATCAATAGCTCTACTAGCGTAAATCCGTAGCGGTGGCCTTTTGTGGCTTTGTGCACAGTTCAGTCTCCTGGCGAGCGGGTGACTCGTGGTCACCAAGTTACAAATATTTTTGATAAGCAGTCAGGGATAAGTTTTTTGAGAGCCAGCGTTTGCCACCCAGCAACCGCTGACCCATCGCAATTCGCTCATTACGACAGAGACGTAATCAGCTTAATCAACGGCATGAACAGCGCGATCACAATAAAACCAACGCTGAACCCAAGAAACACAATCAACAACGGTTCAATCAGACGCGTTAAGCCTTCCGTCATCACATGCACTTCTTCGTCATACGTATCGGCGACTTTGTAAAGCATCGTGTCAAGCTCGCCGGTTTCTTCACCGACGTCCACCATGTTCACCACCAAGTCGTCGATCACTCGCTGACGCATCTTCACCATGTAACCCAGCACGGCCAACACCACGCCAATCAATGTCACACCAGCTCCGATTTGTATCAAACCGTCCATCGATCCCTTCGAGGTACCCGATCCAGTTCGCCCGGCCGTCAAAGCCACCGATAGCACCATGATCCCCGGGAAACTTCCCATCAATGCCCAGAAAAATGCCGCCACCGGATGAAAACCGGGTGTCGAATTCTCCTTCATCGGCTTGCTGATCACATCCCCCTCGCGAATCGCATCGGAAATCTTCGCAAAGATTCGCTCAAACAACGCATTGCCCGCCGTCTCACGCGTAATATTCAGCGCCTCCAAAATGGGCACACCCGAAGACACCAGCGTTCCCAACGTTCGCGTCGTGCGAGCCAAAATGTTCTTCTCGATCAACGCCCCGAAGACCGGCAACTTAATAATGTATTGATCAAATCCCATTCGCCCCTGCTTGAATTTGCAAATCAACTTCGCAAACAACCAGTACGCGACCGGAATCAAAATCAGCAAAAACCAGTACTTCACCACATAATCGCTCATCGCCACCAACAAAAGCGTGATGCTGGGCAGTTCCAAGTCGAACTCGTCGAACATCTTCTTAAACGTCGGCACGATCTTCATCATGATGAAGACCAAAATACCAACCGCAATGCTCACCACCGCGATCGGATAAATCAGCGCCCCTTTGACCTTGCGTTTGAGCGATTCGGCCCGCTCAAGGAAGTCGGCTAGACGCTGGAGAATCACTTCCAACGCACCGCCCGCTTCACCCGCCTTGATCATGTTCACGTACAGACGCGTAAACACTTTCGGCGATTTGGCCATCGCCTCCGACAACGTCGCACCCGCTTCGATCTCTTCGCAAACATCCTGCAAGGCATACTTCAATTTGCCCGGCTTGTTGTTGTTTTCTAAAATCTTCAAACTTCGCAAAATAGGAAGACCTGCGTCCTGCAAAATCGAAAGCTGACGCGTAAACGTACTGATGTGCTTGGTCTTCGCCCCACCAAGAGCAAACGGGCGCTTCTTCTTTTGCCCGGTCTTCTTCGCCGCCGCTGTTCCCTTCTTCAAAGAGATCTTGGTGACAAAGTAACCCATGTTCCGAATCGTGGTCTGTGCTTCCTCTTCACTGGCCGCATCGATAACGTCTTTAATTTCCTGCCCCGTGGCATCCATAGCCTCGAATTGAAATGTTGGCATGGCAGTAGTCCTGAATAGGTCCTAAAAATGAGTTTCTCTGTCGATACTAGTTGTCGATACTAGTAACTGTCGCTGCTAGTAACTGTCGTCGGTATTAAAGATGCATCAAAAGCCTGGACACAAATCCCACTTCCTCTGTGCATCATACGCACCACCTATTTCTTAGGTGAAAAAATGTCAAAATTTCCCTTTTCCGCGCCCTGTTTTCGAGATTTCCCAGCACCAGATTTCCCAGCACCAGATTTCCCAGCACCAGATTTCCCAGCACCAGATTTCCCAGCACCAGATTTCCCAGCACCAGATTTCCCAGCACCAGATTTCCCAGCACCAGATTTCCCAGCATGGTAACCCCGTCCCACGGACGCCCTGCTTCCGATTCGCCTAACCATCCACCACGGTTTCCCGCACCACTTCCTCAGCCGTAGTCACTCCCTCGAACACATATTTCAAACCGTAGTCGCGGAGCGGAATCATGCCGCACTTGGCCGCCACCTTCCGCATCTCATCAATCGTGACGTTCTGCATCACCAAATCACGCAACTCGTCATTCATGATCATCAACTCAAACAGCCCCACACGACCCTTATAGCCGGTGTTGTTGCAGCGATCGCAGCCCTTTCCTTTATAGAACTTACGATCCCCCACTTGATCAGGAGAAATACCCAAATCGGCCAGCAT
>JBIKMB010000197.1:0-10855 GCA_044359485.1 Pirellulaceae bacterium | reverse complement strand
ATTTTGTTCGGTTGGCTTTACCAACAATTCGGGGCTCTAGTCGCTTTCGGTTGCGGTTCAACGTTAGCAGCGGTGGCTTTCGTGTTGCTGAGCTCTATAAAGCTGAAATCCGACTAACCGATATACCCCACCCCTAGGCTCACTTTCAGCCTTCCGCGAAATCGCCATCGGATTGCGTCGCCTGCATAGTTTGATATAATCGTAGTGTGGGGAGCGGGCCTGGCCAGATATTGCTGATTCAGTGCTCGATTAAGAAATGGCAGATCTTTGAAGGGTTTCATCGAAAAAAAACGATGGCAGATGATCAAGAGTAGAGGGCTGAGCCTTCTAACTCTCTTTTGTTTCTGCGCTGCCACACTGCCGCTCCCGCTGCCAAGTTTCGAGATCATCCACAAGGCTGATACTCAACCTTTTCCCTGCCAGAATTCAACGTGCGGCTGCAAGACAGCAAGACAGTGTTGGACCAGTTGTTGCTGTCGTTCACCCGAGCAACGACTTGCATGGGGAGAGAAAAACGGAGTCACACCTCCCAAGTACGCTGTCCGACATAGCAGCACCAATCCGACGGCTGGAAACACGTTTGCAGGGAAGTCATCTGCGGGAAAGGCATCCGCAGCAAGTGATCGCACGCTCACTGTAAATGCCGTTTCTGCGTCAAAAACTAAATCGCCTGCCAAGCCTTGCTGCGTTCCCGGCAAGTCAGCAAATGCGGGCACAACAGCGGCAACTAATTTGCACAAAGCAACATGCGGCTCTTCACCTTCAAACGACGCATGTTGCAGCGAGGAGCAAACCGTTTCCTCGAAAGAGAACTCTGAAAATCGCTCTTCGAAAACCCAAATAACGCTGAGCATCATGGCACTTAAATGTCAGGGCAAAAGCACAGCATTCACTTTGCTTCCCTGGACTATTCTGAGTTCTCCTCTCCAGGTTGCCAAATTTGATCCAACCGTTGGATTGCTTCTAGTGCCACATAGGAAGCTCGCGGCTTCCATCTTTTATCAGCCCGATACACCTCCTCCGAAACGGATGCACTCTTAGCATCGCTCGCATACGGTCGTATCGCCTCGAATTTGGCCCCCATGCCAAAACATCGCTGCGTCTACGAGCGGATCGCGCCTCTTTTACTCAGATCCGAGCAGGATTTCATTCTGATCATTCAATTATGAAATGAAATCTCGTTTCGAATTGCATGAGATAGTTCGGCAACGCGTTATGTATGCGATTTGACACGGCGCACTTGTGCGGTCCTGGGCCTGCTCTCCACAAGTCAGTTCCACCATACCGCATTAAGTGCGCCGTATCGAATCGCTCATCCGAGTCCGAATAGCTCAACGTCTAGCCTCTACTGTCGATCTATCGACAACATCCTGGCATTACCATTTCGCGGTGGTCGACGCTTTCGACCATCTTCAAAAAACAACTTGGTTCGGAATAAGAATATGCGACCCACTTTCATCGTTATGGCAATCAGCTTGATCTCGCTTGGGATGAAGAGCCTGCAAGCTGACACAGCGGCTGAGATTTATCAACGCAGGGTGATACCTCTGCTGCAGTCGAATCAGGGGAGCAGCTGCTCGGAGTGTCATCTTCAAGGCATTCAGCTTACGGATCTCTTAAGCTCCGATCCCAAAGAAACTTTTGCATCGCTGCGATCACGTGGTTGGATCGATTTAGACCAACCATCGGAGTCGAAGCTGTTGCAATTCATCTCGAAGAGTCCGGATCAATCGACAGAACTTATGGATCGAGTCCGAGCATCGGAGCTTGAGGCGATCGGTGCTTGGATTCGTGCTGCGGCACAGGATCCGGAATCCTTGAATGCTCCTCTTCCTGAATTGAAAGATCTGCATTTGGATGAGACCATGATTCGGCACGCGCGGAAGGATCAGATCCTTCAGCGGTTCGTGGATATCGTTTGGTCACAATTGGAACGATGTGCGAATTGCCATTCGCCCGATCGCAATGCAAAGCAGGTTGCCAAGCATGGCGAACAGATGAGTTGGATCGTTCCCAAGTCGCCAGCGGATACACTCCGCTTGCTCGAGGAGCGGAAGCTAATCAACCTCGATGATCCGTTGGCGAGCCCTTTAAAAACCAAAGCTTTAGGACAGAACGACCACGGCGGAGGAGTCAAATTCCCAGTCGATGGGCAGACAGATCGCGAATGGGGGAAGTTTTTAAGCGACTATGTGGCGATTAAGAGAAATAGCTACCAAACCTCAGCGGATTTACCTCTCTATGAATCCATCCGCACATTTCGCACGGGACTCCATTTAAAAATTAAAGATCTGCCAAAGCTTTCCGCAGGACAATACGCGGTCGTTTTGGTAGATCGACTCGCTTCGAATGGCACAGTAACCGCGGAAGCAGTCGCGATGGGAGAAGGGAGAATTGCGATGGACGGCTCGAGTTGGAGTACGACCTTGATCCTGCTGGAGCCACCACACTTGCGACAAACAGAGAAATCCATCGATTGGAGTAGCCTCCTACCGGACGGCAAGTATCAACTGCGTTGGATTCCGAACGCGGACTCCACTCTCTCGATTGAGCAAATCCTCTCAATGCGGTCTAGCATGCGGACTGAGATCCATTCGCTGTGGCCGCCAGGTCACAGCGCCGCCAAACAGATTTCGTTCGGCGATTTCATATTGCTGGACTCCGCTAACTAACGTTCGACAACTTGAAATACAACCACATGAATCAACTTATCCTGAGAGAATAAAATCACATGAAATATTTTTTGAATAGAACAAGACTACCCGATCGCAGGGCTTTTACTTTAGTCGAGTTACTGGTTGTGATCGCCATCATTGGCGTCCTGGTTGGTTTGCTGTTGCCCGCTGTTCAAGCGGCTCGCGAAGCAGCTCGGCGAATTCAATGCAGCAATAGCCTCAAACAAATCGCCTTGGCCACGCTGAACTATGAATCGACTTATCGAAAATTTCCAATGACCGGTAGGGTCGATGTCGATTTTTCAGTCCAAGCTCGAATCTTGCCGTTTATCGAACAGGGGAATATTCATCAGCAGTTGGATTATTCACAGCCTGCGTTCTCCGGTCCATTTAATGCGAAGGTACCCAATCCACTCTTTGCTCAAGCCTTCGCAACGCCAATCCCCATTTATCTTTGTCCCAGTGATCCGGCTCCAGCCACAACTACCATGCTGGTTAACGGGTCGCGTTATACCTACGGTGGCTTGAGTTATATGTTTAGTACGGGAAGCGGAACGGGTACGAACTATGATTGGCGTTGGATTACCGATGGTATCGTTTGTCAGAATATGGCTCGTGCATTCCGCGACATCACCGATGGGACCTCCAACACCGTGATCATTAGCGAAACGGTGCGGAGCGTTGGCGACGACATGACATTGCCCGCAGGAACGTTACCCAGATTTCCCTATCAATACACGCTAAATGGCTCCAGCGGCGTCAATTCAGCGTTACAATCTACGCGTGGCCTGAAACCATCGGGGAGTCCTTGGAGTTCTTCAGTCGACGCAGCAGGCTTGATCTCGAATCCAACGACCGACACATATTGGCTTTCGTTCAGCAGTTGGCGTGGAGGGAACAGTCCTGCTCTTCGCGGACGCGGTATCTCCTGGGCCTTCAACGGATCCATCAATTCTTTAACCAACGGATACCACACACCCAACCTTCGTACACCGGACCTTGTGACGCATCACACCGGCTTTTTTGGGCCCCGAAGTTATCATAATGGTGGCGCAAATGTCGGGCTCGCAGATGGTTCAGTACAATTCCTGACCAACAATCTGGATGCTGCCGTTCATCGATCACTCCATAGTTGCAACGGTGGTGAGACTGTGGGTGAATTCTGAGTGAAGCCAAAAGATGAGGGGTATTAAATTGAATGCCGTCCTTTCGGAACGATCCTGGCTCTTTGCTGCCGAGCGCGATAGCGACTTTCCTTTAAGCAAACATCCGCAGGATTAAGGCTGTATTTTCTGCTTAACCTTCCACGATATCATCTTATTGGCAGCAAGCATCACCCGGGCTTTGTCCGACATCACAGTTTCCGAAGATAGATGAAGTTTACCTTGGCGAGCAGCGAATATTTCGGCTTGCTCGTAGCTCATTTCTTTCAACCCGCTCAAAATAAGATTCCCGGGATGCTCCGCTAGAATTTTAGCTGTGGCTAAATCTATTGCCGTAACTCTGTAAAGGGGCAGAATGACTTTCCTGGTCGTGAATACTTTAGCTATAGGTTCAGAGAGGGACTCAAGCACCAATACGTCCAGCATGCTTCCGGAATTCTTGATCAGTCGCTCTGCCAATTCGACATTGTTTAGTTCCCGAAGTGCTGGCAACCGCAGAACGCAATTCGATTGAAGAAGTGATTCGATTGCATCATCAGTTATTTTTGGCAAACGGTTTAGCGTGAGATAGCGTTTGCATTTGGATAACACTTCAGCCTGTTCCTTGGTCAGTTCCTTCATTCCGAGCGTAACGATATGGGGACATTCGGCAAGGGCGACCAAACACTCAAGCGATACGGTATCGAGTTGCCGCAGGTCAACTCCGCGGGATTCTGTGGCGATCGCAACGGCAAGACCAACATGCTGCAGTCGTTTAAGCGAGGCAAAAGACCAACCGCCAGGGCGTGTAGCAATGGCGCCAGCAGCCTCGTCGGTTAAGTCCTCAATGCCATTGAGTGAAAAGCTCGCTCGCGATGCCGCCAGTTCTTTTGCCACATCAGCAGAAATACTTTTGAGACCATCTAAACTCAGAATGCGGGGGCGCTTTACTAGATCGGCGGCCGCTTGGGCCTCCAACGACTCGAGGGAATTCAGTTGTACTATTCCCTCGGCTTGTCCTAATTCGCGTAAAACCGCAGCATCCGGCTTTAGCTGGTTCAGAGCAAGAAATCTTAGTCGCGAAAGAGAGGCGGCGGTTTTGGGCGTGATCGAAGTCAAGCCATTGAGACTGATTGCAAGGTTAGGATTCTTGGTAAGAATTTCGGCGGAATCCTCATCAAGTGCCTGTAAACCATCTAGGCTTAGCTTTCCCCGTGATTCGGAAAGGATCGCCGCGATCTCAGCGTCCAATTCCTCCAAATTATCGAGAGATAGCCCCATTTTATCCGTAGACTTACGGACCAACTCGCGGGCTCGTGCAGCAGATAACGTTTCTCTCCCAAATTCGCTTTGCGTTTGCGAATTGGCTGTTGCCTCCTGAGCATTCACTTTTTCAGTGACATACGATTGCATCCAGCCCGAAACACCAATTGTGGCTAACTCAAAGATGCAGGTGTAAAGAAAGTAGCGATAGACTCGCGATTGCATGATGAAACTCCTTTGTCCCAACAACCGTTCCACTGCTATCTCGTTATTTCAGGCCGCAAAAAGATGAAATGTTTTTTTAACAACACTCAGTGGTTTAACACCAGCATTTATCTAAAGTCCCGCACAATTTTGCATTTTTGTCACAGGGTTCCACACATGCCCCAAAAGTACATTGAAGTGGGATTATTCACAGCCTTCAGACACTGTATTAGCCATCGATCTCCGAGGCGGACGGTGCTTGGACCGCCAAGCGTCTGGCCTGCTCGACCTTTGGATCCATCACGGAAAACCAGAGAGGCGGAACTAGCGTCAACAGCAGCATCCCCGGATAACCTGATGGAAGTTCAGGGGCTTTCTCGAAACTCCTCAAGATTTGGTAGGGCCTGGTCGCGACCAAATGATGATCTGAGTGACGCGTCAATTCAAAAAGCAAGGCACGACTAATGCGATGATCGCTGTTCCAACTATGGTGCTCCTTCACTGCCTCATAACGTCCCGTCGTCAATTGAATTCGTTCCAATCCATAATGCTCAACATAATTGATCATTTCTAAAAGAGCGACCGAGACCAGTGCTACGGTAAGATAAATAGGAATGAAGGCGATGCCGAAGGTGAATCCGAGTATTACTAGCCAAGAAATTTGCAGCAGCCCGAACAACAACATTTCGTTTCTCCAACTCCAGAATCGCCACTGTTGCTTTTGAAGGCGTGCGCTTTCAAGTTTCCAAGCGGATCTGAACTGCGCGGGAATCGTGAGCCACATAAATCGATACACATTGATGCCTTGGCGAGCGGTAGCGGGATCATCGCCGGTTCCTACCTTCGCATGATGGCCACGCACGTGTTCGATAGCAAAATGCATATACATCACGGTCATCAGCAACAATCGACCAATCCAACGTTCGGCGACAGTGCGCCGGTGAATCAGTTCATGGGCAACCGTGATCCCAATTCCCCCAGTCGATAATGCGACAGACAAGATCCAGCCGATGCGTACCCAGAGCGGAATATCAGGTTTAGCCCACACCCAACCGAGCAGACCAATCAGGCTGATTTGTAGAGGAAGATGGGCATAGAGCATCAGATTGTGCAAGGTGGATTTCGAGAGATCTTTTTCGCTCTCAGGGTCCATATTTTTTCGATCGCGTCCGAACAATGCATCGAGCAACGGTATACCGATAAAAACAAACAAAACAGTCACCCATGCGCAAACTCCACCGAACCACAACCCGATAGCGGCTGCGAGAGGAATGAGAAAGGAACCAAGATATTTCATTTTTTCGATCCTAAAGTAAAAATCTAGGAACCGTTTCAACGATCCGTCCGTTTCAGCGTGCGTTTATTATATACATCGCATACGAGCACCTGTCATAAAACCGCAGCAAACAAATAGCAACCAATTGGTCTTCGAACCGAACTGGGTTTGTGCCGAAACTGCGGCAACCGCGGCTAACGCCGTCCTATATGCACCGACATAAACAATCAAACAAACGTGGAGGGACCAATCATCGGCGAACCGCTACCATCACCATGTTCGTCACTGGGTAAGGGATGCGTTCTAACCCTGACTCGGTTGTACGATACAACTTTACTTTTTCTTGCCAGCGATTGGCAACGATCCAGGGATTGGTGAACTCCCGCGACGCATTGTGTATCGTAAATCCCGCTTGGCGAACCGCTGCGCACCATTCGGAATAACTCCAATAACAGAACGTTTCATGCATTTCACTGAGCCAATTATCCGTATAGTCTTTTTTGCTCAGGAATTCGCAGGCATCTTGCATCGACAGAGAGATGAATGTCCCGCCAAGATATTCCGTCTCGTCAAAAGATAATCGATAGCCTTCATCGCGGCGAAAATCTTTCGCAAAACGCTGAAATCGGCTATACGTCGAAAGCCCGCTAAGATATTGGCTAAACTCCTGTCGTTGCTCTGCGGGGAATTCCTGGTCCCAGTCGTCGTTTCTACCATCCGTGCGGCTGAGTTCCATCCATATCGATTCATGTCGATTCTCAGGTCCTATCACATCAACGTTCAGCCAGCGTCCACCTAAAGTTAATTGTTCCCGTAGCAAGCCAATAAATCTCGTCAGGGCATCTCTTCCTCCATAAGATTCGATTTCATGCGTGAGCGCAAAAGTGGTGAAGGTATTGACGGAGTTTTGCGCGAAAATAGAGCCAGCCGCAAAATCTCTCTGATAAAAAAAGACATTTTCGCCCGCAAATATCCCTTGTTCCTTGCGATGTAAACATTCCGTATACAGTTGTCGAGCGATCTCGATCCCGTAAAAATCCGATTCGCGCAATGCCGGGTCAAGTGTCATCTCCCGAATCAACGATCCTGTACAGCAACCGATGTCGACAATCCGGCCGGGTTGTACCAAACCGCGTATTAGCTCGAACTTTCGAGTTGCCCCTGTATCAAAGGAACGGACGTAAGTGTTGTAATCGCGGGTGCCAGTCAAATCGCCATCTTCGGTTAAGAGCATCGATCGATTCAAATCGATGATCCGTTCGTCATAGCCATATTTTTGATAAAGCTTTTGCGTGGCTGGCGCAACTTTTTGCAGATACTCATCGTCCAACACCACTCTATTCTGCTCCACGGACCTTTCAATCCATTTTTGCAAAACCTTCCAAGGTGGATCTTCCCTGAACTCGACGTTTTCCCGATCACACAATTCCACGGGCAGAATTCGAAAACCTAACGCCTCATATTGAGCAATCACCTCCGGCGTTGAACAGGCGACGATGGTATTCTCTGGAGTAAGCTTGCATTTCCCTTGACTATCAACTTCAATCTTCTTCAAAACGTAATCTGCAAAGCGATCGGAAGTCCCCACATCATCGATCAAGTAGACGAGCGATGGAGCAAGGAGCTCGGACGAAAAAGTTTCGATAGCAACTTCTCGGCGATGTGCTGGAAGCGGATTGCGTCTGGTGTTGCTGTGATTTGCGCTTGTCACAGCCCAGACTACTGCGCGAACGGGTTCGGTGAGAATGAGCTTCCTGCCCGCAACATCGATCATCCATTCCGGATCACCCTGAATGATTCGATTCAAATATTCCGCTTGAAAAACGGTGAGAAGATGATGGCGTCCAGGAAATAAAATGTAAGTCATTTTCTTTTAAGCCGTCAGGGCCGTTGCGAGAAGTTTGCCGAAGCGTAACGCGTTAGGCCGTTGATAAAGAGACAAGAGATGACGAGCAATATGAAGCGATTTCTTGTTGGTCGCAAACCAGACCGGTTTAGGAAAACTGACCAATGGCCCCCATAAAACACTTTTTTCATATCGATCCAGTAGCAACGTGTTGTGAACGCTGCCGATACCGCTTTCGATGTTCTGCAGCGTCGCACCAGGGTATCCTCCCCACGGTGGCGTCAACAAACTGTAGGCTAATCCTGACCATTGATTCACACAAATCGAACTGTACCGCAATTTGTTAATAGCTTCTTCAACCTTTTTTTTCTCTCGGCGGCGAAAATCATTGGGGAACGTTATCGATGCGCACAAGGTTCCGGATAGTTGTTTATTGCAGAACTGAATCGCTGACTGCAAGAATTCTGCAGTCGAACTCGCTTCGATGGCTGTCTCGGCACAAAACCCAACAAAAGATTCTTCCGTGTAGAAGGAGAGGTTCTCTTTGTCCTTTTGATCCTTCAAAAATAGCCACGGCAGGCAATTCGTTTTATCGGGTTGAATGTTTTGGCCTGAGTGCTTTCGAAATCGATCCGCCGCTCCTGGATAATAAGCTGGACGCAGCGGCGTTTGATTTAGGACTTGATCAACAAGTTGCAAAAATTCTGTACGCTGCTTCCACTGCGAGCAAGTCACGACAACGCGAGTGGCTAAACAATTAAAGGCCGCGTTATTGGTAATCGATGCTGCCACATGCTCAGCCTGCGATCTCAACTGCCGATTCGAATAAACACCTGGCACCACAATCCAGGGAGAAACATTCCCCAGTTCACTGGTCAGCGGCTTATGAATCAAGGGTGTATTAGCCCGTTTTCTAGTTTCTTGTTCGGCAGCTTGATCTCCCCAGACGATTCGATCGTGGGTTTGCGTTGAACCGGTTATATGTACTTCAGCAACATCGGGATGCTGAACCAACTGCATGCCAATCTCCGCACCGCCACCGATGATTCTCAGCAAACCTGCTTCGATCAAAGGCCCAAACGCCTTTTGAAAAATTGGCCTTAGATAATCATTCACGGGATTCATTTTGAGAATCACTTGTTGTGACTCAAGCAGAATCCGATGCAAGCTATCTGTAGCAGAAACTGCGGATACATTACCCGCACCTAACACAGCGGTGATACTCCTCACATTCGTGTCGCTAACCTTGCCGAGCCATTTGCCATGAATATCGGTGGGCTCGACCTTGGGCTGCATGATGGCTTCCGCTGAAAGACCGATAAAAGCCAAGCGATCCCAGAGATAAGGTGTTGGGAAAATGGGAACAACGGTTTGCTGTTGTGATGTTCGACTGAAATTCCCAGCGATTCTCGGTCGTCCATCGCGAGCCACTTGCTCTAATGTTTTTATGACTAGTTGCAGCATACGGGTGATGATGACCGGTCCGGTGAGCATCTCTTCTGCCAAGACATCAGGCTGATCCAGACACTCTTTGCCGCGCGATCCGGCGGCAATCCACGCCTCTGCCACTTCTCCAACTGTGGCAATGCATTGCTGACAGAGCGATATCTTCTGAGGAATCGTCAAACCCGCATGGCGCACGGTCGCATTTTGCAGCGATACAATTGCCTCAGCTAAAGACATTGGATTCGTTCCGTTAGAGGTATTTTTTGAAGAATGCAAGAGTCTTTTCCCACATCGCTTCCGATAACACATGCCCGGCGTCCGGTTCAATGAAATAACTGAACCGTTCGGCCGCATCAGCTCTCTGATAAGCCGCTTCGATTTTGGCCAAACCTGATTTGGCGAAAGCGATGGGACTCCCATCATCGGTTTCGCCCAAGTTGAGATGGAGAGCTCTCGGCGCGATCAAGGCTGCCATATCGGGCGTGTCGCCAAATTGCTGCCAGCCCGGTACGAAATTGGGAAAGCAATGCAACATCTTATTTGCATGAATCGCTTCATAGGTGGGCAGACAACAATTTCCAACGATAGCCTTTAAGCGAGGTTCATGCGGACCGACAAGCCAACAGTGCGTTGAGCCCATCGAGTGGCCGTAGCATCCGATTCGCGCGGACTGAACTTCAGGACGGCTTTGCAAATAATCGACAGCGCGACGCATATCAAGGATGTTTTTCCAAGCCATACATTTCCCTTGAACAACATAACGCAAGAACTCAAAGCGTTCATAGTTTCCATCTTGCAATTTGTTGTCTTTATCGCGTCGCTCTTCGAAACAAAGCGCATCAGGACATAAGACAACAAACCCTTCTCGAGCTAATGCGGCTCCCGTGTGATGCATTGGATTGCCGGCTAGTCCCGCCGGTTCGCTCTTACCCAGATGCCACTCGCCATTGTGTTGATGCCAAACCGCCACAGCAGGTGCAGGCTTATCTGCAGTCACACCGTC
>JBIKMB010000041.1:0-35083 GCA_044359485.1 Pirellulaceae bacterium | reverse complement strand
AATAGATCTTCAATCGCGTGCCATTGCTCATCAGTCAATCCATGACGCATCTTGGTTTCTCCTTATTCCCATCAATATTGCATACTTGATAGAATTAAGAAAAGACCAGTTTAGAAACAGAGCCTAGCCTTAGCGCCAAACGATCCCAAGGGGTTAAGCCACCTGTGAAACCTGCGATTTGTGATGCGACAGGAGGAGCAAGCAGCGGCAGCACACAGAGCTCAGCCTTCAGAGCTCGTATCAGTGTTGGAGTTCCTTTCACCTCTTCTTTTTTCTTTTTTTGATCAGCGACAAAAGCCTCTTGCCAAGCCTGACCCGCTCGCAGTTTTTTAATCCATGCTGAGGGTGCTCCCGTTGCACTTAGTAACTGTTTTGCCTGCTGCGAAGCTAGCCACGCGACTGAAGCTTGCTGCCAATTTTCATCATGGCTGTCCATTTGCTCGATCCAGGCTGGAGCAGGGCTCAAAATCTTATCAAATATATTTTGAAACCCTGAGCTTTCGCGATCCATTAATGGGCCAGCGAATCCTCCTGCCGCTTGGGCATCGCCGTCTAGTGGCTTGCCATTGTCATCTAGACAAACCGATGGAACGATCGCTTCGTAAAGTAGTTTTGCTTTGTCTAGAATCTCTTGGTCCGTACCGACGCACTTACCAGCATTCTGCTTTTGAACCGAGCGAAAATACTCAATTGCTTCTTTCTTGACATTGTCTTCAGTCACCAGCTGTTCATCGGAGTTGTAGTACTGGCGACCTCGGCATAGAAGCAGCACGTACTCAAGTTTAGCCACAGCTTCATTGATGACCTTGTGCGTCTGCCACAAAGCTTGCCGAATAGGAAGACTTTTTTCGTCGCGGGGAACAACTAGTTTGAGCTTGAGTGAGCGAGTTGGCATAGGACACACTATTTACGAATGGGCTAAACCTTGCGACATCTAAAGACTGACGACGCATTAAAAAAAGACCGCTATTAAAACATAAACTGACTATAAAATTCAATAAGGTCTAAAAAGGTCGTCAGGTGAGAAAACCTATTCGCTTGTTCCCATTCTCCAAACTTCCGCTAATCGATACGCTGCCTGTACCGCTCGCCTCTGTGCGACTCCACCAGCATTTTTGAGGTAAGCTTCAGACAAGTTGATCGCTTGAATATCCATCACTGCTGCAGTGCGCGAGCGAAAGAGCATCGCATACGGTCTAGGAGTTTGACCCTCTCGCAAAGCTTTGATCATGCTGCGAAAAGCAATCATGTAAATCATTTCAATGCGTTCCATCGGCAGTCTATTTAGCACTGCTTTCGAGCAGGAGAAATGAAATTGCTGCACAGGGGCGTCAGGTGACATGGGAAACGGATTGCAGAGAAGTTAACTAATCAATCAACGCACTTATACCTACCGACGACTCCATGGCAAATAACTTCTGCTCCGTCTTTAAGCCGCTACGCCTGCGGTCTACGGCATCTCCGGTCGCTGCTCCGCCGCGCTCCCTCCGTGCCTACGACCCCAGGCTCCGCTCTGCTGGACTTGACGCTACTTGGGGATTCCGGAGGAACTCAGGGCAACGCGGAAGCCGCAGTTGAAGATGAAGTAGCGGCACGACGGGCTGAGCCTGCTCCGGTACGCCGACCGACAACACGCGGCCTCGTTGCCCCAACAGCCGCCACGGAACACGCGGTTCGAGCCCTCACGTATTCCAACAGGATCGCTAACCGCACCTTTGGGATAATCACCATACCAGTCGCTACACCACTCCCAGACGTTCCCATGCATATCGTACAGGCCCCAAGCGTTTGCCTTCTTCTCTCCGACAGGGTGCGTTTGACCGTTACTATTTCCACCAAACCAAGCATAGTCACCCAGTGATTTTGAACTCTCTCCAAAACTATACGCCGACTTACTCCCTGCCCGACAAGCGTATTCCCATTCTGCCTCGGTGGGCAGACGATACACGCGACCTGCAGCCTTCTCCTCAGGCAAGTCCGAGAGCTTCCTGCAGAACTCCACAGCATCTTTCCATGAAACCTGTTCGACGGGATGATTCGAACTATCAACCTCCTTGATTACCCTGCGTGTCTGAGGGTGACGCTCCGCTACTTGATCGCCCTGAAAGTAACTGGGGTTTTTGCCCATGACTTTCTCATACTGCGCTTGAGTCACCTCGAAAGCACCCAAGTAGTAGTCCCGTGTGAGCGTGACTTCGTGCTGACGCTCATTATCCTGGGCTTCATTCTCACTGGGTGGCGATCCCATCTGAAACGTCCCTTTGGGGATCAGCACCAGCTTCATCCCGATGCTGTTGGTGATTTCTTTAGGTGCCTGTGCTAGTGCCGTACCAGCACTACTCAGACACAGTACCAACAACAAAAAGAAAACAGTCAACATAAGATGTAGTCGCACCGTTTTTCTCCCCGCTGTAAACCGCGAAACATTCCGTGTTGGTCAATGAACTTGTCCGCCATCGCAGTTGGCTATTGTAATGAGATGAAAGGAGGAAATCACCAAGGGTGGTCGAGAGAAGGGCTCACGATCACTGAATTGGAGGATGGAGTCTGCAGCGATCACCGAGTTGAGCCACCTAAGCCTTATTCAGCCCACGACGTTTACGCCTGCCGCGTTCGTGCGAGTCTCTTTGAATATCCAGTCGCGTGGCGATGCGTCAGCGTGGCGTATAGGCAATCCTGTTGCTGGGTCGCTCAAATAGGCCAAAGCGGTTCGTCGACTAACCCCCACTTGAATGCGACTCCCTAATTGATCAAAATCGATGTTCTGGTGGGCGCCAAATTGGGCGCAATTAAGCCCAGAATTAAGCCCACCACCTTTGCCCAAATTAAGCCCAAAAACTGTCGTCGCAAAGCCTTATCAGGAAACGACTTATAAAATTCGGGGTGTAGCTCAGCCTGGCTAGAGCGCTACGTTCGGGACGTAGAGGCCGCAAGTTCGAATCTTGTCACCCCGACTTCGGCTCTGTAATTCGAGCTCCGCTCGAATTACAGAGCCGAAGTCGAGAGTAGAGAAGAGAAAGTAGAGCAGTAGAGCTTCCACAGCCGAGAGATTTTCTAGGGTAGTGGACGTCTCGAACCAATCCACTTTCTCTTCTCTACTCGGTCTCCTGCTCTACTTTCTCCTGCTCTACTTTCTCCTGCTCTACTTCAGGAGTGGCAGATGGCTTTCCAATTCGGAAGGCCTGGTCTACCAAAAAGCGGTTGGCTTCGCCGACTAAGTCTGTGCCACCAATGCCGCAAGCCACGAACGGAGGAAATTGTCGGTGACGTAGTAAAGACTGTGTTTTGCTTCTGGTTTTGCGAACACAGGTAGCTTGCGCTCGATCAGCCCAAATCGTTCCATTAGAACCTTCAGGTTAAGCGTCATGAAAACCGGCTCCCCAAAGAGGCCCAATTTTCTAACTGCGGGGATTCCGCCCCACATAAGCGCCCATGAGTGGTCTTTTTTAAGCGATCGATGCCCGCAAGATCTTCTGCATCATCGCATGTGCCTCGTTCCAAGTCGCTATTTCCTAAGGTCCATTGTCCACGCTAAGTTACTGTGCGCCGAACGGCATTTTCCTGGAAATCATGGCACAGAATTTAGAAATCGTCCCTTTCTCCGCAATTCGAATCGGTCTGCAAGCTATCTTATCACCTTGGTCGTCGGTTCTGCACCCAATCGATTCGCTTTCCGTCAACCTGAGTTTTCCCACCTATGACCGACACAGTGCATCACACCACAGATGTCCCCAAACGCATGACATGGGTCGAAGGGGCCCTAAGCTCCAAGTGCTGGATTTTTTTGTTAGCTGGACTTGCAGTCCTCTTCAACCTGCTAGCCCCTTACGCTCACAAGTGCATGGTGGATTGGTACTTCCTTAAAAGTCCCGCGACGCCCTCTCCGCCAGCAATATTCCCACAATATGTTCACAGCTGCATATTGGGACTTTCTTACTCACAGTTTCCTATCCTGTGGCTGTGGGTAAGATGTTTTACCCCATCGCGCTACGCTCGAATCTATTTAGATTATGGACTCAGTCATTTACTGGCCTTGTCGCTTCTGATCGGATCGGCTCTCGCCTTGGAACGCCCAATAGAGGGATTAAGTGGATTGATTTTTGGCTTACAATTAGACTGGATTGTGTATTATCTTCAGGGATTTTTCATCTTTCTGCTTATATACCTCTTAGGGCTAAGGCACTCGGGACCAAATAGCCTTTTCCTATCCCACAAAACGAACTCCAATTTTTCTCTAAGTCAATTGTTTGGTTTAATGACCCTGCTCACCCTGGTGACTGCGGAATCAATTTTTCTGACTGCAGTTATTTTTCTCGGTTTGATCTCTTTCTTTGGGCTTGAGTTAGTGGAACCAATCTTATTGTTTTTTGTGGCCAGTTTCTGTGCCACACTTTTTGTAACCCTCTTGCTCGGTGTGCTTTACCATCCGCAGCGAATGCGATTTCTTATCTCACTGATCGCGCTGGCTGCCTTGGGACCCTATGCCTTGCTCCAAATTTTCATCCACATCGCCGCTCCTGTAACGCTTGAAAATCAAATAGCCTTTCTCCTGGCAAATGGAGCCTTCGCTGTGGGAACGGTCATCGGAATCATCTGTTTGTCGCCATGGATTCGGAGGAATTCGGGCAACTGTGCGCAATTTTATTCCCCCCAATCCAATGCATCCTAGCAAATAAGGTGAGCGTGGTTTAAATTGCAAGGTGGGGTTAGGGAAAGGCGAACGCCCCCCAACACTCTTTCTGCCAGGCGCGTTACCGGAGTTGCTTTGTTCATGTTCGATCGTTATCACGCGCCAACTATTTATACCTGGATACTCGTGCTGTATTGTCTCAATTCTTTGAGCACCATCAGTAACGCTCAAACGCTGAGCGAACGCCTGATTCAGGAAGATAAGGTCAAATTGGCTGAACAAGCCATTCAACAGGGTAACATCGTTCGCGGCGCCATTCTGTTCCATCAAGGCAATATCAATTGCATTAAGTGCCATCGCGCTAATCAAGGCTCTCAACCCATCGCGCCCGATCTGAGTCTCATCGATGCGGCAACCACAGATGCCACGATCGTCGAATCCATCTTGCAGCCTTCCAAAGTGATCCACAAGGGATATGAAACCGTCCAAATTCTGACCCAAAGTGGTTCGGTCATCGTAGGAACACCTCTCAAACAGACTGATCAAGTGCTGGTTCTGCGGAGTTTGCAAAATCCCGAGGAATTAACCACCATTCGCCTGGACGAAATCGAAGAGAAAAAACCGAGCGATGTATCGTCTATGCCAAGCGGTTTAGTCGATCAACTCAAAGATCGGCAACAGTTTCTGGATCTGGTTCGCTATGTCATCGAAATTCGCCGCCGAGGTACAAATGAACCTATACCCACCGCACCAGCCTCGACTACCCGCGAACTGGATCAGGTTTTGAAAGGCTTAACGCTCATACGCAACAAAAATTGTATCGCCTGTCATAAGACGCAAGCAAATCTGTTTCCGTTTGTGACTTCCAATGCGCCTGACTTGAAATGGTCCGCGAAACGACTTAATCCAATCTATCTTGAGCGATACCTGCTCTCACCTCATACAACCAAAGCGGGTTCTAATATGCCCGATCTTCTGCATACTCTTAATCCGGAGGAGCGCGCGGTAGCCGCAAAATCGTTGATCGTGTTTCTGCTGACTCGTGATGGCAACGAGTACCACATGGATCATAAAACCTCTGAACCGGAAGCGATCCGCCGCGGCCACGAACTCTTTCATTCCATCGGCTGCGTTGCCTGCCATGCACCCCGCAACGTGGAAGGTGCCGAGCAAGCCTTAGCAGGCTCAACCCCGCTGGGCGATCTGACCTCAAAGTTTGATTCCTCCTCGCTCGTTGAATTCTTGGAAAATCCTCATATCGTTCGACCTTTCGGGCGAATGCCAAACCTCCAATTGTCGCATCGTGAAGCATTGGACCTGGCCTCTTTTCTTTTACAAGGCATGGATCACGCCGCGAACCCTCCAACTTCCACCAAGGCCGATGACTCACGCGAAGAAATTGAAAAAGGAAAGCAACTCTTTGCTCAATTCGGCTGCGCTTCATGCCACAGCGATGTTATCACACCACAGCCCTCCACAGATCTTTTGATGGCCCCGCCTGATTGGTCCAGTGTGACCCATTCTTCGTTTGAGCGTGGATGCTTATCGGGTGAGACCGGCACATGGCCTGATTTTCATTTGTCCCCCGAAGAGCGAATGGACCTTCAAACTGCGTGCCGCTCCGGTTCCAAGCCGCTTAATGCCCATGAGAAAATCGACTGGACTCTCGCAACCTTCCAATGCACCGCATGTCATAGCCGTGATGGTCTCGGTGGTGTATCGGTCGAACGCAACGCCTTTTTCCAAACCACGAATTTGAACTTAGGTGATCAAGGTCGTATTCCGCCAAGCTTGTCGGGTGTAGGAGCGAAACTGCAAGAGAAATGGATGCGAGAAGTTCTCACAACGGGCCGTGCCATTCGACCTTATATGAAAACTCGCATGCCGCAATTTGGTGAAAACAATATCGGACATCTCGTCGAGTTATTCCAAGGGAACGACCTTTTACCGCCGATCGATCACCCTGCAGTCGAAAATCGCGATACCTCAAGAAAATTGGGGCATGAGATCGTGGGCAATCAAGGACTCAATTGCGTTGCCTGTCACACGTATCAATACAAGCAATCCGATACCATGCCGGCGGTCGATTTGACCGAAATGGCAGAACGGCTCAAAAAAGATTGGTTCCATAAGTACATGTTGGCACCACAGAAGTTCAGCCCCAACACAGTCATGCCATCGTTTTGGCCGGGGGGGCGAGCGATTCGACCCGATATCTCCGGAGATGCGGCAACGCAGATTGAAGCGATTTGGCAGTATCTTCTCGATGGCCGACAAGCCAATGCGCCTCGGGGCGTGATTCGCGAACCGTTAGAAATTGTGGTGCGCGACCATGCCAGACTCTTGCGGCGAAGTTATGAAGGGATTGGCAAACGCGGTATCGGCGTTGGATATCCTGGTGATGTCAATTTGGCTTTCGATGCCGAACAACTGCGATTGGCGATGATTTGGCCGGGGAAATTTGTCGATCCTGCCGGTGTTTGGTATGGACAAGGACACGGCAATGTACGCACCCTCGGTCGTCCAATCCAACTACCGCGAGGCCCCGAATTGGATGACGCCACATCACCCTGGGAAGTGGACGATAATCGACCAACCAAACATCGCTTCCTGGGATACCAACTCGATTCAAAACGGAGACCCACCTTTCAGTACGAGTTTGACGGCGTCCAAGTCCATGACTTTTTCACCGAAAACGCGATCACGTCAGATAAGCCTGCCGATTTGCTTCGCTCACTTAAGTTGTTCAGCGAAAAAGAACATCCCAATCTCCGCTTTCGAGTTGCCCAGGGGAATGTTACCAAAGTTGACGCCTTTACTTATCGCTTAGAGGGCGGCATCATCCTTCGAATCAAGTCACCTCGAGAGCCGCTCCTTAGCAGCGAGGGAAGCGACAACCTCGTTCAAATCCCCATCGATCTATCTGCAGGTCAGACGATCGAATTCTCCATCGAATATCATTGGGATTAATCTCAACCATGTGGATCACTCTCCTCAAACTTATCGCTCTTCAAGCTCTCCTTTTTTGGTTGCCTCAGGAACCGATCGGCGAGTACTGGGGCACCGCGCAGGAGGAAGCCAAGTATTACAAATTGGTCGATGTTCCCTTGCCCAAGGAATTGGCAATTGAAGCGGGCAGCTTTGATGTTCGACCTGACACTCAACAGTTAGCCATTGCCACAAGGCGGGGCGACATCTTTCTGGTCGATGGTGCCTTTTCGAAATATCCCGAACCAAAGTTTCACAAATACGCAGAAGGGCTCGACGAGATATTCGGACTTGCCTGGCAGAATGGAAGTTTTCTAGCGACGCAACAAACCGAAGTGACGCGTATCACCGACCTTGATGGAGACCAAGTTGCGGATCGATTTGAAACACTCAGCGATGCATGGGGATTTCGAAACTATCATGAATTTGCTTTCGGTTCCAAGCCCGATGCCGAGGGAAATATTTGGGTCGCCTTGTGCCTTTCTGAATCCTACAATTCCAAGGTTCCCTTTCGTGGCTGGTGCCTGAAAATCACACCCACCGGGAAAGTCATTCCAGTTTGCAGCGGTATTCGCAGTCCATGCGGCATTGGTCCCAACGAGCATGGTGTCATGTTCTATGCGGAGAGCCAAGGTCCCTGGAATGGATCCTGCAGCTTGAAAGTGCTGAAACCGGGGGGCTTCATGGGTCATCCGATCAGCTTTAATTGGTATCCGTTAGCTGCTGAACTGGGCGCACCTAACTTGGGTTCGAGACCGACCGAGCCCAACACACCCTCGCGATTGGAAACTGAGCGGCTTCGAGTGAAGGAACTCGTCCCCTATGCAGTCGTATTTCCATACATCCGCATGGGACGATCTATCTCTGGCTTTATGGTCGATCGCACGGGTGGGAAATTCGGCCCCTTTGAAAATCAGATATTCATTGGCGACTTCAGTTTAGGTGTGGTGATGCGCGCTACCACCGAACAAGTGAATGGAGTTTGGCAAGGTGCTTGCTATCCATTTCGAGAAGGCTTCAGCACTGGACTGCTGGCGCTGCAATTCACGCCCGAAGGTCAACTGATTGCTGGAGGCACCAATCGCGGCTGGCCTGTAAGAGGTGCCAAGGATTATGCGATCGAACGCTTGGACTGGACTGGAATCGTGCCCTTTGAAATCAAAGAGATCCAAGCGCGACCGCGCGGTTTTTATCTTCGCTTTACGAAATCCCTCCATGCAGAAATCGCCGCCGAGCCGCAAACCTATCAACTGAAGACATTCACTCATATCTATCGCCAAGGATATGGTAGTCCCGAGGTCGATCAGACACAGCCAACCGTTACCAGAGCGACACTGGATACAGATGCGATGGGCGTGACACTTGAGGTAGCAGGCCTCGCACAAGGACATGTGCATGAGTTTCATTTACCCGCTATGCGTTCGAGCGAAAATGAGCCACTGTTGCACGCGGATGCCTACTACACCTTGAACGAGATACCTCGAGAGAGCACTGCGGCAGTAACTGAGACACCCACTCCAGAACCTCCGTCCCGAAATTCGCCTAAGGTTCCCACTCTACCTTCTCCCTCTTCTACGCAGGGCTGGATCAACTTTCAGAAGCCTGATGATGCAGAGCAATGGATTGGCCCTGAGGGCTCACGGCTGATTCCCGAAAATCCGAAAATCGCTTCGCAATGGACTTTCGCCGATGGAGTACTAACCGCTTCACCGAAATGGGACAGCGTGGTAACGGCAGATCGCTATCAAGATTTTATTATGCATATCGAATTCAATGTGAACGAAGCGGGCGATGTGGAACATGAACGCAACGGAAACTCTGGGCTTTATCTGCAGCTTCGCTATGAGCTGCAGATTCTAAATTCATTTAAGGTTCCATTGGACCAATACAAGAAAATCGATTGTGGCAGTATTTATGGCATGAAACTCCCGGATCAAAAGGCTTGTTTACCCGCCGGTGAGTGGCAGGCGTTTGATATCGCTTTTCGAGCGGCTCGATTTGAAAAGGATCAACGGCGAGAACACGCTCGGCTCACAGTCTACCAAAATCAGCAGTTGATTCATGACGATTTTGTCTTGCCCCGCCACACAGGTGCTGGAAAAAAAGAAGGGCCCGAACCGATGCCGATCAAATTGCAAGGTCATCACAACCAAGTGAAGTTTCGCAATTTCTGGATCAAAAAAATTTCGCAGCCTCTTGATGACGCGGTAAAGGACCAAACGCAACTTGCCACTGCAACCGAAGAGTGGTTGAACTATACAGGACGATCGGGTCCGGGCCAAGGAAAACGTGTTGTATTGATTGCAGCCGAACAAGAGTATCGCAGCGAACAAGCGCTCCCGATGTTAGCGAAAATTTTATCGCAGCATCATGGCTTCGATTGCACGGTGCTGTTTTCGCTCAATGAAAAAGGAGAAGTGGATCCAACGTTACCCGCGCCATTCAAAGAAGCCGATCGTTTCCATCGCATCGCAGGACTTGAGCAACTGGAGAAAGCGGATTGTGTGATTTTATTATCGCGATTTATGCAATTGCGCGATGAAGACCTCCAGCACTTTCGCAATTACTTCGATTCGGGCAAGCCACTGATTGCTTTGCGGACAGCCAATCATGGCTTTTGGCGAGATATCGGTTACAAGGTGGGTGAACGTGCGGTCGGCTTGAGGGAGATACTGGGCGGTACGTTCATGGAGCACCACGGTGGTTGGCATCGTGAAGCGACGCGGGGTATCGTTGTCCCTGAGAATAAACAACATCCGATCTTAATCGGCGTCGACACCATTTTTGGTACATCAGATGTGTATCGATGTCACAATGACAAATTCCCGTTTCCAGCGGATTGTACGGCTTTGGTTCTAGGACAACCTTTAGTCACTCTTGAACCTGATGCGCCTGCCAATGATAAGAAAGAGCCGTTGCCAATTGCTTGGACCAAAATATGGAAAGGGAATTCCGGCAAAGCAACGCGCATCTTTCATTTTACGATGGGTTCGGCGGAAGATTTTTCGGATGCGGGCGTAAGGCGAATGACCGTCAACGCAGTGTATTGGGGGCTTGGCCTAGAATCAGAAATCCGCGCGGATCGTTCAGTCGCCATTATCGGCGACTATAAACCACTGAAGGCTGGTTTCAATTACGAAGAACTCGGCCTAACACCGCATCCACCCGCGCATTATCGATAGGCTCGTGTCGTGCGTCCTGGTTTCATCCGTCCATCGCCACGGTTTTACTGCAGGGCGTCAAACACCAACCAGGTCACGGCGTTCAGTCCCCTCAGCCGATGGCTGTGACTCTTCCGAGGGTGGCATTTCGCCAGACTCCACCTGTTTCCAAATTCGGGAAAGCTCGGCATTGCCAGGTACCAAGAAAGGTTTCTCTTTAGCAATCACAGGATTGATGAGCGATTTGCGATCTAAGATATCAAGGCCCGGATAGACAGCATCGTCATGATGACATTTACGACAATGCGTATTGAGAAATTGGATCCCCTGGCGATTCAATTTCCCCTGCTCATTATCCTGAGCGGCCAGCTTTCCAATACCAGTGAATGCGATGGCCAATGCGAGCCACGCAACATAGACGTTGCAGGAACTCATATTCGAATTTACTCCCGACTCCTTATTGGATCGTCATACTTTTTTCCGGTGTGGCCGTGCCATTGTTTTGACAAAACATCGATTGCCATTTGAAGTAATGCCCGAAAACATCGTTTTACCCCACGCAAATGAAAATTTTTTTCCATTTATTTCCATGTTTTCCCCCATCTCTGTAATTTAAGAGGCTGTTCGCAAACTGGGAAAACTGTTCGTTACGCCAGGGCGGCGACTGGCGATCGTGTTGACTTTTCGCTCCTATCTTAAAAACGCGGCTAACGCCGTCGGCTAATGGTTTTCGGATAGGCTTTAAGTCTCACGGATCACTCAGTGCCGGACACAAACATAGCGCACTGGATTTCGCTTAGCATCCGCTATGCTCAAACAGCGAGGTGTCCAAAGTCGACGGCCGACTCTTTTTTCCTCTGGCTGTACCACGGTATTCCCAGCAACTCTCTATTCCCAGTAGCTCTGTAACTCTGTGTTCCCACTGAACGCTGCGATTCCTTAGTCGCTGTATTTGTTGCGTTTCCCTTTTCCTTCTTTGCTGTAAGTTCGTCAACCAAGGAGATGCGGTTGAAGCTGCGGGGTTATCCCAGCGACTTCTGGTTGTAGTGACTGCGAATCATTTTTTTTAAAAAATTTTTTCAGCAGTTGGGAGAAATCGATGCTGGTCGCATTTTGTAGGTGTAGCACGAAAGCTTGATCGGTAACCAGAACGAGACAAGCTGCTTATTGTGAACTCTGGGATCAACAACATATGGGAAGACCGAATCATGAAGTACAAAATTCTCTCGATCGCTCTGGCTGCTGTTTCTTTTGTCGTTTCACAAAGTGGTACCGCTGAGGCGGGCTACGGTTGCCGCACTTATTACCGACCTGTGTATCGACCGGTAACGATCGTACAGCCGGTGGTACATCAGCCGGTTGTGGTTCAGCCTGTGGTTACGCATCCGGTGGTAGTCGCTGTTCCTACCCCCGCACCAGCACCGATTTTCGTGGCTCCTAAAGCCATCAAAGTTCCCCAAGGTGCCAAACTGCGATTGAAGGCAAACTTCTTGGGTAAGGAACCGGGACAAGTCTTCCTGGCAACCGGTTCGGTCACTCTGGCCTGCGAAGTGCTCGAGTGGAACCCTAACTTTGTCAACATTCAACTTCCCAACATGGCCGTGGTGAAGGAAACGGCCGGTAAGATCGTTATCGTTACGAACGAGGGTGCATTGAAGCGAAAAGTGGAAGTGATCGTCATGCCGACACCCGATGTTGAAGTTATCGCCAGCGATGACTTTATCCCTAAGGCCCCCACGGAAGTCTTGGGTAACTAGGGATCCCATGCGACTCGCCCCAAAAAATGGATCAGCCTGCGATGCGATGCGGAAGATAAGCCTTCTGCATCGCTTTTTTGTTTTATAACGCTGGCGTACTTGGCATATCTGAAACATGGGAAATCCTATTTCAGGCCCGAAGCTTCCCAGAACATTCTTGCTATATGATCGCCAGCGAACAACAATATAGGTTTTAGTTTTGGCCACGGCATTTCAGTCCGTCACTCCATCAGATCCTATTTCTATGACAGATCGCTTGCTGCTCAAAATCGATTGCGGACAGGGAAATACCCTGATGTATGCGTGCGATGCCTCTCAAGCGTATCTGTTGGGTAGTGGAGAAGAATGCCATCTCCGCTTGCATGGCTCTGGCATATCGCGGAGGCATTGCCAACTAGAAAAAAAACACGAGGGCTGGGTTCTGACCGATTTGGCCAGCACCAACGGCGTCGCCGTCAATGGAAAACGTATTTTAGGTGACAGTCCGCGCGAGATGTGTACCATCCGTTTGAGCGATGGAGATCGACTCGGTATCGGTACCTTGGAACTGACTGTCCAGCTTGCCAATTTCTCGAGCGCTACGCAGGTGTTATTGGTACCACCTCCCGTGCAAGTGTCGCCTTCTCCCGTGCCGCCGACTTCGCTGCCAACCAAGTCCGCAACGAACAATCCGATACCCAACAAATATTCAAACAATAAACAAGCAAATCATAACCCGGTGATAAGCAAGCAGGCTTCAAGTAGGCCAGCCCATGCCAAGCAGGCGACCACATCGGTGGACAGTAACGAACCACCTGGCATCGATCTACCACCGCCCCCTGCGATAGAAACGGAATCTTCCAAGCCCATGTCGGCCTCGCGCAAAAGTGGCGGCGGAGTCATTCGCCAAGGAACTCTGACACGCGTGGGAGATTTGGTATTGAGAAAGAAAATTTCTGAAGATGACTTCGGCTCAAAGTATTTGGCTAGCAAGGAAGGAGAACCAAGAAATATTTTGTTTGTGCGATTACTCTATCAGAATCGCCTGCGAGAAAGTTCCGATGAAGCTCGCCTGCAACGTTCTATTTCGTTGCTTCAGGGATTAAATCATCGATCGATTGTGCGTTACATCGATTCGGGTGAACACGAAGATTACTTGTATGTGGCGATGGAATATTGTAGTGGCGGGAGTCTGAAGAAACTTTTCCAGAAGGGCATCAAGCTGAGCTATCGCCGGGCGCTGCGGCTGATGGATCGAATTTTATCGGGCATGGAATTGGCGCACGTCAACGGAATGGTCCATCGAAATTTAAGCCCTTCGAGTATTTTGTTGGAACGAACTCAAGATAATTCCTATCGACCGAAAATCACCGATTTTTCACTCGTCAAGCGATTCTTACCAGGTTCGGATAAAGGGGTCACGGGCCGCGGTTCCGTCGGGGGGCAATGGAGCTATATGCCCAGAGAGCAGTTACTTGACTTCAGCAATGTACTTCCGCAGGCAGATGTGTGGAGCCTGGGCGCAATCCTGTACGAAGCGTTGACCAATCGGCCACCCCGACCGATTCCCGAGGGAGCTTCCCCCATGAATACGATTCTGTATTCCGATGCCATCCCTATACAATTGATTATGCCCGACATACCAAAAGATCTATCGGATTTTTTACAACGATGTTTGGCCACAGAAGCTGGAGAGCGATTCCAAAATGCGATGCAGATGCGGGCCGCGATGCGAGGCGTGGCAGACAGGGTTGGAATTCCGCTCGGCTGATCGCCCGAAATGTGGGCATTAAAGATTGCTCCAAGAATTAATATAAAACGACCCCAACGAAAGCTCGAAACCAACAAAATTTTACTATGATACGTACGGCAGTGAGTTTTGCGATAAGGATACTCGCGGCTAACGCCAAGATAGCCAAGGGTTCTCAAATAGGCTTTAAAGAATAAAGCAGCATTGCCCCCAGATATAGCATTGCCCCCAGATATAGCATTGCCCAGATATAGCATTGCCCAGATATAGCATTGCCCAGATATAGCATTGCCTAGATATAACATTGCCCACATATAGGATTGCTCGGACAAACGAAGAACGGATCGGTATGGCCTTCGAAAATGCTAAGTTACGGATTTCGATTCATTTGGATAATGGTCAAGTCACCGACTATTATCTGACGACCAAGGATCGCTGGATCATTGGCAAGGATCGCAATTGCAATTTAGTTCTGGATGCCTCCGGAGTATCGCGCAAGCATTGTCGGCTGGAATTCGAAGAGGGCCAGTGGATCATAACCGATTTGATGAGCAGCAATGGAACCGTGGTCAATGGTGTGAAGCTGAAGGCCAGTGGTGAAGAGAAAATGGGAAGGCTGACCGTTCGTTCGGGAGATGTATTGCTGGTTGGAACCGCTCGCATTTATTTAGGGGGGATAAACGATAGCGAGGTAACCTCGATTCTCCCAGCGGTACCAACCATGCGGGCGAATCCGCCGGATACCTTAGAACCTATCATTCGCACTGCCTCTCAAATAGACGATGAAGGTTCGATCGAATCGATCGCTCCCTTTAAGGAAACGCAAATTCACAACTCTCGAGATTTCACTCTGCAGGGAAGACTGGAGAATTTTCCTGACAGCGAAGCTCCGGAGGAAAGCTTAGCGATTCAAAATGCGAGTGCTTTGTGGGATGAAGGGAAGCAAAGGGTCGCTTTTCCCTTCGATTGGAATGGTTATCGATTCATCAAAAGAATCGGTGCGGGAGCTACCGGCCGCGTGTATTTGGCGGAGTCATTGGATGCGGAGGGCCTTTCCTTAGCGGTGAAAGTGATCAATCCTTTGATTTCGCAAAATTTGACGGAACGCAAACGGTTCATGCGCGAGATTGAAATTAATCGATTGTTGTCTCACAGCACCATTGTAGCCTTCAAGGAATGTGGCGAATTTTCCAATACGATTTACATTGTCATGGAGTACTGCAATGCTGGAAATTTGTCGCAGTTCTTACTTCGTGGCAATCGCTTAAATGCCCGACGCACGATTCGCTTGTTAGATCGCTTATTGGTAGCCTTGGGCTTCGCGCATTCGAAAGGAATTGTACATCGAGATCTCAAGCCATCGAATATACTATTGCACAAGCTTCCCAATGGAACATTTCTTCCGAAGATCGGTGATTTTGGATTAGCCAAAAATTATACCACCGCGGGGCATTCCAGCATGACCCAGAATGGTTCTGTGGGGGGAACTTGGTCTTACATGCCGAGAGAGCAATTGATGAATTTTCGATTTGTCTCTCCGCAATCGGATGTTTGGAGCTTGGGCGCGATCGCATTCGAAGCGATGACCCGTCAAGTGCCGCGCCCGATTGCCAAGGGTCAAAGTCCTGTTGAAGTGATTTTGAACCATTCGGTTAGGCCAATCGAAACTATTTCCGACGACGTCCCCCAACCGCTGGCAGCCTTTGTCAATCAATGTTTATCGGATGATCTGGCCATTCGTTTTCGCGATGCCACCGAAATGCGCGAAGCTCTTCTGGAAGTTGCCAAAAATCTCGCTGTGTCGCTTGAGCGATAATGCTTTGAGCATACTGTGAATAAAAAACAGTCGTAACATCCACAATTTCGACTGGATTGCCCAGTGGGGGAATTGTTACAAACGACTTGTTACCCAATGATAGATGTAAAAGCTCAACGCAATGATTTTATGTAAGTATCGTTGCAATTACGAAATCGCTTTATGCATCACGAAACAGGCTCTAGCAAGGTACCTCCGTGTCAAATCTTGGCCCATCCGCAAATCAAAACAGTAACCTGGAGAGCTTATTCCAAGTTGCCCTATCCCATTCTTTACTGAATGAGAATGATATCGCCGAAGTGCTGCAGAGTTGCAGAACAAAAACCGAAAACGTGACTGCTCAAACGTTCGCTCGCATGGCAATACAACTGAGTAAGTTAACCCAACTACAGGCAAAAATTCTGTTATCAAAAGACACTAGTTCTCTTTCGATTGGTCCTTACCTGATCCTTGAAAAGATAGGGCAGGGGGGAATGGGAAGCGTTTACAAAGCCCGCCACAAGTCCATGGATCGGGTGGTTGCAATCAAAGTCTTGCGACGTAGAGAAGGTTTTTCTCCGGAGACCATCAAACGCTTTCAGCGTGAAGTTTTAGCTTCGGCTAAATTGATCCATCCCAATATTGTTACAGCTTTTGATGCTGGAGAACAAAACGGCATCCATTTTCTGGTGATGGAATATGTAAGCGGTGGAGATCTCAAATCGTTATTGGAAAAACAGGGGTCTCTGTCGATCGCAAAGACGATCGATTATGTACAACAAGTAGCTCGGGGAATGCAGTATGCGCATGATATGCAAATTATTCACCGCGATATTAAACCAGCCAATCTACTCTTAGATTCCAATGGTTGCATTAAAATTCTTGATCTAGGCTTAGCGCGCATAGTCCGCGACCAAGCAAATGAAGATAGCTTGTCCCATGGATTGACAGCGGACGGTGCGCTGATGGGTACAGTAGACTACTTATCGCCAGAGCAGAGTTTTGATACCAAAACGGCCGATACGAGAAGTGATATCTACAGTCTGGGTTGCACACTATACACGCTATTGACGGGAGAGGTCGTATTTCCGGCAGGTTCTTTGGTACAAAGAGTACTCGCGCATCGCGAAGCTACTGTTCCTTCACTAAGAGCGCGCCGAAACGATGTTCCAGAAGCGCTCGACAAACTTTTTCAACGAATGTTGTCGAAAGATCCGTCGGAGCGTCCTCAAAGCATGCTGGCTATCGCCGAAACTTTGAAGAGTATTCTCGCAGGTGTCGATGACGGCGATCTAAGATCCGTAACTTCAGCGCATGGGGCAGACGACACCTTTTTGGAAACGTTGATTCAAAGCTCGGATGATACGGTAAAGGAACCACCTGCTCAGGTACCCAGTTCCCCAAGCCCGCAAGCTTTGCCGACGTATCCGTCACCGATTCCGCTTTCACCCTCCAATCGCCAAATAGACAACTCCCAATCATCCAATCGCTCAACCAACCCAGAATTCAACACAATATTGTCGGCCCGCCCCGTTGTTGCGGCGCGAAGAAAGACCAAAAGATCGAAACGATCCTGGCCAACGCTGGGGACGATGATCATAACGGCCGCATCGTTATTCGCCTTTGCAGGCTGGATGATTTTCAGCCCGACGAAGCAAAGATTAACCCTGAAATTCTCTCAATCCGACATCAGAGAAATCGTAGGTGCGAAAATCATTATCGATGAGCGAACCGTCGGATCCGTCGATCAGGAATTGACTCGAAACTTTGAATTGGACGACTTTGATCGCGAGAGAACGATACAAGTTATTAAACCTGGCTTTGAGTCCTTTGTGAAAACAGTGACCTTAGATTCCACTGCTGAGGTCGACGTGAGAATGCAACGAACGAAATTACCGAATCCCAAATTGACACCTACCCCAAATGCTAATGCTACGACAGCCAAGCCAAGTAATGATAAGAAATCGACTTCCCCACCGGCACAGGATTTGAAGGAATTGTCAAACGCGACAACTCCAACTGCCACGGCTTCGCAGCCTTCGACTCCTTCCGTTGCTCCAGCGGATGGTCCGCGCGAATGGGTCGTCGGTATTGATAAAAATGAAATTCCCGATCTGACAACAGCAATCCAACAAGCTCGACCCAATGACACGATCCGGATTCGCCATCGCGGTCCATTGGAATTATCTCCAACGGATTTGGCAGGGAAGACACCTCTGAGAATTATTGGCGATCAGAAAGCTGGCATCGATTATTGGCCGATTATCCGCCAGAAAATGTATTCGGGAGACGAGTGGACCAACATCAAGCAGCAGGACGAAGCCTCAGCGCAGCCACTCTTATATGCAGATCAGGTCGACATTCATTTCGAAAAAATACATTTTTCGATCGGAGGTTTTAAAAGAGAAAAACTGTCAAGTTTTATGCGCTGTAAGTCAGGAAAAGTCCGCTTTGAAAATTGTACTTTCACGGCTTCGACAGACGAAGCAGAACGTTTTTCCGAAGGCTTACCACTCCCATTCATTCAGCTGAATGGTTCTAGCAGTGATCAACTTGATCTTCAATTCTCGGCGACCATTATCCGTGGTGCACGACTAAAATCATTGGTCCAAATTACCTCGGATGCAAAAGTTCAGATTTCAGGGAATCAATGGTTATGGGCCGGTGGCCAAGGAGCCTTTATCGACTTGGCTGGTAACAATAGCAAAGCAAGCTTAATTCTTCAGGGGAGCACTCTCTATAACTTTAGTTCCCTAATCAACATTCCCGCTTATCGCTTGACAGATAACAATTCCCAACCGTTTCTCAACCTTAGTTTGAAGGACTCCGTGTTAGTTGCTAGGGAACGAGGCATGTCTGAGTTGATTGCGGTCAGCCAAGGAGAAAAGCAATCGCTGGATAGAACACGTTGGCAAAAATTGGTGCAAGTGGCTGCAATCAACTCAAATGCGGCACACTTGGACGCTTGGTTACCGAGTACCGATCGTGCGACCACGCTGATGGATTTTCGTTCGATTTTCGGATTGGAAGAATCAGGATTGATTAGTCATTCACCGATGCTACGCGTTCTACCTGCGGGTATCGAATTGCAAGAAGCCTCGGCGCGGGATCTTGAAATTCTCCAGACTTCGCTGCCTAAAGTAACCGAAGACACAAAGCCGCCGATCGGAATTCTTGCCTCCAAATTGCCAGCAACTTTGCCACGAATTGCTGAAAGATTGATCGATATTACAACAGGAGCTGGCGTTCCTAGAGGCTTGCCCACCATCGTCGAAGTCAGCAAAAGGAATGGTCCTATTCGATCTTTGGAGGAAGCTTTTAGCCTTATCCAAGGAGACGATGTCGAAGTAGTGATTACCGATAGTGAGACCTATATTCCCAGATGCAATTTCGATATCGATGGGAAACCGGGCGTTCTCTACACTGAATCGGTAAGACACTTAACCATTCGCGCCGCTGAAACCACCAAGGAAAGTCCCCCCACGATTGTCCTCAGCGACTCGCCAGAGAATATTATAGGAAATGTTCCCGGTCTCATTCATTGGGGCGATTGGACACAGAACCTTTTTCTTTTTGGTATTCGCTCACAGACATTGAGATTCGATGGACTGCAATTTAAGACTCATATCACTCGCAATATGCGACATTCTATATTCCTAACCAGTGCACTGAATTTACGTATGACAAACTGCCGAATTCTCGATGAGTCTCAGCAGGGACAAGCTTTTTATGAATCAGCCAACGGTTATGGTATCACGACCAGTATGCGACCTGAAGTTATTACCGAAGAGGGACAGGATGGACCCAGTATCGCCTGGATTGAAAATGTTATGCTAGAACATGAAGGCCAACCCCGCGAAAATGCTACGGAGGAATTCCTGAAATTGGCTACCGCGTTCGCCTGGATGACAAATAAGGGTACTGCGGGTCACATCGTCTTTCGTAACTGCTGGATTAGCGATAACCAAACGCTATTCTTCAATCGATCTATGGTCCCTTGGATTGAAATCGAGGGCTGTACCATTCGGGGCCGATTCGCCAGCATGCATAGCCCACCAAAGTCCATCAAGGTTCGCGAGAATATCTTCTTTTTGAACACAAATCCTGTGCTGACTCGAACGCGAGGTGAAGTGGATACCTTCGGCGTCAGCGGAGGCAGAAATCTTGTGTGGATGGACCCCGATCCCATTCCTTCGCAGCAACGCGATCAAGGGCCATTTCGCTTAATGCCCGGCGAGCGTCTCGTCAAGAGACCCGAGGTCATGAACTATCGGCTGAGAGGGAGAACGATTGATGCTGCGCAGGCCGAGGATGGTGGACCGGTCGGCTTTCGGCTCGACAAAATGCGTCTGCAACTTGGTAAATTACCTAAGTGATCGTCTTGCAGCAGACTCCATTCTCCACTGGCATCAAGCCAATTCGCGGTGAGCTCAGCCGCCCGGAAAGAGTTGGCCATTGCACACCCATGACAGCGGCACCAACATCGCGGCTGCGATACCAAGCCAAATCAATAGAGCTATGGGTGAAAGAAACAGCCAAGTGGAAATCGTTGCCCAACCGATCGGTAATTTGGGAAAATGAAACTCGGGGCGTTTACCAAAAAACCAACCGCTTCTAGATCGCAAAAAGGCGAAACGGATATTCATCGCCTGCAGCCCACCGACAATAAAGTCGGCACGGTAGACATACCGATCTTTGGTTAATTCGACAATTCTTTTGCACAATGCGTCTGTCTTCGCTGCTAGTCGCTCACCTGCTCGTCGCATCTCGTCCTGCAATCTCGATTCACCCACACAAATATCAGCTTCCCCATTTAAAATGACTCCGTGCTCCACCATAGGCCGACGAAAATAAAGTGTTTCCTCCGCATACTCGACCAGTTCGGGCATCGACATATGCGGAGAGACAATCGTCGGACGATGCGTTTGCCAGGTTGTGATCAGATAACGCGCGTATTCTAATCGACTTGTCCCGTTACACTTCGAGCAAGTGACTTGTATCTCTCGCGTTTTTTGAACGGTTCGCGTCTTGTAGACATTGGAATTGGTCGAACTATCCCACTCGTAATATGACTCGGTTTCGTAATAGGTTTCCGTTCTGGTTTCGGTCGGTGGGCAGTAGTAGATAGGATTGTAACAATCGGGTAATCGTATCGAATCGCGGCAAGTCGCGAAACCTTCGGGCGGATGAATGGGAAATATCGATTCATCCCACATTGGAACACTCGGCTCTACTAACGGACCATACGATGGCCAGTAATTCCCAAGCTCTGTAAATCGATTGATCGTCATAAAACGGAGACTCGCCGTACTGCAACGTTCCGCGGCAACGCGAGCTACCCGCATGAACCTGCCAAAAAACCGTGTGACAAGAGGATCGCTTTCCTCGATATTATGCGCCCCCCGCGTAATCCGCTCGGACAATTGTACCGCATCTAATTCGGGGAGACGGCAATAGCGATCCTTTTGAACTCGATCCAGGAAGACGTGAATCGCATTACGTATCAAGTCACTGATCGGATTGAGATATTTCTTGGTCCTTCGATAAGTCGCCGCTAACTTTAGATCTTGATTCCAGCGACGTCCCAGTAACCATAAAAGAACCAGCATTGCTGCATATACGATGGCAAGATCCCATTCGCCCACCTGACCCAAATTGCAAACTTGTATCCAAACCGCGGCAGCTAGCATCAGCGAATAGAGCATCGCCTGCGGAAATCGAATCAAGAGATAATGCCGATTGCTGTTTAGCAGCATCAGCAGCAAGCCCATGCAAAAGTAAATTCCCACCAGGCAACTCGACTTAGGTAAATCCCAACTTCGAATCGTGTCGATATGTGTATGGTAAATTGCCCGCAGTTGCCCCTGCCATTGCGACAGCTGTTCCAACCAGTCCACTCTTTGTTCGGTTTTGATATCCAGTGGAATTGCGACAAACAATTGCAACAGGAACGCAAGGAACACACTCAAACGCAGAATATGGCGGGTCAATAAACCGATACCGAAGAATGGCGAAATATGATTGGGAAACTTTTCTGTTCCGATTCGCGATGTATCGCCCGCGTCGCGGAGCGATCGTATCGATCGGACGGACACTTTGACCTGCGGTAAATTTACGTTCTTAACTTCGATAAATGTAGCTGAATACAAGCGATAGAGCCCACGGGCCACCAAGAATACCAGCCCGGTTCCAATCAGCATCGCGATTGCCGATTTCCAGTCCGGTGTTTTACTTTCATCAAATTGCGCTAATATGCGCAGACCGGCCGCGGCAATCGCTAAACCACACCCGATCATGAAAGTCCAAAGACAACCGACGACAATGAAATGAATACCCCGCCCTGGAAGCCATTCATAGCACCCATAAGCCAGTAGATCGCGGACGCGTGCTCCCGCTAGCCACCGCCGCAAAAAAGAAAAACTAGCCACAATCGTGTGGCCGAGGATACACAAGACAACTAAAGTGATCAAGCTGCGGAGCGCCACCTCCTGGGTGATGCGTTCATCTTTCCGCATAACCCATTCCAACGAAGCATCCAACGCGTGTTGACCAAACGGAGGAAGGGATTCCCTAAAATCCGCAAAAGTTCGCTCGCCCGTTTCTTGTATCTTTTGCCAATCCCATTGCACAGCGATGCTCCTTACAACGGATGCCTCATGCCGGGATGTACGCCGCGAAGTTCACGACTGAAGCTCGTGACTGAAGCCATCCTGGTTTGGCAGCTTTGTCAGCGACGCGCTAATTCGTTCGCAATTTTTTGTAGTTCCGCAATCAATTCGCGATGTCGAGCCACGAGTTGCTCAACGGTCATTTTCTCGATCTCACCATTAACCTCGGCAGGCTTGTCCGTTGGATTGCGTTTCTCCACGTAGACACTCAGTGCTCCATAGGGTCGATAAGCAACTATTCGCACCCGCATGCGACAAGCAGGTAACGGATCCGAGGTCCATTGCTGATGAAAGGCTGTATTTCGCGTGCGATAATCCGTGTTAAATCCATCGTTCGGAAACAGTTCTATCAATGTGCCCACATTCACGCCACCTTTGCCTTTAATGTCGAACGATAGCGTATCTCCTTGTTTGACATCGATGTAAAATTCCTTGAATCTTCCAGAGCCTTTAGGCTTATCACTCGCACTGATCGTGATCACGTTCTCCACCTCTAGTTCGAGTTCTTGTGAAAAGGTTCGCTCGCCACATAGAAACAGGGATAGAATAGTTAAAAACGTCAAAGCCGAAGATGTAGAGCGCATTGCAAACTCCTATCCTTTTTATTCAATACTAAAATCATCTATCCAACCACGACGTTTAATACCTTTTATGTCGAGCCATTCGACATAAAGCCTTTTCGTCGTTTTATCTCGTTCAATAACAGCCACTTCCGTACCAGCCTCAATGCCAACTCGATGATCGACCGAATCGAATGTGGAACGATTTTGATAGACAGCGGACCGACCGATGCGTGAGCGAACACGCAACGAAGATTTATTCGTTGCCGAGGCTGGCTTGGACATTTCTGGAGTCCCAGCGATTTTGGAATCTGCTGAGGTCACAGGAGAAGGATTCGCTTGGCGGGGTAGTCGCCCAAGCGAGAAACTACCATCAAACTTGAGTTTGGGTATTTGATCCCGATTAAGCTTTTGAGCATGTTGCCGAGTCGCCGTACTGACAAAGTTTTCCATTAAGGAAACACTCAATTCATCCCGTTCTGTGTAATGTTGGTCGCCTGCTTGACCAGTGAGGTACTGGATCACGTAGTGCGAAAAAATACCGTGCCCCTTTTCGCCCATGGGATCAAGCGAGTTAGGCAATTCGGGATCTTCGAAGCTAAGTTGCTTTGGACTGCAACTAAAAAACACGGCCAGGGTCTTGGGTACTACCTTCTCGGTGTCGACGAGATTTGGAATCTGAATGCGTCGCGCAGCGTTTTTTGGTGTGCCTCGCGCAAATATTTCCTCCTGACATGCATCCAAGAGCACAAAGCGATGGGTCGCTTCACTCCCACTCAAAATTGTCATTACCTCAGAGACACGAACCATAAAGTCCTTCTTGTTCAGATTAGCATCCGAGGGGCAGAAGTAGGTTTCTGGATCGTCCGGAAACTGGCAACCATGCCCAGACATAAAAAGAACCAACGTATCGCCGTCCCGTCCAGAATCCGCGAGATGGCGTATTTGCTGGAGAATCTTGTCCGCATTGGTAGGGTCAAGGTGCCCTGAGGGCTGATCATGCCCCATGGTCACCACCTTGTAACCAATATTTTTTAAAGCCTCCCCCACCCCCTGGGCATCGCGTTCCGCATACCGGAGCGGCGCAAAGTCTCCGTTGTAACGGTTAACGCCAATGGCAAGCCCGTAATACTGCTGACCGATGACCGTCGGACAGAAGATCAATGCGATTAGAAAAACTAAAGCGATTCGCATAAGCCTGGTCTCTAAAGGGCGTCCACTTCGAGAATAAGCCCATTTGTGACAGAAGATTGAATGACTCTCGTGCTAAAAAAATCCCCACCGCCTGCCATTGTGACATTGCGGTCGGAGAGATCGTATTTAAGACCTATCCGAAAACCATTTGCCGACGGCGTTAGCCGCGGTTTTCATCTGGGAGCGAAGAATCAATCCGACTCGCCCTTAACCCCCTTCGAGTTGGTCGCGGTATTCGGGGTTTTCGGATAGGCTCTGAGGTTATATGACCAGAAGGTTGTGCGGACTGGACATCGACTCCAGTCCGCACCTTGCCAACAAGCCTCGCTTATTGAGCTAGCTTTTCCAAAGTTTCATCCAGAACGCCATTGACGTCCGAAAGATTGAACTCCGCTTCCTTGCTTTCCATATGCTCTTCCAAATCGCCATCGGTGACCAATTCTTCCGTCTGTTCGGCCAGTCGGCGCTGGACTTCCAAGCGGTCTTCGATTTCCAGTGCCAAATCAGTCGCCTTGCGAACAGCCGAATTAGCCAGTTCGCTCTGAGCAAGCGAACCTTGCATTTTCAACGATTGATACTCCGCCTTGAGTGAATCCAAACGATTCTTGAGAACATCACGTGTCAGCTTCTGCTTTTCAAAGGCAGTTCGCATTTTCTCGAAAGCATCGCGCTTGTGAGTTAAGGCCTTCTCCATGCTGGCGACCGCTTCCGATTGAGACTTGAAGCGATTGACGCGTGTCAACATGGATTTTTCCAATGTCCCTTTGGTCTTATCACAAGTGGTGCTGACATACTTGTTCTTCAACAGCGATAGATCTGACTTGAGCGTCGCTAAACCTTGCTGCTTCTCGTCAACAAGTTTTGCAAAGCGATCCAGCGCGACCGATTCCTCAACAACTTTATGAGCATTCGATGCAATCTCTGTATCGAGCTGCTGGAGCGACAAGCCCAAGCGGTCGATTTCGATTCCAACTGGAATGGAATCCTTGAAGCCTTCGTTTATTTTGCTCCAGCCGATTTGGATATAGTCGGCGAACGAATACGAGAAACCACACAAGCCGAGCAATGCACCAAGCAACAATAGCTTTTTCATAACTTTTCTCCCGCAATGACGAGAACCCCCTTCAACCATGGATCGCCAGGCTTCACGCGAAGCCCGTCATGGTCCTCTTTGTTGTCTGCTTGCAGGGTTAATGCGGCCTCCCCCCAACTTCTCCGGGCGGACCGCCGAAAAAAAGAAAAAAATCGCGAAATTCACTCATGTTTCCGTGGGGAATGATTCGGCTGCCTAAAAAACGGATCTGAGCATTCCTCACTGGGTAATTTGCCCAACACCTTGGGCTCGAAATTTCTTTGTAAAAATTCGGAGAAAGGAATGAACCATGCATTGAAGCTATCACGGGGGAGGCATTGTTCGCCTCCCAGAATCCCGCAAAGTTCAATACATATGGAGAGATTGAGATGATCAAGAACTTATGGCACCAGACGCACCGTTTTTCGTGGATGGCTTTTCTCGCTTTGACCTGCGTTGCCAGTAGTTGGGCGAGTGTCTCCGCCACAGATCCCTACCATCGCTACGGTTCCTACGGCCACAGCTCGTACAGCCAAAACTACTCGCACAGTTCGAAGTACCATCAACCGAGCTATTCGGGACGCAATTATCATGCATCCGGTTATCGCTCGGCCGGAAATCACCATCCTCAATGGGGGGGACAAGCCCATTCGTCAGGCTATTATGGCCACGGCAAGAGTTCTTCATGTAACGATCATTCCGGTGGTTACAAATCGTCGCATTCTTACCGTGTTCCACATGCGACTTACCCCTCAAAACAAAAGTATAGTAGGGGATATTAAGATTATCGGACCGGAATGATTGCAGCTTGGTCCACCGATAGTTACTCTGACACAACGAAATATTTATGCACGCTGTCTCTGGGAAATTATCGGATGGACGAGTTGGAGCAATTCTGTGGTTCGGCCCCGCGTGTGGGTTTCGAACGTCTGCTGGAAACCTACAGCGGATTCCTCAAAAACTTTTTGAGAAGCAAGTTTTCTCAAAAAACCTATGACGAAAACCGCTTGAAGGAATATCTGCAGGAAACCTGGTTGAAGGTTTGGGCTAGCCGCTTATCGTTTTGCGCGAGCAGTCAGCGCAACTTTCGAGCGTGGCTGTTTCAAATCGGCGTGAACGAGGTGATGCAGGACATTCGCAAGAAGAGACCCGAAATTCATCCTCATGTCCCTGACCAAGCCCAGGCCAATTCCCCAGGTCCAGACGAACAAGTTTTCGAAGCGGAACAAGTCTTGGAATTCGGAAGATGGCGGTTCGAGGTAGAGAATCATGATTTGTATCGTTGCATGCGGCAGCTAAAAAGTAACCATGAGCATTTTTATGATGCCTTGATATGTAAGTACTTGGGGGAGGCTGCTGAAAAAGAAGTTTTAGATAAACATAAAATCGACCGAGACACTTTATACCGATGGCGCTATGAGGCCAATCAAAGAGTCCGGAATTGTATGCTAGGAGCGGTGTCATGAATGAGCATGATTCCAATTTAGAGTTGATCGTACCTGCCCTTTGCTTACCGGATGAGCGTCGGGACTGGGCAACTTGGCTAGAAAAGCAATTGGTTGGCAGCGAGCTACCAAAGTTGGTTGAGCAATTGATTGTTCTGGGTAAATTGAGTGGAAATCGGCCGCCCGAGATCACCTTGCAGGATTGGCTCGCCGGTGACAAGGCGAATATTCTGTCGCGTGGCCTGCAGAAAGATATTGCTCAAGCTCGTATTGAAGCGTTGGTTCACAATCCCGCTTTGCTGATGGAACTGCAGGAATTGATTTGCCTGGAAGGCGAAGAGTACTGGCTGCGACTCCCCAAGTCATCCGCTGATCAAGCCTTTGAAAACTCAGTGATGCAAAAAGTGCTGGCACGCATCGACTCCGCGCCGAGTCCGAGCGGATCGTCAGCCCTAAGCTCACTGGCTAGCGGTCCGCTGGATAATAGCTCGTCTACAGCTTTAGCCAAGAAGGACGTTCAGCCCGTCATTCGCTCTAGTTCAGCCGCAACTGCGACTCCTAAGAATCGATCGACTTGGTTTGCGCTGGGAGTGATCGCTGCCACAGCTGCCGCGATTATGGTGATTTTGTTTAATCCGTTCGCGCCACCTGAAAAAGGAGAGTTCTTCGCCGCAGCCGAATTGCAAGCTCCCGTTGCGACACCGCAAGAGTCCTTGCTACGTATGGCGAGCCAAGTCGAAAAAGATTGGAAGCCTAACTTGACCGATACTAAAGCTCTGCAACGGCAATTGGTCGCTTTTCGTGATTCATGCGATTTATTAATTTATGGTCCCCTACTTGAATCGCTAAAAGGACTGCCTAACGACAAACGTGACTTGGTCGTCAATCGCTGCCAAGCCTGGAAAAAGACCGCAACAGAACTCATCGACTCGCTGGAAGCCGGCGGAGCCGTCAGCGAAATTCAACCAAAAGCTGATGAAATGATTAAAAAGTTAACCGCAAAACTCATGGAAATTGCGCAAGCTTAAGATATCCCGATTGTCGAAGATCAAGGCGGCACGGTGAAAGCAATGAATAAGAAAAATATTGTGATATTCTCGGGTGCGGGCTTGTCACGTGAATCCGGTATTCCAACATTCCGAGACTCCGTTAGCGGCTTGTGGCATAATTTTCGAATTGAGGATGTCGCTTCGTCTGAAGGTTGGCAGCGAAACCCAGAGGTAGTCCTGAAGTTCTACCAACATCGACTGGAAAATATTCGAAGCTGTGAGCCCAATGCTGGTCATCTGGCAATCGCCCAACTCGAAAAAAGGTTTAATGTCCTCAATATCACACAAAATATCGATGATTTGCTGGAGCGGGCTGGAGCCAGCCAAGTACGCCATTTGCACGGAAGCATGAGGTATCGCAAATGCGAGTGGCATCATTCGATCGTTCCCGCATCCGGCGACCCGAGATTTGCTTGCGACTATCGAATCGAACAGGAAACCGCTGTATCGCTAGGTGAAAAATGTATTCGGTGCGGAGGACAAATGCGCCCCGATGTCGTTTGGTTCGGCGAAGCGGTCAATATGCAATGGGATGCACTCGAGCAACTCGCCTTGGAGACAGATGTTTTTATCGGTGTAGGCACATCCGCACGCGTCGAGCCAGCCGCGAGCTTGCTGGGAGTCTTTTCGCAAGCCAAAGAGCGTTTCTTTGTCGATCCTGATCCTCCACTGGGTCTGCAAGGTTTTACCATTCTCAAGGGGACTGCCGGTCAACAGTTGCCGGCTTTAGTAAATTCACTGACCGAGAGACTGTCGGCTTAGCGATCGCCTGGGCTTGCGTTCAATCTCTCGGCACACTTCGATCATCCAGCCTTCCATGATACCAGCGTGGATGTTACCGCTTGTCGGCTGCAGGCTCCGGCGGTGCTGGTGCGGCCTCGGCTGGTGTTGCATCGGAACTTTCGGCAGGCTCTGGAGCACGCTCAACGCTGGATTGAAAAAAGCCGTCTAACTCGTCTGAATAAACAATTAACGTGTCAGACCGAAAAGCATTGGCATAGAATGGATCCAAGGGGGGGATACCTTCTGCAGGCTCTGCAGAAAGACAGAGCAGATAGATCGCTTTGGACAAACTCTCCTTGAGTTCTTCTGCCGAGAGTTGCTTCCCTTTAAGGTTCCAAGCTTTGATTTTCTCCAGCGCCACCTCTCCCTTCACCGGATCCTTGGGAGAATAATTTGCCACGGTTTGAGTGCGTGTTTCAACCACGGTGACCGTCACGGGCACTTCGCGGGTCGTTATTTTGCCATCCTTAACCACCTCTTGTGTCTGTATTTCAGTCTTCGGAACTTCAACTTCGAACGTTTCGGTGCTCAAAGTTTCTTTCCAGGCTGGAATTCGAAAAGCGACTTTACCTTGACCATCCACCGTTTGGAACTTCGCCAAGACCAATCCGGTGATATCGGTATCTGGGAGATGATTCGATAACGGCTTATCTGCGAAGAGATTGGCACTACCGAAACTTGCCAGAAGGAGACCTAAAGCGATGGGGAAGCATTTCATAAAGCACCTGCGAGAAATATGTTTCGAAAAGGATTGAATTTTACAACTTGGTAGAGATGAGCTCTGTTCGACCGATAAGATGTCTTTAGGACTGCATTCATCGATATGCCGGACGCCATCCTCCACCGGACAGCCGCTGCTAATTTTTCTCGAGATTTTTTCAAATGAGCGTCGGAGCCCATCAAAAACGCATTCTTGTAAAAAATTTTGAGAGGGTTTTCCACCACCAATCCCTGCAGCGATTTCCTCAAGACACAGCAGTTTTGAGCAATCTCCCCGTTTATCGCCAATAGAGCCTGCCTAGTCTCTTGGCTGCATTGCTCGCTGCCGGCATGCACGCGAAGTAAGGCTGGGCCAATCCACGTCGGCGGCTGCCTGCGTGCCCCGGTGGCGCAAGGAAAAATTCCCACTGGCTGTCCAGTCTGGAAAGGGACAGGCCATTAGTTGGTATTGACAAACCACGCATTTACAGAGCCTGTCGCTTAGGCAGTCTCTGAATCGTTTAAAGTGACGAGGACATCATGAAACCGCTCAATCTACTTCCATTCGGACGCATGTTGCAGTTCACCAATTGCGGACCTACTTGGAATTTAGCCGGCGATAACAAACCAACCAGGCGAACCTCCACCAATAAGAAGGGCACACGCACTCTTCTAGCATTGGCGTTGGCAAGCATTGTCACGGCCGGCACAAACAACCAAACGTGCAGCGCTCAAGATAAGCTACAGAGCCAAGCATTTGCCATCCTGGCCAAAAGCTGTCAGGAATGCCACCAAAAAGGTGCTTCGACCCATCATGATGTTGAGATCAACCTGAATCTGAAGGATCTAATCGGAGCCGATTTGGTTGTACCAGGCGATGCCGACAACTCCCGACTGCTGCAAGTGATCTTGAGCGGAGAAATGCCACCCACACTTAGTCCTCCCCATATTGTTACTCCGACCGCCGCAGAAATCAAAATTTTACAACAGTGGATCAACGGCTTAGATGGAGAAACGAAACCAGAGTCAACCTCTGATACGGAACGTTCGCCATCGGACCGCGAGGATTCTCCCGCTGTGGCAGCATCTATCCCATCGATGGAGGATTTAACGGTCAGTATCGAAGCTTATTTGAACTCGAAGCCGTTGGAAAAACATCAATTTTTGCGATTCTTTGTCTTCCGAAACATCGCGCAGGTTGCTCAAGACCAAGGACTTGAGAAAAGACAGCAGATGATTCGCGCAGCCCATATTGCTCTGGTTAAAGCGATCAACAGCCTGAGTTGGTACGCCGACTTTGCGACGATCGAAACCGTGCCCAATTCAGAAGACCTCGTGCTTGCTGTAGATCTCGCATCGATGATGAATTCGGCCAGTATCCGCTGGAGCGAGGATAGAGAATGGCGAAAAATACTCGAAGCTTATCCCTACGCCTATGAAATCGGCACACCCGCTTTCAAAGCCATACAATCCAGAACGGCTAGTCCGATTCCTTTAATCCGTGGCGATTGGTTTATTACCACCGCCCTACAACCACCTCTGTATCATGATCTGCTCAACATTCCGGAAGATGTCAAGGAATTAGAAGCATCTCTTGGTATCGATGTGGAAAAAAATATCCTTGAGCGTCGAGTTGTGCGTTCCGGTTTCAACAACAGCAAGGTTTCACCCCATGCGAACCGATTGATCGAAAGGCATGTATCCCAAAATGGATACTACTGGAAGTCGTATGATTTTCTCGATACCGATGATCCCAAAAACGGCAAAAGCAATATCATTCGCTTTCCGCTAGGACCCGAATTCCCTGCGAATCCCTTTCCCGAACTTGCATTCACCCACGATGGTGGCGAGGTAATTTTCTCCTTGCCCAATGGAATGCAGGGCTACATGCTGGTCGACAGCAAGGGAAAGAGGATCAATGCCGGACCTCCAGATTTAGTTTTCGATTTCAATCAAGTCTCCGGAACTCCATTGATTGTCAACGGCCTGTCGTGCATCAACTGTCATTCCGAAGGGATGATTCAGCCGCCTCGCGACGAAGTGTTACCTAATGCTCAAGTCGCTGGTAAAGTGAGAGATACTTTGGAAAGTTTACATGCTCCTGGTACTGACCCGTTTATCCAAAAGGATAGAGAAAAGTTTGTCTTTTCCCTGGTGCAAATGCTCAAGCCATGGCAAGAAGGCGCAAAACGACCGCAGGGGGCTGAGCCGGTGGGCTTGATCGCGAAACAATTCAAGGTTTCAAAATTGAGACTTAAAGAAGTCGCCGCTGAACTAAGCGTTAGCGACGAGGTTCTTCAGAGTGCGATCAAATCTAATCCGGTTATTCGAGACCTCGGATTGAAGGGTTTGCTCGACGGTGGAGAAATCAAACGCGATGACTGGCAAAAGTTTATTGGAAACAAAACCAAATTTCACCGTGTGATTCAGCAGCTAGATCTAGGGGCTCCTTACAAGCAGATCCCTTTAGCCGAGAAAAAATAGTACACCAAGACACCTTTTCACTGGAGAACTTATCATGAATGCTTATCTTTTCCCAAATTGGATTCGCTTTCTTTTCCCTTCTGCGATGCTCTGCCTGATTCCCACGGCGCTCGAGGCGAATGAATCGCTCGCTGTGGTCGCTGGGGGCTTTGCTGAGGCAGTCGATACGCATCTCAGGGAAACCAACCAAGGCAGGATCATCAAGATCGGTAAGTTCACCGCAGCTCATGATCCGCATAGCAATGTCTATGGCACACGCATCGCCATCGCTCTGAAAGAGGAATTGAACCGATTCCAGATCCAAGTGGATGATAGTGCTAAGCAGACGATTGAAGGAACCTTTTCTGTGGAAGCTGATACGAAAGTTGTCAAAGTGAAAGCTGCAATCGTTCAGCCCTCCGGCAAATCAGAGCAGGTCTTGCCGCTCGAATTGAATATCAAAGATCAGGATGAAGCAAGCCAACCGACATCGCCGATCGTACCGTCGGAACCAGCCGACGCGCTGACGATCCCTGACGATTCGTCCCGTACGAAGCGACTCGATCGCGTGGTGAAGCAGTTGGAAGAAGCTGAGGTTAAAGACGAAGGTGAGGTCCTTTTCGCAGACGGAGCAACAACATTTGGCGGTTCTGTAAAACTTGATAAACAAGAGGATTATTTGGTTTTTGGCGAACGGCTGGGTGTTAGGTTGCGTGAAATTAATCCAACAGAGGCGCGAACATCACCTAACTTTCTCAAAGCGAGGGTCAAACCCTCCACGAATGCTCCGCATCTTCGCTTGCGCAAAGATGCTTGCTACATCATTGAATTGAGAAATTATAAAAACGACGTTGACCTAGCGACGAAAATTTTGTTCGACGGAATCGATACGACTGCTTTTAGCGAGGACCAAGCCAGCAAAGAAAAGTTGTTGTGGATGGTTCCGATGAAGAAAAATGTCGCCGTTTACGGTTGGCATCGTACAGATTCATTCTCGGATGCTTTTCAAATTGTACCTGATGACAAGAGCGTAGCTCATCGCTTCGGATCTAGCTCTCACAAAGGGCGAATTCAAATCAATGTGTACGCGGCCTGGGACCCAGCGAAAAAAGATGCTGTGCCTGCAGAGTTTAAAGTAAATGGAACAGACCGCGCTGTCGGTCAGGGTATCAGACTTGCTAACCAGGTGAAACGAGTCAAAGCGGAAATTGGCGATCTGCTAGGCGAACTGGTCATCGAATATGTCGATGATACCCAACCTAGCCGGCTAGTGAAGAATTAAGTCGCCAGCCTTTTTGGATCAACGCACCCAAGCGTGAGTAGCTCGTTTCTCCTTAGCTCAGGGGGAAACGAGCTTTTTCTTTTTATGAACCTCGCCCCAAAAGATTCACATTGTTCTCGCAGCTAGCTGTCCAGTGAGAAAAAAAATCGGCATTTCAAAGTGTCGGTTAAGTTTTCTTTTCTTGCTCAACGGCGGTGTCGGCGAACACGATCCGCCACGCCGATTCCTCTCTGGCTGATCACTCAACTACGGGCCACCAGCCTTGGGAGAGCCGTTGAAAATCGTCTTGTCTTCAAAGTTTCTTGTTTCTCTTGGGGAGAATTGTGATGAGAAAGTTGTTTCTTCAAAGCTTGATTGGTCTGTTGGGTTTCACTGCTATGTCCCATCTCAGTCATGTGGCGATGGCAGAAGAAGTACGATCCAAAATGCATGTCGTCGCCATTGGTGTCAGCGACTACCTACACGAGACCCCGCGGCGAGCGGGCGACCTTCCAATGCCTGATTTAAATTACGCGGACGATGATGCGCGAGGGGTTATTGAAGCCCTTAAATCGCACGATATGCCTGATGTTGAGCTGACCTTACTAGCTGATGGCGCCGCACCTGATATGCTGCCGACGCACAAGAACGTTATGCGAACACTGCAAGAAGCGGTCAAGAAGCCGACGGACTCTTTGGTGATCATGTTCTTTGGACATGGTGTAGACGTTCACAACACTAGCCACCTCTGTATGTCCGATACGACGATCAGCCGCTTAGGAACGAAATACAACGTGGAAAAGGGCTTAGCTGTTCAGCAGCTTTTCAACTTGCTTGCTGAGGCTAATGCAACGTCCAAGGTTATTCTGACGGATGCTTGTCGTAACCTCGGTACCGATAAAGAGGAAATACGTAACTACGACATCGGTAAGTATTTGAAGGACCAACAAGTTGGACAGTATTGCGTGATCTCCAGTTGTCTGCCAAGTCAAGTTGCGGTGGAACATGACGCGTTGGGCCATGGCGTCTTCGCGAACTTTCTGATCGAAGGTCTACGCGGCAATTGCGATTACGATAAGGGTAACCGTGATGGAGTCGTGGGCCTACAAGAATTGTTCTACTATACCGTCAGACGTACGACGGCTTACGCTCTCGAGAAATGCGGTCGTAAGCAACTACCCTATATTCTAATGGGTGGTACTCAGGAAATCGCAATTTCTCAACTCAGCCCGAAGTCACAGGAGGATTTTGAAGGGAAATACAAATATGTGAGTTTTGATGCCAAGTCCTTCAGCTATGAGCAACAGATGGCTTTGGAGCAATACTCAATGGCTCTGGATTCTTTTGGTATGCTGGAACTCAACAATTGCATCGATCTCCTAACCAGAGTTCTTGAAGTTATGCCGAATTACGTTGAAGCGATTCGACTGCGAGCTGTTTGCTATACCTTGAATGGTGACGAAGTCAACGCAATCGAAGATATGAAGAAACTGCGACGCACGCTTAAGGCCAGCGTATTTGCTAATGACTCGGGGGTGCTCGGAATTCGTGATCCCAAGCAAACCAGCAACGTGCTTATTAACCTCAGCCCTGGTGATTCTTTGGAAATTGCAAACTACTCCAACGAAGGTACAAATTCCCGTGGTGAAAAACTCCCTGCTGGAAAATATCTCTATGTGAGCCGTTTGAAGAAAAAGGGAGAGGAAGAGTGGCAAGATGCCAAGGGGGTTATCTTTGCAGATGCGATCAAGCCTCGCGATATGAACGAATTGGCTCAACGCATACAGGATGGCCAACGCGAATTTGGCAGCACGCGAATTCAGAGCAAA